>NZ_CALDGS010000063.1 GCF_937941905.1 uncultured Mycolicibacterium sp. | reverse complement strand
GCCCGATCTGGCGGCTCAGCCGCCGGTGCCCGATCTGGCGGCTCAGCCGCCGGTGATCGTGCTGCGCAGCTGCTGCATGGCGGTGCCCTGCGCGCTGCGCCGGGCGGCCGGGTCGCCCTGCTGCTGGGCGGCCAGCGCGGCGGCCTGCTGGGCCGCGGCGGCGCGCAGCTGCTGCAGCATCGGCTCGGGCAGCTGCACCGGCAGCGGCGTGCGCACCGGCAGCGGGGTGTCACCACGGCGAACCACGGTGTCGCGCAACGCGGTTCGGGCCTCATCGGCGAGCGCGGGCATGGTCTGCACCGGACCGTTGACCACACAGCGGATCATCCACCGGTAGCCGTCGACGCCGATGAACCGAACCTGGGTGCCGGCCTGGTTGCCGGGCGAGTCGCCGACCACCTCGCGGCCCCACGGGCCGTCCTCGATGCGCACCGCGGAGGCCTCCTTGCGCAGCGAGTCGGCCAGCTCGGCGGCCACCTCGCGCCACAGCCCGGCCGACTTCGGTGCGGCGTAGGCGGCGATGGTGTAGCGCCCGTTGGGGGTCACCACCCAGATCGCGCTCGGCGCGCCGGCCGGGTTGAGCTCGACCTGGACCTGACCGGTGGCCGGGGTCGGGACGAGCACCGAGCCGAGGTCCAGCCGGCCCACCGCGGCCTGCGCCGGATCGTCGAAATCCTCGATGTCGAACGGGCCTTCGATCTCCCCGTCGTCGGCCTCGCCGGCCGCCGCCACGGGCTCGGGTGCCTGCGGGGCGGGCTTCTCACGCTTGCGTCTACCGAATGCCATCACAAACTCGCATGTCCGCCGGAGGAACCGTGGCCGCCTTCGCCACGGGAGGTGTTCGCGAGGCCGGCCTCGTCGAAGGACGACACCTCGACCAGCTCGGGCAGCTCCACCCGCTGCACGAGCAGCTGGGCGATGCGGTCGCCGCGCCTGATCACGATCGGGGTCCGCGGGTCCAGGTTGATCAGTGCCACCTTGATCTCGCCGCGGTAACCGGCGTCGATGGTGCCCGGTGCGTTGACGATCGAAAGCCCAAGCCGGGCAGCCAAACCCGACCGCGGGTGGACCAGGCCGACCATCCCGTACGGGATGGCCACCGCGATGCCGGTGGGCACCAGCTGCCGCTGACCCGGCGCGAGTTCGACGTCGACCGCGCTGTAGAGGTCGACGCCGGCATCGCCGTCGTGGGCCCGGCTGGGCATCGGCAGACCGGGATCCAGCCGAACGACCGCCAAAGAAGTGGACACGACGACAGAGATTACCCTTGGCCGCGTGTCCGACACGCGCGCAACCTCGGAAACCGTGCGCTACCGCGAGCGGCTGTGGGTGCCGTGGTGGTGGTGGCCCCTGATCCTGGGGGTGGCGGCCCTGATCGCCTACGAGGTGAACATGGGGGTGCCCACCCTGCCGGACTGGCTGCCGTACCTGGTGCTGCTGCCGGTGGCGGCGGTGGCGCTGGTGTGGCTGAGCCGCTACGAGGTGCGGGTGGTGGCCCGCGGCGGCCGGACCGAACTGTGGATCGGCGAGGCGCACCTGCCGGCCGAGGTGGTCTCGCGCAGCGCGGAGGTGCCGGTGTCGGCGAAGTCGGCCGCGCTGGGCCGCCAACTCGATCCGGCCGCGTTCGTGGTGCACCGGCCCTGGGTGGGCCCGATGGTGCTGCTGGTGCTCGACGACCCGGACGACCCCACCCCGTACTGGATGGTCAGCACGCGCCGACCGGACCGGGTGCTCGCGGCGCTGCGCGACGGCAGCTAGCCGGCCCCAAGATCAGGCGGCCCGGCAATCAGGCGGCACAGTCGACGCAGAGCATCACGCCGTCCTTCTCGCTGGCCAGCCTGCTGCGGTGGTGCACCAGAAAGCAGCTCGAGCAGGTGAACTCGTCGGCCTGCTTGGGGATGACCCGGACGGTCAGTTCCTCGCCGGACAGGTCGGCGCCGGGCAGCTCGAAGTTCTCGGCGGTCTCGGACTCGTCGATGTCGACGACGGCCGACTGGGCCTCCAGCCGCCGCCCCTTCAGCTCCTCGAGCGAATCCTCGGAGACATCGTCGGTGTCGGTCCGCCGCGGGGCGTCGTAATCGGTGGCCATCGTCGTCGTCTCCCCTCCGTAGACGTTGCAAGCGAGCTTTGTACCAGTGCCGAACGCATCCACCAAATGATTCGTGCCCGAATCCCTCCCCCTCGGCTGTGAGATGCGTCACATCATATTGCGGGCCGCGGTCGGGCGCTGTCCGCTCGGGCCTTAAAGTGCAGGGGTGGTCGCGCTCATCACCGAAGGCACCGCGTTCGACAAACACGGCCGGCCGTTCCGCCGGCGCCACTACACCCCCGGGATCGTGTTCTTCGCCGCCCTGGCCGCGGTCACCCTGGTGGTGTGGGTGGTGGCGCTGAACCGCCCGCCGGACGTGCATCAGGCCGTGGCCTGCAATCCGCCGCCGGCCGCCGGCCCGGACGCCCCGGCACCGTCACTGGGCGAGAAGGTGGATCCGGCCGACATGGCCGACGTCGCCCCGGCCCGGCTGTCGGACACCCGGATCCGGGTGCTCAACGCCAGCGGCCGGGCCGGGCAGGCCGCCGAGGTGGCCGGCCAGCTGCGCGACCTGGGTTTCGCCCCGCCGGAAGCCGCCAACGACCCGATCTACGTGGCCGGCTCCCGGCTGCAGTGCCTGGGCCAGATCCGGTTCGGCCCGGCCGGCCGGGCGGCCGCGGCGGCGGTGTGGCTGGTCGCGCCGTGCGCCGAGCTCTACCAGGACGAGCGGGAGGATCCCGTGGTCGACCTGGCGCTGGGCACCGAGTTCGACGAGCCGGCCGCCGGCGAGGACATCAGGGCGGTGCTGGCCGGCCTCGGCCCGGACGCCACCGCTCCCCCGGATCCGGCGCTGCTCAAGAAGATTCACTCGTCGGCGTGCTGAGGCCGGCCTCGGCCAGCGCGGCCAGCAGCGCCTCGGCCACCCCGGGGGCGGCGGCGATCACCAGACCGTCGGCGTCGGCCGGCGCACCCTCGGGCGGCAGGACCACCCGGGCGCCGGCCTCCTCGGCGATCAGCGCCGCGGCGGCCCAGTCCCAGCGCTGGACGCCCTGCTCGTAGTAACCGTCCAGCCGGCCCGCGGCCACCATGCACAGGTCCAGCGCGCAGGCGCCGATCCGGCGCACGTCACGCACCCGGGGCAGCAGCGCGGCCAGCACCCGGGCCTGCCGGGCCCGCATCGGCGCGGCGTAGGAGAACCCGGTGCCCACCAGTGCGGTGGCGAGATCGTCGGCGGCGCTGCAACGCAGCTCGGTGACCACGCCGCCGCGGCGCACGTGCGCGCCGAGCCCGCGCCCGGCCGAGTACAGCGCGCCGGCGGCCACGTCGGCGACCGCGCCCGCCACCGAGCGGCCGTCGATCTGCACCGCCACCGACACCGCGTAGGCCTCGATGCCGTAGACGAAGTTCACCGTGCCGTCGATCGGGTCGAGCACCCAGGTCGGCACGCCGGGCCGCAGCGCGTCGGCTCCGCCCTCCTCCTCGCCGAGCACCGGCTCGCCCGGCCGCAGCACGGCCAGCCGGTCGCGCAGCAGCCGCTCGGTCTCGGTGTCGACCACGGTCACCGGGTCGGTCGGGGTGCTCTTGGTGGACACCGCGTCACCGCCCGCACCGTCGGCGAACACCTCCGCGCGGCGGCGCCGCACGAAGGCGGCCGCCTCGTCGGCGAGCCGCTCGGCGACGGCGCGCAGGGTCGCGGGATCGGCCGGGCCGGCAGGGGTCTGTTCGGTCGCCATGGCTTCATCGCACCACCCGCCCTCGGTCCGCTCGGCACGGGGTCGCCCAGCCGTTAAGGTGACATCGCCACAACCGTGCCGGGTGGCCGCCGGCTCAGGCTAAGGAGTGCGCGAGATGAACTCCACGGATTCCCCCACCGAAACCCCGAACGGGGCGACCCCGAAACAGGGCTTCGGGGTCGACGTCGGCGGCAGCGGGGTCAAGGGCGGCATCGTCGACCTCGACACCGGCCGGCTCGTCGGTGAGCGGCTGAAACTGCCCACCCCGCAGCCCGCCACCCCGGAGGCGGTGAGCGCCACTATCGCCGCGGTGGTGCGCGAGTTCGGCTGGACCGGCCCGCTCGGGGTGACCTATCCGGGGGTGATCACCGACGGTGTCGCCCGCACCGCGGCCCACGTCGACAGGGCCTGGATCGGCACCGACGTGCGCCACGCGGTGGAGGCCGCGCTGGACGGACAGCGCGTCACCGTGCTCAACGACGCCGACGCCGCCGGGCTGGCCGAGCAGCGCTACGGCGCCGGCCGCAACCGCTCCGGGGTGATCGTGCTGCTGACCTTCGGCACCGGGATCGGCTCGGCCGTGATCCACAACGGGGTGCTGCTGCCCAACACCGAGTTCGGCCACCTCGAGGTCGGCGGGATGGAGGCCGAGCAGCGGGCGGCGTCGTCGGTCAAACAGCGCAACGACTGGAGCTACAAGCGGTGGGCCAAGGAGGTCACCGTCGTGCTGCAGGCCATCGAGAACGCGATCTGGCCGGACCTGTTCATCGCCGGCGGCGGCATCAGCCGCAAGGCCGAGAAGTGGATTCCGCTGTTGACCAACCGCACCCCGGTGGTACCCGCCGAGCTGCGCAACACGGCCGGGATCGTGGGCGCGGCGATGGCCTCGGCATTCGACGTACTGCACGCCCCGCCCCCGGCGCCGCGGTAGGGACCTGCGAAAACCCCGCGCACAGCGGTTCGGGCCGGTGCTGTCGTTACAATGGTCGACGGCGGCCGCCTACCGAATAGCGGCGAGTATCCGGTCCAGATGGACGCCAAACATTCGACATAGCCGACGCTTCCCGGTGACGCACGCCCGTGCGCGCGGCGAGTGGCGGCGCATCGGAACCTGTAAGACGGAAAGGGCGTACGTGGCAGCGACAAAGGCAACCCCGGCCGAGGAGTCGGAGAAGCAGACCGCTACCAAGACCCCCGCGAAGAAGGCGGCGGCCAAGGCCGCCACCGGATCGGCTCCCGCGAAGCGCGCCGCCAAGTCCGCGGGCAAGTCGGCCAAGAGCGAGTCGGGCACCCGGAGTCGCGCCACCAAGGCCGCCAAGAAGGCCCCGGCCAAAAAGGCCGCCAAGGCCACCAAGGCGACCAAGGCGACCAAGGCCACCGGCGGCCGGAAGAAGGCCACCGCCGCCGATCCGTCGGTCACCGACGTCGACCTCGTCGACGACATCGAGGCCGTCGACGACCTCGATGTCGAGGATCCCGCGGCCGACCTCGACGTCGAGGACCTCGAGCTCGACGACCTCGACCCCGAGGCGGTCGGCGAGGACGACACCGACGTCGCCGCCGAGGAGGACGACGACGCCGAGGACGAGGACGACGAGGACGACCTCGACGAGCCCTCGGAGAAGGACAAGGCCTCCGGCGACTTCGTCTGGGACGAGGAGGAGTCCGAGGCGCTGCGGCAGGCCCGCAAGGACGCCGAACTCACCGCCTCGGCCGACTCGGTGCGCGCCTACCTCAAGCAGATCGGCAAGGTCGCGCTGCTCAACGCCGAGGAGGAGGTGGAGCTGGCCAAGCGCATCGAGGCCGGCCTGTACGCCACCCACCTGCTCAACCAGGCCGCCGAGAAGGGCGAGAAGCTGCCGCCCACCCAGCGCCGCGACCTGCAGTGGATCGCCCGCGACGGCGAGCGCGCCAAGAACCACCTGCTGGAGGCCAACCTGCGCCTGGTGGTGTCGCTGGCCAAGCGCTACACCGGCCGCGGCATGGCGTTCCTGGACCTGATCCAGGAGGGCAACCTCGGTCTGATCCGCGCGGTCGAGAAGTTCGACTACACCAAGGGTTACAAGTTCTCCACGTACGCCACCTGGTGGATCCGGCAGGCCATCACCCGTGCCATGGCCGACCAGGCCCGCACCATCCGCATCCCGGTGCACATGGTCGAGGTCATCAACAAGCTCGGCCGCATCCAGCGCGAGCTGCTGCAGGACCTCGGCCGCGAGCCCACCCCGGAGGAGCTCGCCAAGGAGATGGACATCACGCCGGAGAAGGTGCTGGAGATCCAGCAGTACGCGCGTGAGCCGATCTCGCTGGACCAGACCATCGGTGACGAGGGCGACAGCCAGCTCGGCGACTTCATCGAGGACTCCGAGGCCGTGGTGGCCGTGGACGCGGTGAGCTTCACGCTGCTGCAGGACCAGCTGCAGTCGGTGCTCGAGACGCTGTCGGAGCGCGAGGCCGGCGTGGTGCGGCTGCGGTTCGGCCTGACCGACGGCCAGCCGCGCACGCTCGACGAGATCGGCCAGGTCTACGGCGTGACCCGCGAGCGCATCCGCCAGATCGAGTCCAAGACCATGTCGAAGCTGCGCCACCCGAGCCGGTCCCAGGTGCTGCGCGACTACCTCGACTAGCGGTCGGCGGCCCAGGGCGCGAACCGCCCGTCCGGCCCCGGCCGGTAGGCCGTGACGTCGACGACCGCGTCGAGGGTTAGCGGGCCGTACAGGTGGGGAAACAGCATCCCGCCGGGGTCGGTCGGAACCCCCGGCTCCCAGCGGACCGGGGAGGACAGCCGTGCGGCGTCGATGTGCAGCACCACCAGGTCGGTCCGGCCGGCGAACAACCGGTTCGCCGGCAGGTGGACCTGTTCGGGCGCGGACAGGTGGACGAACCCGGCGGTGCTCAGCGACGCGGGCCGGTACTCCCCGGCGGCGCACGCCGCGCGCCAGTCGTCCTCGGGACACAGGTGCAGCAGCACGGGACACGATCGGATCGGCACGTGAGAGATGACACACCGGAGCGACCCCGGGGAACAAGGCCGAATCCGAGAGCGTCTGAGACAGTGGAGACAGGCGTCGAACGAGAGACGGAGGAGCCCATGAACGCAACTCTGACCAGTCCGGATCTGACCAGGGCTGATCGCTGCGATCGCTGCGGGGCCGCCGCTCGCGTTCGCGCCAAGCTGCCCTCGGGGGCCGAACTGCTGTTCTGCCAGCATCACGCCAACGAGCACGAGGCCAAGCTGCTCGAGATGTCGGCCGTGCTGGAGGTCAGCCCCGCCGAGTAGGCGCCGGACCGGACTCACCGGCTCCGCCTGCCGGGCGGCGGCCGCGGGGTCGGTCATGCTGTTCTGCGATGACTGACCAGACCGGGCGGCAGGACCGGGCCGGGCGGCACGTGTGGGCGGTGCTGCGGCGTGCCGTGACCAAGAGCTGGGACGACTCGATCTTCTCCGAGTCCGCCCAGGCGGCGTTCTGGTCCGCGCTGTCCCTGCCGCCGCTGCTGCTCGGCATGCTCGGCAGCCTCGCCCACGTCGCGCCGCTGTTGAGCCCGGACATCCTGCCGGCCTTCGAGGTCTGGCTGATCGACACCGCCGAGCGGTTCTTCTCGGCCAACGTGGTCGAGGAGATCCTGAAGCCGACGATCAGCGACATCGTGCAGGGCGCCCGCGGCGAGGTGGTGTCGCTGGGGTTCGTGATCTCGCTGTGGGCCGGGTCGTCGGCGATCTCGGCGTTCGTCGACTCGATCGTGGCGGCCCACGACCAGACCCCGCTGCGCCACCCGGTGCGGCAGCGGTTCTACGCGCTGGGCCTGTACGTGGTGATGCTGGTGTTCGCCATCGCCGCCGCCCCGTTCCTGGCGCTCGGGCCGCGCAAGGTCGCCGCCTACATCCCCGACGACTGGGACCAGGTGCTGCGGATCGGCTACTACCCGGTGCTCGGGCTGGGCCTGTTCGTGGCGATCAACCTGCTCTACCGGGTGGCGCTGCCCAAACCGCTGCCGTCGCACCGGCTCGCGCCCGGGGCGGCGCTGGCCGCGGTGCTGTTCCTGGTGGCCACCTGGGGGCTGCGGGTGTATCTGGGCTGGATCACCAGCACCGGCTACACCTACGGCGCGCTGGCCACCCCGATCGCGTTCCTGCTGTTCGCGTTCTTCCTGGGGTTCGCGATCATGGCCGGCGCCGAGCTCAACGCCGCCGTCGCCGAGCAGTGGCCGGCCCCGCCGCCGCACACCCACCGGCTGTGGCGGTGGCTGCGGGACCGGCTGCGCCCGCCGGGCGCCGCTACTTCCTGAGGGTCTCGTAGATGCGCTTGCACTCCGGGCAGACCGGCGAGTTCGCCTTCGGGGTGCGGGTGACCGGGAACACCTCGCCGCACAGCGCCACCACGTGGGTGCCCATCACCGCGCTCTCGGCGATCTTGTCCTTCTTGACGTAGTGGAAGTACTTGGGAGTGTCGCTGTCGGTACCGTCGTCGACGCGTTCCTCGGAGTCGGTACGTTCCAGGGTGTCGGTCTGCATGCCCTCCATTTTGCCCCCGGGCCCAACAGTGGAACAGTGGAGGACATGGACCACGGCCGCGAGCTGGGTTTCGACGACGACGGTCGTCCGATCTTGATCACCACCGCGGAGCTCCCCTACGAGGTGCAGCACCGCCAGCGGGTGCGCAAGTACCTGACGCTGATGTCGTTCCGGATCCCGGCGCTCATCCTCGCCGCGATCGCCTACGGCACCTGGCACAACGGGCTGATCTCGCTGGCGATCATCGTGGTCTCGATCCCGCTGCCGTGGATGGCGGTGCTGATCGCCAACGACCGGCCGCCCCGCAAGGCCGAGGAACCGCGCCGCTACGCCGCCCCGCCGCGCGCCGGGCTGTTCCCCACCGCCGCCCCGCCCCGGGTGATCGAGGGCACCGTCGAGGGCACCGTCGTCGACGGTGACGTGGCCGGCGGCGGCACCGCCCGGGACGGGCAACCGGCCCCCGACCGGGACGCCGAGTAGTTCCGGCGCACCGGCATTCTCAGCACATTCTCAGGTCCGCGCGGAAAAACCGCTGCTCAGCACGTGTGAAGCCGGTCATGCCCGGGAACTCCTGACGACGTCCGGGCGTTGAACCCGATGTCAGTCCAAGCTGAGCAGGAGGCCGTCATGGCAAATGCCACAACCAGCCGCGTCGACGCCGATCTGGATGCCCAGAGCCCGGCAGCCGATCTGGTGCGGGTGTACCTGAACGGCATCGGCAAAACGGCCTTGCTGAACGCCGAGGACGAGGTGGAGCTGGCCAAGCGCATCGAGGCCGGCCTGTACGCCCAGCACCTGCTGGAGACCCGCAAGCGGATGAGCGAGTCGCGCCGGCGCGACCTGCAGGCCGTGGTGCGCGACGGCGAGGAGGCCCGCCGCCATCTGCTGGAGGCCAACCTGCGCCTGGTGGTGTCGCTGGCCAAGCGCTACACCGGCCGCGGCATGCCGCTGCTGGACCTCATCCAGGAGGGCAACCTGGGCCTGATCCGGGCGATGGAGAAGTTCGACTACACCAAGGGCTTCAAGTTCTCCACCTACGCCACCTGGTGGATCCGGCAGGCCATCACCCGCGGCATGGCCGACCAGAGCCGCACCATCCGGCTGCCGGTGCACCTCGTCGAACAGGTCAACAAGCTGGCCCGGATCAAGCGCGAGCTGCACCAGAACCTCGGCCGCGAGGCCACCGAGGAGGAGCTGGCCGCCGAGTCCGGCATCCCGGTGGAGAAGATCAACGACCTGCTCGAGCACAGCCGGGATCCGGTGAGCCTGGACATGCCGGTGGGCAGCGACGAGGAGGCGCCGCTGGGCGACTTCATCGAGGACGCCGAGGCGATGTCGGCCGAGAACGCGGTCATCGCCGAGTTGCTGCACTCCGACATCCGGCACGTGCTGGCCACGCTCGACGAGCGCGAGCAGCAGGTGATCCGGCTGCGCTACGGCCTCGACGACGGCCAGCCGCGCACCCTCGACCAGATCGGTAAGCTGTTCGGGCTGTCGCGGGAGCGGGTCCGTCAGATCGAGCGCGAGGTGATGGCGAAGTTGCGCCACGGCGAACGCGCCGATCGGCTGCGCGCCTACGCGAGCTGACGAGTCGTTCCGCAACACCCCCGCCGGGTATCCGGCGGGGGTGTTCGCTGCGACAGGCGCGCGACGTTGCGCCCCAGTTCACGACGTGAAAACGGTAGACTCGCCTGCGACGGAGGGTGCCATGAACGATCTTGTCGATACCACCGAGATGTACCTGCGGACCATCTACGACCTCGAGGAGGAGGGCGTGGTTCCGCTGCGTGCCCGCATCGCGGAACGGCTCGAGCAGAGTGGCCCCACCGTCAGCCAGACGGTGTCGCGCATGGAGCGCGACGGCCTGGTCCAGGTCGCCGGTGACCGGCACCTGGAGCTCACCCCGAAGGGGCGTGCCCTGGCGATCGCCGTCATGCGCAAGCACCGCCTCGCCGAGCGGCTGCTGGTCGACGTCATCGGCCTGCCCTGGGAGGAGGTGCACGCCGAGGCGTGCCGCTGGGAGCACGTGATGAGCGAGGACGTCGAGCGGCGCCTGGTCAAGGTGCTCAACAACCCCACCACCTCGCCGTTCGGCAACCCCATCCCGGGCCTGGACCAGCTCGGCATCGACACCGACGACACCGACCAGGTGCCGCTGGTGCGGCTGACCGAGCTGCCCGCCGGCATGCCGGTCGCGGTGGTGGTGCGTCAGCTCACCGAGCACGTGCAGGGCGACGCCGAACTCATCGCCCGGCTCAAGGACGCCGGGGTGGTGCCCAACGCCCGGGTCACCGTGCAGCTCAACGACAACGGCAGCGTGTCGATCATCATCCCCGGCCACGAGCAGGTCGACCTGCCGCACCACATGGCCCACGCCGTCAAGGTCGAGAAGGTCTGAGCCCGCCGCGCGGCGGCAGCGTCACCCCGAGCCGTTCGGCCATCCGGTAGCCGGACAGCGCCAGTTCCCGGATGCGTTCCGGATGTATCCCGCGCTGGAGTGCGCGGTCGAGCATGCCCGCCATCCGGTGTCCGGGGGCGTCGGCCAGCGCCGCGTCCAGCGCCACCCCGGCCAGCGGCCCGTCTCCCCGGGCGTAGGCCGAGAACGCCAGCAGCACAAGCGCTTCGGTGCGCCACGGTGTGGACGTGCTGCGGGCCAGCAGCAGCCACAGCGCCTCGGCGGCGGTGGCGCGCTTCCCCACCGCCAGCGCGTAGCACACCTCCCGGACACGCACGTCGCCCAGCCCGCGGGCCAGCCCGGCGAGCTCGGTGTCGGCCGGCTCCCGCCCGTCGGCGACCCGGTCGACCGCGGCCAGCACCGCGCGCGCCACGCCCTGCGCGTCGGCGTCGCTGCGCGGACCGCCCGGGCCGGAGGCCGCGTCGCCGAGGACCGCGGCCACCGCGGCGGTGCGGGCCGGGTCCGGGGCGACCGCGGCCAGCAGGTCGGCACGGCGGTCGTAGAGCCGCCGCCCGTCGAGCACCGCGGCCAGCGCCACCGGCGAGGACCGCGGATCCTCCACCACCCCGGCCGCGCCGCAGTCGTCCACGCACCGCCACCGCCCGCCGGCGGCGACCCGGTCGACGACGTGCACGGCCAGCAGCTCGATGCCGACGGTGTCCAGCGCATCGGCGAGCGCGTCGGCGAGCAGGCACTGCTCGGCCGCGCAGGCCTGGCAGTCCGGGGCGCGGTCGTCGACGATCACCGCGACGGCCGCGTCGGCCGGGCCGGCGGCGGCCACCCGGGCCAGCTCGTCGGCCGCCTCCGGCAGCTCGGGGGTCAGGTCGACCCGCATCACGCAGCCCAGCGCGCCGCGCTCGAGGGTGACCAGCACCAGGGACCGCTCGGGCACGAACCCGAGCACGGCGGGCAGCGCCGCGATGAGGGCGCCGGGCCGGTTGAGTTGGAAATCGGGGCTTGCTGCGTTCGTCATGCCCCGACGCTTTCAGCGGCCACCGTCGAGAACCGGTCCCGAACGCCCCGGCGGGGCCAAGCTGGGGAGCGATCCGCGACTGGGGACAACCCGGGCGGCTCAGGGCCGCACGGCCCGCCGCACCTGCAGCACCGCGTCGGTGAACAGCGCGTCCAGCGCCGTGCTGTCCGGGTCGGCGTCCGGGTCGTCGCCGCGCCAGGCGGCGGTGACCCGCACCTCGCCGATCTGGGCGACCAGCACCAGCAGCCGCGCCGGCGGGTCGCCGTCGACCTCGACGGCGACGGCGAACGTGTCGTCGGCGTCGACCGGGGGCCGCGGCCGCAGCTCGGTGTGCACCGTGCGGCGCTGTTCGGCCTCGCCGCCGGCCACGGTGACGGTGAACGACGGGCAGGCGGCCAACTGGTCGCGGCGCACCGCCGGGTCGGTCCCGGTGCGGGTGAGCGCGACGGTGAGCTCGGCCCCGGTGTCGGGGTCGCGGCCCTGCACCGCGACCGCGTCGGCCGGGCCCGGCCCGGGCGCGGGCGGGGTGCACTCCGGCGGATCCACCACCGCCCCGGCCGGCACCGCGTCGACGGCGCGGATCGCGGCGTCGGCCGCCGCCGGGTCGAGCACGGCGGCCGGGTAGTCCGGCGGGAACCGGTCCGGGGCGGGCAGCACGTCGGCCAGCACCACCGGCCGGTCGGGCGGCCCCGGGACGGTCACGGCCGCCTCGCCGCGGCCCGGCACCACCCGTACGCAACCGCCGGCCAGCGCGGCCACGACCGCCCACACGCACAGGTGGGCCAACGGTGCTGGGCTGCGACGCGACATCGCGCCCATCGTCTCACCGCCGCGGCCGGTCCGGTGGGGCGCACACGCCGGGCGGCCCCGGTTTGCGCTGTCGGCGCGGGCGGCGGGGGGCTGACCGGACCCCGCGGGTGCGGTTGGGCGAAACTAGTTGCAGCGGTACCCGTACAGCTTGCGCGCCGGGCCGGCAGCGGTCCCGGCCCGTGGCTAAGGAGGCGAGGCGACATGACCGATCACGCCGACGGCGCTGACCAGTACTTCCAGCCCGAGCAGACCGGCATGTACCAGCTGCAGACACCCGCGCCCGAGCTCTCCACAGCCGACGGGCGCGGTCCGGTGATGGTGCACGCGCTGGAGGGGTTCTCCGATGCCGGGCACGCCATCCGGCTGGCCGCGGCGCACCTGAAGAACACCCTGCCCACCGAACTGGTCGCGTCGTTCGCGATCGACGAGCTGCTGGACTACCGGTCCCGGCGGCCGCTGATGACGTTCAAGAACGACCACTTCACCGCCTACGACGACCCCGAGCTCAACCTGTACGCGCTGCACGACAGCGAGGGCACGCCGTTTCTGCTGCTCTGCGGCCTGGAACCGGACCTGCGCTGGGAGCGGTTCATCGCCGCGGTGCGGCTGCTGGCCGAGCGGCTCGGGGTGCGCCAGGTGATCGGCCTGGGTGCGATGCCGATGGCGGTCCCGCACACCCGGCCGATCACGCTGACCGCCCACTCCAACAACCGGGACCTGATCGCCGAGCACCCCGCGTGGTTCGCCGAGGTGCAGGTGCCGGCCAGTGTGTCGAACCTGCTGGAGTACCGGATGGGTCAGTACGGCTACGACGTGGTCGGCTACACCGTGCACGTGCCGCACTACCTGGCCCAGACCCCCTACCCGCCGGCCGCCGAGGCACTGCTGGCCGAGGTGGCCCGGACCGGGTCGCTGCAGATCCCGCTGGCCGAACTGGCCAAGGCCGGCGCCGAGGTGCACGACCGGATCAACGCCCAGGTGGAGGCCAGCCCGGAGGTCGCTCAGGTGGTGGCCGCGCTGGAGCGCCAGTACGATGCGTTCGTCGTGGCCCAGGAGAACCGGTCGCTGCTGGCCCGCGACGAGGACCTGCCCACGGGCGAGGAGTTGGCCGGCGAGTTCGAGCGGTTCCTGGCCCAGCAGAGCGGTCAGACTTTCCCGGAGGGGTTCCCCGAGGAGGGCGAGCAGTCCTGACGCCGTCCGGGGGACGCCCCTCCCCCGGCCCGAGGACGGCGAGATGACGAGACGAACGGCCGAATCCCGGACGGCCGGCGCCCCGGCCGACGACGCCGGGGCGGGCTGTACCCCGCGGCTGCGGTTCCGCACCATCCACGGCTACCGGCGCGCCTACCGGATCGCCGGCTCCGGCCCGGCGGTGCTGCTCATCCACGGCATCGGGGACAACTCCACCACCTGGACCGAGGTGCAGACCCGGCTGGCCCGGCGGTTCACCGTCGTCGCGCCCGACCTGCTCGGTCACGGGCTGTCGGACAAACCGCGCGCCGACTACTCGGTGGCCGCCTACGCCAACGGCATGCGCGACCTGCTCAGCGTGCTGGACATCGACCGGGTGACGGTGATCGGCCACTCGCTCGGCGGCGGGGTGGCGATGCAGTTCGCCTACCAGTTCCCGCAGTTCGTGGACCGGCTGATCCTGGTCGCCGCCGGCGGGGTGACCCGGGACGTCAACGTGGCACTGCGGATCGCCGCCGCGCCGCTGGGCAGCGAGGCGCTGGCCCTGTTGCGGCTGCCGCTGGTACTGCCGGCACTGCGGGTGGCGGGCAGGCTGGCCGGGACGCTCATCGGCTCCACCGGGCTGGGCCGCGACCTGCCCGAGGCGCTGCGCATCCTGGCCGACCTGCCCGAGCCGACCGCCTCGGCCGCGTTCGCCCGCACGCTGCGGGCGGTGGTGGACTGGCGCGGTCAGGTGGTCACCATGCTGGACCGCTGCTACCTGACCGAATCGGTGCCGGTGCAGCTGATCTGGGGCGACCGCGACTCGGTGATCCCGGTCAGCCACGCCCACCTCGCGCACGCCGCGATGCCCGGCTCCCGGCTGGAGATCTTCACCGGATCCGGGCATTTCCCGTTCCACGACGACCCGGACCGGTTCGTCGCGGTGGTGCAGCGGTTCATCGACACCACCGCACCGGCCGAGCACGATCAGGACAAGCTGCGGACCCTGCTGCGGCAGGGCCCGACCGAGCGCTCGCTGTCCGGTCCGGTCGACACCCGGCTGGCGGTGCTCGACGCGCTGGAGTCCGACGCGCGCAGTGCGACCTGACCCGCACCGCGGGGCACCACGTAGCATCGGTCCATGGCCATCGATGTGACCGTGTTGCGGGTGTTCACCGATCCCGAGGGCAACCACGGCAATCCGCTGGGCCTGGTCGAGGGGGCCGCCGTCGACCCCGCCGACCGGCAGCGGATCGCCACCCAACTGGGTTATGCCGAAACCGTATTCGTCGATCCGCCGGCGCCCGGGCAGAGCACCGCGCACGCGCACATCTTCACCCCGGCCGCCGAGTTGCCGTTCGCCGGCCACCCCACCGTGGGTGCGGCCTGGTGGCTGCGTGAGCGCGGTACCCCGGTGCACACGCTGCAGGTGCCGGCCGGCATCGTGCAGGTCGACTACGACGGCGAGCTGACCGCGGTGCGGGCCCGGGCCGAGTGGGCCCCGGAGTTCGCCATCCACGACCTGGCCTCGGTCGAGGAGTTGCTGGCCGCCGATCCCGACGACTACCCCGACGACACCGAGCACTACCTGTGGACCTGGACCGACCGGGAGCAGGGTGTGATCCGGGCCCGGATGTTCGCCGCCCACCTCGGCGTGCCCGAGGACGAGGCGACCGGCGCGGCGGCGGTGCGCATCACCGACTATCTGAGCCGGGACCTGACCATCGTGCAGGGCCGCGGGTCGGTGCTGTACACGAACTGGAACCCGGAGGGCTGGGTACGGGTCGCCGGCCGGGTGGTCTCCGACGGCGTCAAACAGCTGGGCTGAGCGGACCGGTCAGGACGAGGCGGCCCGGGCCTGTCCGGCCGCCGAATCCGCGGCCGGTGCCTCCGGCTCCGCCGCGGCCCGCCGGCGGTGCTCGCGCAGCGCCTGGATCTCCCGCTCGAAGTCCTCGGCCGAGGTGAACCCGCGGTAGACCGAGGCGAACCGCAGGTAGGCCACCTCGTCGAGCTCGCGCAACGGGCCGAGGATGGCCAGGCCCACCTCGTGGCTCGGCACCTCCGGCGAGCCGGTGGCGCGCACGGTGTCCTCCACCTGCTGGGCGAGCAGGTTCAGCGCGTCGTCATCGACCTGCCGGCCCTGGCAGGCCCGCCGCACCCCGCGGATCACCTTCTCCCGGCTGAACGGTTCGGTCACGCCGCTGCGCTTGACCACGGCGAGCACCGCCGTCTCCACCGTGGTAAACCGGCGGCCGCACTCCGGGCAGGACCGGCGCCGCCGGATCGCCTGCCCTTCGTCGGTCAGCCGGGAGTCCACGACCCGGGAATCGGGATGACGGCAGAACGGACAGTGCATCACCGCTCCTTCGCCGCACCGACGGACAGTTACCTCGAACGACTCCGAGCGTACCTGCCCCGGCCCGGCGGCTCCCGGCACCCGGCACCGCGTGCCCGCGCCGACGGGCATCAGCCCACCGGGGCCAGCAGCGTCTGCCCGGCGTTCACCGCCGACGAGTGCAGTCCGTTGAGTTCGCGGATGCGTTCGACGACCGCGCCCACCGGGGCCTGCGGCGCCACCCGCTGGGCGACCTGGTGCAGGGTCTCCCCGGCGTGCACCTGGACCACCGCCAGCCGGGGCGGCACCGACTCACGCGGGCCGAGCACCCCGCCCACCTGGGCGACCAGCCCCAGCCACACCGTGATGCCGGCGGCGACCAGGGCCAGCACCACGGTCTTGGCCGGGGTGATCGGCCGGCGGTGCACCGCCCGCGACAGCGCCACCCGCGGCCGCCGGTACTGCACCCGCCCGGCCGCGGGCCGCCTGCGGCCGGCCGGGCGCCGGGGCTCGACCCGGCGCACCCCGACCTGCCGGGGGCCGACCCGGCGGGGGCCGCCCGTCTCGAGGATGCTCGCCTGTGCTCCGAGGATGGTCATGTCTTACACCTTCCGCTCGCGTATTCGCTCCTGTGTTCGAATCTAGTCGATCATCTGTTCGATGAATAGAACATGTGATCGAACTGTTGCGGAACGATAGGACGCAGGTCCGACAAAACCGGCCGCTGCGGACCGCCGGACCGGCCGACACACCTCGAACAAGTGTTTGATGAACGTCGGCGCGCCGACTACGCTCGGCAGCTATGAGCGACAGCAGCGGGACCCCCACCGACCGCGGCAGGACCGGCGCACGCCGCGGGCCCGACGGCGGGCTCACCGAACGGCAGCGCACCATCCTCGAGGTCATCCGGGCCTCGGTGACCACCCGGGGGTACCCGCCGAGCATCCGGGAGATCGGCGACGCGGTGGGGCTGACGTCCACCTCGTCGGTGGCCCATCAGCTGCGCACCCTCGAACGCAAGGGCTACCTGCGCCGCGACCCGAACCGGCCGCGCGCGGTCGACGTGCGCGGGCTCGACGAGCCGGCCGGTCCGCCGGTGGTCACCGACGTGGCCGGCTCCGACGCACTGCCGGAACCCACCTTCGTGCCGGTGCTCGGCCGCATCGCCGCCGGCGGGCCGATCCTGGCCGAGGAGGCGGTCGAGGACGTCTTCCCGCTGCCCCGCGAGCTGGTCGGCGAGGGCTCGCTGTTTCTGCTCAAGGTGGTCGGCGATTCGATGGTCGACGCCGCGATCTGCGACGGCGACTGGGTGGTGGTGCGCCAGCAGAACGTCGCCGACAACGGCGACATCGTCGCGGCGATGATCGACGGCGAGGCGACGGTCAAGACCTTCAAACGCACCCGCGGCCAGGTGTGGCTGATGCCGCACAACCCGGCCTACGAGCCGATCCCCGGCAACGACGCGGTGATCCTCGGCAAGGTCGTCACCGTCATCCGCAAACTCTGACCGCCCCGGCGGGCGGTTCCGGGTTCAGCGGGCCTTGACGAACCCGTTGGTGACGGCGAGTTCCTCGCTGACGAACCACAATTCGGCCACCGCCTCGGCGTAGCCGGGGCAGTCCGGCGTCCAGTACACGCCCTCGGTCGCGCTGGCCTTGACGGTGAATCCGGCCGGCGCCTGACGCGGGTCGGCCAGCGGCAGGTGGATGCCGGTGTGTCCGGGCGCGGGCTCGTCGGGGTCGACCGCCGCGTGCCGGCCGGAGTGGGGCTCCCCCGCGGCCTCGCCGAACTCGGGTGCCCCGAACCCGGAGGTCCCGAACTCGGGTGCCCCGAACCGGGGCCGGCTGTCCGCCTCGGCCGGCTCGTCGACCGCCTCCACCTCGACCACGTCGGCCTCGATCACCGCCGACTCGGCGACCGGGGCGTCGAGCAGCCCGGGGCCGCCGGACGGCTCGGGCCCGGCCGGGGCCCGGCCACCCGGTTCGGCACCGCCGAGTTCGGCGGCGGTCGGGATGCGGGTGGGCTCGGTGTCGACCGAGTCCGGGTCCTCCTGGCCGGCGTCCTGCCCGACCGGCCCGGGTTCCTCGCCCCCGGGTTCCTCACCGAAGCCCCACATGCTCACCGGCAGCGGCTCGTCGGTGCCACCGGCCGGGGTGTACGGGGCCGGACCGGACGGCTCGCCGTAGAACCGGCCGAACCGGTCGGCCTCGTCGTCGTCGGTGGGCCGTTCGTCGGCGGCCGCCTCCGCGCTGCCGGCCTCGTGCTCCCCGTAGTCCCGGTCCCCGTAATCCCGGTAGTCGTCCGGGCGGTAGGCATCGCGGTACTCGTCGGCGGCGTCGGCGCCGGACGCTTCGCCCCCGCGCCGGCGCCGGTGCCAGGCGGTGAGCCCGACCAGGGCGCCGATCAGCACGAGCAGCGGGACCGCCACCAGCCACCACCACTTCGCCGACACCCCGGTCGCCCCGTCGCCGCCGTCGGCGGACGCGTCGGCCGGCGGGGGCACCTGCTCGGCCGGCACCTGCAGATCGGTCAGCTGCCCGGCCAGATCGGCCGGTTCGGTGCTGAACCGGCCCTTGTCCCGGTCGTAGCTGATCGACCCGTGCTCGAACTTCTGGGTGACGGTGGCACCGTCCTCGCTCTGGTCGGCCACCGGCACGCCCAGCGGGCCCTCGGCGCCGTCGAGCTTGTCCCAGGCCGCCCGGATCGAGCCGCGCACGACGACCGCGCCGTAGTCCGGGGTCCAGAAGATGACCGGCTCGTCGTCGGCGCCGAAGGTCGCCATCCGCGCCGGCCCCGCGCCCACCGACTGCTCACCGGAGGTGGGCAGCCCCAGATCGCCGTCCGGGCCACCCACGCTCCGGTACTTCTCCAACACCTGGCCGGTCAGCACGTTGGCCCCGGTGGCGGGGCTGTAGTAGATCGCGCCGCCGGCGAAATCCTGGGCCAGGCCGTCGTCGCCGACCGGATACGGCTCGCCCTGCCGCGCGCCCAGCGGGCCGAGCGCGCCGCCGGCCGCCCGGCGCGCGGCGTTGATCGCCGCGACCGGGTCCTCGGAGACCTCCAGCCCCTCCAGCCCGGCCGCGAGATCCGGCGGCACCGTGGTGAACTCACCGGTGCGGCGGTTCCAGGACAGCTCGCCGCCGGTGAACTTCTGGCTCACCACGTCGCCGCGGAACACCTCGTCCTCGGCCGGGACCCCGAGCGGGCCGGACGATCCGCCCAGCCGGTCCCAGGCGGCGTTGATCGCGCCGCGCACCACGTGGGCACCGGTGTCGGGGGTCCAGAAGATGACCGGATTGTCCCCGGCGCTGAAGATGACGTTGCGGCTGTCCGGGCCGACCCGGCCCGGGCTCTCGTCGATGGTGGGAAACCCCAGATCGCTGTCGGCGGGACCGCCCAGCGACTCGTACTTCTCCAGGATGGCGCCCTGGATGAAGTGGGCGCCGGTGTCGGGGGTGTAGAACATCCTGCCGCGGGCGTAGTCGCGGCCGAAGCCGACGCCGACCGGGTACACCCCGCCGGTGGGCGGGCCGAGCGGCCCGGCCGCGCCGCCGGTGGCCTCCCAGGCGGCGGTGATGGCGGCGTCGGCGTCGCTCTCCGGCGTCGCGCCCGCCACCGGTGCGCACACCAGCGCGGTCACCACCGCGAACAGGCAGGCGGCCCGCCCGATCGCCGCTGTCAACCGGGCTCGCTGCCCTGTCATCGATCCTCCCGACGGTCGGCAAAGTTCACCGTAAAGTATCGCGTCGGGACTCCAACCATCGGTTCACATCGCCGAGGATGCCCGGCGTGTCGCCGAAGATCCGGCCGGGCGCGGGCGCCCCGGCGGCCCCATAGACTGCTGCCGTGCCGCCGACGACCCGCACCAGCCTGACCCACTGGGGTGCGTTCCGCGCCGAGGTCGACGCCGGCGAGATCGCCGCGGTGCGGCCGGACGCGGCCGACGTCGACCCCTCCCCGCTGCTGGGCAACCTGCCCGGTTCGGTGCGCCACCGGGCCCGGATCGCCGGGCCGGCGGTCCGGCGCGGCTGGCTGCGCGACGGGCCCGGGCCGAGCGCCGACCGCGGCGCCGACGAGTTCGTCGCGGTGTCCTGGGACGAGCTCGTCGAACTGCTGGCCGGCGAGCTGCGCCGGGTGGTCGACGAGCACGGCAACGAGGCGATCTACGGCGGCTCCTACGGCTGGTCCAGCGCCGGCCGGTTCCACCACGCCCAGAGCCAGGTGCACCGCTTCCTGAACCAGCTCGGCGGCTACACCTTCTCCCGGCACTCCTACAGCCTGGGTGCGACCGGGGTGATCATGCCGCGGGTGGTGGGCACCCACGACGACCTGTTCAAGCGCGCCACCGACTGGGAGGTCGTGGTCGCCCACACCGATCTGCTGGTGTGCTTCGGCGGCCTGCCGCTGCGCAACACCGCGGTCAACCACGGCGGTACCACCCGTCACCCGGCCCGCGACGCGCTGCGCCGGTTCCGGGCCCGCGGCGGCCGGGTGGTGTCGCTGTCGCCGCTGCGCGACGACGTCGACGGCGACTGCGAGTGGCTGCCGCTGGTGCCGGGCACCGATGTGGCGGTGATGCTGGCGCTGGCCTACGTGCTGGCCACCGAGTCGCTGGCCGACCGCGCGTTCCTGGACCGCTACTGCGTCGGGTACGAGCGGTTCGAGCGCTACCTGCTCGGCCGCGACGACGGGGTGCCGAAATCGCCGCGGTGGGCCGCGCCGATCTGCGGGCTGCCCGCCGGGGACCTCGTCGCGCTGGCCCGGCGGATGGCCGCCGGACGCACCATGATCAACGTCGGCTGGTCGCTGCAGCGGGTGCGGCACGGCGAACAGGCACCCTGGATGGGGCTCACGCTGGCCGCGATGCTGGGCCAGATCGGGCTGCCCGGCGGGGGTTTCGGCCACGGCTACGGGTCGATGAACGAGCCCGGCCTGCCACCGCTGCGCTGCGGGCTGCCCCGGCTCCCGCAGGGGGTCAACCCGGTGCGCACCTTCATCCCGGTCGCGGCGATCAGCGACATGCTGCTGCACCCGGGAGAACCGTTCGACTACAACGGGTTACGGCTGACCTACCCGGACATCAGGCTGGTGTACTGGGCCGGCGGCAACCCGTTCCACCACCACCAGAACATCCCCCGGCTGCGCCGGGCGCTGGCGCGGGTGGACACCATCGTGGTGCACGACCCGTACTGGACGCCGATGGCACGGCACGCCGACATCGTGGTGCCCTCGACCACCCCCTACGAGCGCGACGACTTCTCCGGGTCGCGCAACGACCCGGTGCTGATGGCGATGCCGCGGCTGGTGCCGCCGTACGCGCAGGCCCGCGACGACTACACGACGTTTGCCGCGCTGGCCGACCGGCTCGGCTTCGGCGCGGCGTTCACCGAGGGCCGCACCGCCTTCGAGTGGCTGCGCCACCTCTACGAAACCTGGGCGGCCGGGCTGGATTTCGCAGTGCCGGATTTCGACGAGTTCTGGCGCCGCGGCCGGGTCGAGCTGCCCACCGAGCCGGGGCTGGTGCTGCTCGGCGACTTCCGCGCCGACCCGGACCGGCACCGACTGGCCACCCCGAGCGGCCGGATCGAGATCTTCTCGGCCGACATCGACGCGTTCGGCTACCCCGACTGCGCCGGCCACCCCCGCTGGTACGAGCCCACCGAGTGGCTCGGCGGCGAACGGGCGCAACGGTTCCCGCTGCACCTGCTGGCCAACCAGCCGGCCACCCGGCTGCACAGCCAGCTGGACATGGGGGCGATCAGCCGGGCCGCCAAGGTATCCGGGCGCGAGCCGATCCGGATGCATCCGCAGGACGCGGCCGAACGGGGACTGTCCGACGGCGACGTGGTGCGGGTGTTCAACGACCGCGGCAGCTGCCTGGCCGGGGTGGTCGTCGACGACCGGCTGCGGCCCCGGGTGGTCCAGCTGGCCACCGGCGCCTGGTACGACCCGGCCGATCCGGCCGATCCGGACAGCCTGTGCGTGCACGGCAGCGTCAACGTGCTCACCGACGACACCGGCACCTCGGCGCTGGCCCGCGGCTGTACCGGCGCGCACGTGCTGGTGCAGGTGGAGATGTTTCCGGGCACGCCGCCGCCGGTGCGTGCCCACGAACCCCCGGTGGTGAGGAACCCATGACCGACACCGACGACGCCGTGATCGTGGTCGAGGACCGCGGGCAGCGGCTCGCGTTCGGCTTCGCCGACCTGATGCGCTACGCCGGACCGTACTCGCCGGCCGGGGTGGCGGTGGCGTTCCAGGCGATGCGCCGGGCGTTCGCGCTGCTCGCCCCCGGCACCCCGGTGCCGCGCCGGGCGGTGCTGGTGCGCACCGCGTTCCGCGGCCCCGGCGCCCGTGACGGCTTCGAGGCGGTCACCCGGGCGGTCACCGAGGGCCGCTACCTGGTGGACCGCGACCTGGCCCGCCCGGACCTCGGCCCGCTGCGGGAGGACTTCGTGTTCGACCTGAGCCTCGGTGACGGCGGGGTGCAGCTGGTGCTGCGCGACGGCTTCGTCACCGCGGAGTTCGTCGAACTGGCCCGCACCCCGCAGCGTTCGCCGGCGGAGGAGCGCCGGCTCGACGAACTCAAGGCCGCAGTCGCCGATTCGCTGCTGAGCGCCGATCCCGCCGACCTGTTCGACGTCACCGCCACCGAGTGACCCGGTTTGCCGGTCGGTACGGGCCGGGCTGTGCGACGATGCCTGCGTCCCGACACTCGACCGGGTTCTGGGAGGTGGGTTGGACATGCGCACGCTCCGCGACGGCGCGGTGGCCGCGCTGGCGGTGGCCGGCACGCTGGCCCTCGGCGTCACCCCGACGGTCACCACGGCGACGGTGGTGCAGACCGGTACCGCGATCATCGTGCCGGGCACCGGCGACCAGCATCCGCAGGACATCGCCGGGCTGCTGGACAACGTCCGCGACTACTACGTCGGGGCGTTCACCCCGTCCTGTCCGGCCGGTCCCGGGTCGCCGTGCGAACTGGTGCCGGTGGACTACATCGCCCAGTTCTGGCCGATCCCGCTGCCCGGCTGGGGCGGGTTGTCCGGGGCGAAGTGGAACGTGTCGGTGGCCAGCGGCGTGGTCGGCCTGAGCCTGCAGCTCGGCATGCACACCCCCACCGACGACGACCCGGTGGTGATCTTCGGCTACTCCCAGGGCGCGACGGTGGCCAGCCTGATCAAGCGCAACCTGCACGAGCTGCTGCAGCTGTCCCCGGACACCTTCCCGTTCGATCCGGCCGACCTGACCTTCGTGGTCATCGGGAACCCGAACCGGCCCAACGGCGGGCTGTTCGAGCGGTTGGCCTGGCTGGGCACCGTGCCGATCCTGGACGCCACCTTCGGCCAGCCCACCCCGACCGACACCCCGTTTCTCACCCACGACATCGCGCTGCAGTACGACGCGGTCGCCGACTCGCCGCGCTATCTGTTCAACCCGCTGGCGCTGCTCAACGCGCTGGCCGGGTTCGTCTACATCCACGGCACCTATCTGGACCCCAACGGGGACTCCCCCGCCCCGCCGTACGGCTACACCCCGGAGCAGATCGAGGCGGCGATGGCCGCCGCGGCGGCGGAGTGCTCGGCGGCCACCTACTGCCAGCACCGGCCGGGCACCGACACCTACTACATCACGCTGCCGGCCACCCGGCTGCCGATCATGCAGCCGCTGCTGGACCTCGGCGCGCTCACCGGCACCCTGGCGCTGATCGAGCCGCTGGTCGACCTGGTCTCCCCGGCACTGCAGGTGCTGATCGAAACCGCCTACGACCGTTCGGATTACAGCCGGCCCACCCCGATCGGGCTGATCCCGTTCATCAATCCGTTCACGCTGCTGGTCGACCTCGTCGACGCCATCGGCCGCGGGGTGCACAACGCGCTGGAACCCGGCCTGGCCCCGCTGGCACCGCCGATCCCGGTGCCCGACAACGACACCGACGGCGACCTCGTCCCGGACGGGGCCGCGCCCGACGCCGATCCCGGCCCGAACCGGGTCCTCGCGCACGCCGGCGCGCCCGCGGCCGAACCGGCCGGAGCCACCGGCGACAGTGCCGGGGGCCCCAACGGAGATCCCGGCGCGACCGGGGAATTCACCCGCACCGACGAACCGGACCCCGATAACCCCGACCCCGACGAGCCCGACACCGGGAAGCCGGCCGCCGTGCAACCCGGCACGGACCGCGCCGCGGCCGGGCCTCGGCACCGGTGGCGCGGGCCGGCGTGGTCGGGTGCCGCCCGGCAGGCGACCGAGGACGGCGACGGGGCAGACCACGGCGACGGGCACCGTCCGGGCCGGCACCCGGTCGGCCGGCATGCCGGCACCGGGCCGGACCGGTCGGCGGCGTGAATCAGCCCGGGTAGGTGGCGAACTCGCGCACGGTGGCGGCCAGCGGGATCGGCACCCGGGCCTTGATCCGGGTCCCGGCCTCGGTGTGCTCGGTGACGTCCACGCGGCCGTCGGCGTGCAGCCGCGCCACGAGATCGCCCCGGTGGTACGGAATGGTCACGTCGACGACGGTTTCGGTGGCCGGCACCGCCTCGGTGAGCCGGCGGCGCAGCTCGTCGAGCCCGGCGCCGGTGCGCGCGGAGACGAACACCGCGTCCGGCAGCGCATTGCGCAGCTGCACCAGCATCACCGGGTCGGCGGCGTCGATCTTGTTGACCACCAACAGTTCCGGCGCGGGCGGGGCGTGGTGTTCGGCCTGCACCTCGCGCACCACCTGGTGCACGGCGTCGATCTGGGCCATCGGGTTGGCGTCGGAGCCGTCCACCACGTGCAGCAGCAGGTCGGCGTCGACGACCTCCTCCAGCGTGGAGCGGAACGCCTCGACGAGCTGGGTGGGCAGGTGCCGGACGAACCCGACCGTGTCGGTCAGCACGAACGGCCGGCCGTCGTCGAGCCGGCCGCGCCGGCTGGTCGGCTCCAGGGTGGCGAACAGCGCGTTCTCCACCAGCACCCCGGCCCCGGTGAGGGCGTTGAGCAGGCTGGACTTGCCGGCGTTGGTGTAGCCGACGATCGCCACCGACGGGGTGTCGCTCTCCCGGCGCCGGTGCCGCTGGGTGTCGCGGACCTTGCGCATCTGGCTGATCTCGCGGCGCAGTTTGGCCATCCGTTCCCGGATACGGCGCCGGTCGGTCTCGATCTTGGTCTCGCCGGGGCCACGCAGACCCACGCCGCCGCCGCTGCCGCCGGCCCGGCCGCCGGCCTGCCGGGACATCGACTCGCCCCAGCCGCGCAGCCGGGGCAGCATGTACTCCATCTGCGCCAGCGACACCTGGGCCTTGCCCTCCTTGCTGGTGGCGTGCTGGGCGAAGATGTCCAGGATCAGCGCGGTGCGGTCGATGACCTTGACCTTGACCACCTTCTCCAGCGCGGTCAGCTGCGCCGGGGACAGCTCGCCGTCGCAGATCACCGTGTCGGCACCGGTGGCCTCCACGATCTCACGCAGCTCCTGGGCCTTGCCGGAGCCGATGTAGGTGGCCGGGTCCGGCCGGTCCCGGCGCTGGATGAGCCCCTCGAGCACCTCCGAGCCGGCGGTCTCGGCCAGCCGGGCCAGCTCGGCCAGGCTGGCCTCCGCATCGGCGGCGGTGCCCTCGGTCCACACCCCGACCAGCACGACGCGCTCGAGGCGCAGCTGGCGGTACTCGACCTCGGTGACGTCGGTCAGCTCGGTCGACAGCCCCGCCACCCGGCGCAGCGCCGAGCGTTCCTCGAGCGCGAGCTCACCCGTGCTCGGGACGTCGGCGGTCGGCTCGTCGGCCGCGCCGTCGGCGGGGAGTTCGAAATTCGTCATCGGCAGTTCGGTGTCGGGCGATTCGGTGTTGGGCGAATACGGATTCGCAAGCGTTTCATTCTTCATGTACCCCGGTCAACGAACGAGACCGGCAAACCATTCCGGCTCGATCTCGCCCCGCGCGACCAGCACCGACGGCCCGCGCAGGAAACTGTTCGCCGGGGTGATGCGCACCTGCACCGAACCGCCCGGCACATCGACCCGCAGGCTGCCGGTGTCGGCGCCGAGATGGTGCAGCGCGGCCACGGTCGCGGCCACCGTGCCGGTGCCGCAGGAGCGGGTCTCCCCCACGCCGCGCTCGTGCACCCGCATCGCCACCGCGCCGTCGGCCGGGGCGGTGAGCACCTCCACGTTCACCCCCTCCGGGAAGGCGGCCGGGTCGAAGCGCACCGGGGCGGCGACGTCGAGCGCGGCCAGCCCGTCGCGCGTCAGCCCCGGCACGACGCAGGCCAGGTGCGGGTTGCCGACGTCGACGGCCAGCCCGGAGAACCGCTGTCCGCCGACCTCCGCCGCACCGGTGCCGGTGACGGCCGCCTTGCCCATCTCGACGGTGACCTCGGCATGCACCGCGTCGGCGTGGTGCAGCACCACCGGGCGCGGTCCGGCCAGGGTGCCGACGACGAACTCGCCGCGGGTCTCCAGCCCCGACGCGTGCAGGTAGTGCGCGAACACCCGGACGCCGTTGCCGCACATCTGTGCCACCGAACCGTCGGCGTTGCGGTAGTCCATGTACCAGTCGCCGGCGGCCACCCCCTCGGGCAGCCGGTCCAGCACGCCGACGGCCAGCAGCGCCCCGGCGGTGGTGACGCGCAGCAGCCCGTCGGCGCCGAGCCCGCGGCGGCGGTCGCACAGCGCGGCGACGGCGGCCGGAGGCAGCGGGATGCGGGCGTCGGGGTCGGCCAGCAGCACGAAGTCGTTCTCGGTGCCGTGCCCCTTGGCGAAGATCACCCGCTCAGGATACGTGCCGCCAGCACCGCAGCACCGCCTCGACGGTGGCCCCGGTGCGGCCGTCGAGCCAGTGGATGCGGTGGTCGCGGCGGAACCAGGAGCGCTGCCGGCGCACGTAGCGGCGGGTGCCGATGAAGGTGCGTTCCCGCGCCTGCGCGACGGCCTCGGCGCCGCCGCCGGCGTCGAGCGCCTCGATCACCTGGGCGTAGCCCAGCGCGCGGGCGGCGGTCCGGCCCTCGCGCAGCCCGCGCTCGAGCAGCCCGCGTACCTCCTCGACCAGCCCGGCGGCGAACATCGCGTCGGTGCGCCGCGCCAGCCGTTCGTCGAGCAGCTCGGTCGGCCAGTCCAG
Source organism: uncultured Mycolicibacterium sp. (assembly GCF_937941905.1). Classification (GTDB taxonomy): domain Bacteria; phylum Actinomycetota; class Actinomycetes; order Mycobacteriales; family Mycobacteriaceae; genus Mycobacterium. Next base: position 48,593 of record NZ_CALDGS010000063.1, on the reverse strand, counting down.
CCCCACGATGACGGTGTCCCAGCGCGGGGTGCCGACGGCGGGTTTGGACGCCGCGAACGGCCGACCGGTGAGCTCGACGACCTCCAGCGCGCGCACGATGCGCCGGCCGTCGGTGGGACGGATGCCGGTGGCGGCCTCGGGGTCGACCCGGGCGAGTTCGGCGTGCAGCGCGGCCGGGCCGATCTCGGCCAGCCGCTGCTCCCATCTCGCCCGCACCGCGGGGTCGGTGGCCGGGAAGGCCCAGTCGTCCAGCAGCGACTGGATGTAGAGCATCGACCCGCCGACGATGATCGGCACGTCCCCGGCCGCCGCGACGGCCTCCACGTCGGCGGCCGCGGCGCGCTGGTAGCGGGCCACGGTGGCGGTCTCGGTGACGTCGAGGACGTCGAGCTGGTGGTGCGGGATGCCGCGGCGCTCCTCCGGCCGCAGTTTGGCCGTACCGATGTCCATGCCGCGGTACTGCTGCATGGCGTCGGCGTTGACGATCTGCCCGCCGAGCCGTTCGGCGACCGCCAGCGCCAGGTCGGACTTGCCGGTGCCGGTCGGGCCGACGACGGCGATCGGCCGGGTGCTCACGGCCGCCACACCCCGCAGAAGTAGCCGACCCCGTACGGGGCGCCGTGCCAGCGCTGCTCGGCCACCCGCGGGGTGCCGATCAGCCCGGCGGCCACCTGGTAGGCGACCCGGCCGACGATCGCGTCGGGCAGCTCGGCGAGCGCGGCGGTGTCGCCGGCGGCCAGCGCGGCGGCCAGCGCCCGTTGCACCGGCACCGACGCCGGGTCGTGCCCGCCGGGGGCGGCCGGGGTGAGGGTGTGGGCGCCGTCGGCGACGACGAGCACCCCCACCGGTTCGGGGTCGCGGTCCAGTTCGGCGCGCAGCGCCCGGCCGGCGGCCAGCGCGGCCGCGCAGCGGGTGCGGCGGTCGAACACCCGCACCCGCGCGACCGCGTCCGGGGCGGCCAGCCCGCGCAGCCAACCGGTGATCAGCGCGGCGAGCGGCAGCGGCGCCGGCTCGGCCCCCGCCCGCGGGCCGAGCCGCACCGGCACGTCCACCCCGTAGCCGGCGAAGGTGCCGGCCGCCTCCGCCCCGATCACCGCATCGGCGTCGGCCGCGCCGATCGCCAGCCAGCGGGCGGGCAGCTCCCGGGCGGCGGCCACCATGGCCGCCCGCAGGTCGTCCAGCTCCGCGACCGCCCCGCCGGCCAGCTCGGGGACCAGCACCGGCGCCGACGGCACGATCGCAACCGCAGTCAGCACGCGTTCACGCTAACCGGCGCGCGGTCCGGGCCGGCGTCGGCCGCCTCGCCGCGCGTCAGCGCCACCGTCGCGGTCACCAGCGCCGCCACCGCGGCCACCAGCACCGCCCACCCGGCGTCGCCGGGGTGCAGCGACTCGCCGAGCACCACGATGCCCAGCACGGCGGCCACCAGCGGTTCGGCGATCGCGGCGCCGGGCAGCGCGGCGGTCAGCGGCCCGGCCCGGAAGGAGTACTGCTGCAGCACCACCGCCGCGCCGGCGACCGCCAGCAGCGCATAGGTCTCCGCGGTGGCCAGCACCGCCGCCCAGGCCAGCCGGCCCCGGCCGACCGGACGGCCGGTCAGCCGGGCCTGCATCGGCAGCGCGAACAGCAGCGAGGTGACCAGCAGCGCCTGCACCAGCAGCACCGAGCCCAGGCTCAGGGCGGCGGCCTGCAGCGCGAAGCCGGCCAGCCCGGCCGCGGTGCCCACCCACCAGCGCCGGTCACGCAGCAGCCCGGCCAGCACCCCGGCCCGGCCGCCGGCCGGGGCGACCCGCTGCACCGAGCGCTCCTGAACCACGTTGCCGAGCGCGGTGAACAGCGCGGCGGCCAGTGCGAGCAGCACCGCGAGATCGGCCTTGACCATGCACTCCTCCGGCTGGGGTCGGGGCGTACAGCCTGACCTGCGGATGCACCGAGTTGCAAACCGGACCCCCAAGCCGTGGGCACGGGCGGGGGCGACCTGTTTGAATAGCCTGCAGCACCATTTCACTAGCCTTTGGCACTGTTGACCGCTACAGGGCGCCGCGCTGCGCGGCAGATGCGCGAGAGATCGCGCGGAGGGCGTGAGGAACGGATATGACGAACAGCGAGCCGACGGGCCCGACCCCCAAACCCACTCCCCGGCCCGGGCCGCCCCGCCCCGTCCCGCGCCCCGGCCCGGTGGCCGCGGCGGTGACGGCTCCGGCGAGCGACCCGCACCGGTTCGGCCGGGTGGACCCGGACGGCACGGTGTGGCTGATCACCCGATCCGGTGAGCGGGTGATCGGGTCGTGGCAGGCCGGGGACGCCGAGGCGGCCTACGCCCACTTCGGCCGTCGCTACGACGACCTGCACACCGAGGTGGTGCTGCTCGAGCGGCGGCTGCAGTCCGGTACCGGGGACGCCCGCAAGATCCGGGCGGCGGCCGCGTCGCTGGCCGAGACGCTGCCCACCGCGGCGGTCCTCGGCGACGTCGACGCGCTGGCCGACCGGCTCGCCGCGGTCGTCGAGCAGGCCGAGGCGGCCGCGGAGGCCGAGAAGGCCCGCCGCGAGGAGTTCCGGGCCGCGCAGCTGGCGCGCAAGGAGGCGCTGGCCGCCGAGGCCGAGGACCTGGCCGCCAACTCGATGCAGTGGAAGGCCGCCGGCGACCGGCTGCGCGAGATCCTCGACGAGTGGCGCACCATCACCGGGCTGGACCGCAAGACCGACGACGCGCTGTGGAAGCGCTACGCGGCGGCCCGCGAGCTGTTCAACCGGCGCCGCGGCTCGCACTTCGCCGAACTGGACCGCCAGCGCGCGGCGGCCCGCAAGGCCAAGGAGGCGCTGTGCGAACGCGCCGAGGCGATGGCCGACTCCACCGACTGGGCGGCCACCGCGGCGGCGTTCCGGGACCTGCTGGCCGAGTGGAAGGCGGCCGGGCGGGCCTCCAGGGAGGTCGACGACGCGCTGTGGAAGCGGTTCAAGGCCGCCCAGGACCGGTTCTTCACCGCCCGCAACGCCGTGCTGGCCGAGCGGGACGCCGAACTGCACGCCAACTACGAGGCCAAGGAGGCCCTGCTGGCCGAGGCGGAGCGGATCGACACCGCCGACCCGGAGGCCGCCCGGGCCGCGCTGCGCGGCGTGCTGGAGCGCTGGGACGAGATCGGCAAGGTGCCGCGCGACAAGGTGGCCGAGCTGGAGCGCCGGCTGCGCGCGGTGGAGAAGCGCGTCCGCGACGCCGCCACCGCCGGTCAGGTCGATCCGGAGGCCAAAGCCCGCGCCGAGCAGTTCGCCGCCCGCGCCGAGCAGTTCGAGCGGCAGGCGCAGAAGGCCGAGGCGGCCGGCCGGCTCAAGGAGGCCGAGGAGGCCCGCGCCAGCGCCGCGCAGTGGCGGCAGTGGGCCGAGGCGGCCGAGGCGGCCCTCAACAAGCGGGACTGACGGTCACGTACCGGGGTCGTCGAGCGGGCCGCCACGGTCTCGCTCGGCGGCCTCGTGGCGGCGCTGCTCCTCGGCGGCGAGCTGCGCCGCGGTGCGGGTCCAGACCAGCCGCGCCCACTGGAAGATCAGCACCAGCACCAGCAGCCAGGCCAGCACCAGGCCGATGCCCGGCCCGGCGGCGTCGCCGACGGTCTGGCGCGACCACACCGCGAACATGCCGGCCGCCCCGGCGACCGTGGTACCGGCCAGGGCCAGCCACGCCACCGCCCAGCGCCGGGTGAGCAGCGCCAGCATCGAGGTGCCGACGGCGAACACCAGGGTCAGCCACACGAAGATGCGGGACGGCAGCCCGACCCGCTCGGCCGCGGCGTCCGCGCCGCCGGCCAGCACCTCCCAGCCGTTGGCGGCACCGGTGTGCGGCAGGATGAACGTCCCGACCAGCAGGAACACCAGCACCGCGACGACCAGGGCGCGCGCCCCCGGGTCGAACTCGCCGGCGACCCGCCGCTCGGCGGCCTCGAGGTCGTCGCCGAACTCCTCCCGGAACCCGTCCGGGTCGCCCGCGCTCAACAGCCACACTCCGAGGCCGTCGGCGCCGGGGCGGGCCGGCCCACCCCCGGGATGCCGAGCCCGACGGTGCGCGGGCGCAGCCCGGCCGCGTGGGCGTCGCCGGCGCGGGTGCGCCGGTGGGTCAGCACCGGCCCGTCGGCGATGAGGTGGTGCGGCGCCGCGCCGGTGATCTCGGTGGTGATGACGTCGCCGGGGCGGATGTCGGCACCGTGCGGGGCGAAGTGCACCAACCGGCCGTCGCGGGCGCGCCCGCTCATCCGGGCGGTCACCGCGTCCTTGCGGCCCTCACCGGTGGCGACCAGCACCTCGACGGTGCGGCCCACCTGGGCGGCGTTCTCCTCCAACGAGATCCGCTCCTGCAGTGCGAGCAGCCGCTGGTAGCGCTCGGTGACGACCTCCTTGGGCACCTGGTCGGGCAGCTCGGCGGCCGGGGTGCCGGGCCGCTTGGAGTACTGGAAGGTGAACGCCCCGGCGAACCGGGCCTGCTCGACCACCTCGAGGGTGGCCCGGAAGTCCTCCTCGGTCTCGCCGGGGAACCCGACGATGAGGTCGGTGGTGATGGCCGCGTGCGGGATGGCCCGGCGCACCTTCTCCAGGATGCCCAGGAACCGCTCGGCCCGGTAGCTGCGCCGCATGGCGCGCAGGATGCGGTCCGAGCCGGACTGCAGCGGCATGTGCAGCGTCGGGCAGACGTTGGGGGTCTGCGCCATCGCCTCGATGACGTCGTCGGTGAACTCGGCCGGGTGCGGCGAGGTGAACCGCACCCGCTCCAGGCCCTCGATCTCGCCGCAAGCGCGCAGCAATTTGGCGAACGCGCCGCGGTCGCGCGGCAGGTCCGGATCGGCGAAGGACACCCCGTAGGCGTTGACGTTCTGGCCCAGCAGGGTGATCTCCAGCACGCCCTGGTCGACCAGCGAGCGCACCTCGGCCAGGATGTCGTCGGGCCGGCGGTCCACCTCCCGGCCGCGCAGCGACGGCACGATGCAGAAGGTGCAGGTGTTGTTGCACCCGACGGAGATGGAAACCCAGGCGGCGTAGGCGGATTCGCGGGCGGCCGGCAGGTTGGACGGGAACTCCCGCAGCGCCTCGGCGATCTCGACCTCGGCCCGCCGGTTGTGCCGGGCCCGCTCCAGCAGCGCCGGCAGCGACCCGATGTTGTGGGTGCCGAACACCACGTCGACGTAGGGGGCGCGGCGCAGCACCGCCTCCCGGTCCTTCTGCGCCAGGCAGCCGCCGACGGCGATCTGCATGTCCGGGTCGACGGCCTTGCGCGGCGCGAGGTGGCTGAGGTTGCCGTAGAGCTTGTTGTCGGCGTTCTCCCGCACCGCGCAGGTGTTGAACACCACCACGTCGGCGTCGGTGCCGGCCTCGGCGCGCCGGTACCCGGCGGCCTCCAGCAGTCCGGCCAGCCGCTCCGAGTCGTGCACGTTCATCTGGCACCCGTAGGTGCGGACCTCGTAGGTGCGCTGGCGGCGGCCGTCCGGGGTGGGCCGGTCGGCACGGGGGGTCACCATCGAAGTCACCCGCCCATGGTACGGGCCGCCGACCTGCGATTGATCGGCGAGTGGCCAGCACGGCGGCGCGACCCTGGGTAAGGTTCTTCGCCATGGGGAGGACCGGCCAGGAGCAGCCGGGGGCGGAGCCGTCCCGGCAGGCCGCGCCGATGATCTCGATGCGCGGGGTCAACAAGCACTTCGGCAGCCTGCACGTCCTCAAGGACATCGATCTGGAGATCCCGCGCGGTCAGGTGGTCGTGGTGCTCGGGCCGAGCGGGTCGGGCAAGTCCACGCTGTGCCGCACCATCAACCGGCTGGAGACGATCGACTCGGGCACCATCGAGGTCGACGGGCAACCGCTGCCCGCCGAGGGCCGGGCGCTGGCCCGGCTGCGCTCCGACGTGGGCATGGTGTTCCAGTCGTTCAACCTGTTCGCGCACAAGACGGTCCTGGAGAACGTCACCCTGGCGCCGATGAAGGTGCGCGGCGTGCCCAGGGAGCAGGCCCGCACCGAGGCGATGGCGCTGCTGGAGCGGGTCGGGGTGGCCGACCAGGCCGACAAGTACCCCGCGCAGCTGTCCGGCGGGCAGCAGCAGCGGGTGGCGATCGCCCGGTCGCTGGCCATGCACCCGAAGGTGATGCTGTTCGACGAACCGACCAGCGCGCTGGACCCGGAGATGATCAACGAGGTGCTCGCGGTGATGTCCGCGCTGGCCACCGAGGGCATGACGATGCTGGTGGTCACCCACGAGATGGGCTTCGCCCGGCGCGCCTCGGACCGGGTGGTGTTCATGGCCGACGGCGCGATCGTCGAGGACGCCCCGCCCGCCGAGTTCTTCGACAACCCGCGCACCGACCGCGCCAAGGACTTCCTGAGCAAGATCCTGCACCACTGAACCCCGGCGAAAGGAAGACCGATGCCGTCTGTGCACAGAACCCGCCTGTTGCGTGCCGCCGGTGTGTTCGCGCTGGCCGCCGTGCTGCCGTTCGCGGCGACCGCCTGCGGCGACGGGGGCGGTGACGACAACAAGATCGTCATCGGCACCAAGTTCGACCAGCCCGGGCTGGGCCAGAAGAACCCGGACGGCTCGATGAGCGGCTTCGACGTCGACGTGGCGACCTACGTGGCCGAGCAGCTCGGCTACGCGCCGGAGGACATCGAGTGGAAGGAGGCGCCGTCGCCGCAGCGCGAGACGCTCATCCAGAACGGCCAGGTCGACTTCATCGTGGCCACCTACTCGATCACCGACGCCCGCAAGGAGAAGGTGGACTTCGCCGGGCCGTACCTGATCACCGGCCAGAGCCTGCTGGTGCGCGCCGACGACGACGAGATCACCGGCGCGGCGTCGCTGCAGAACAACAAGAAGCTGTGCTCGGTGTCCGGCTCGACCCCGGCCCAGCGGATCAAGAATGAGTACCCGGGGGTGCAGCTGCAGCAGTACGACACCTACTCGGCGTGCATCGAGGCGCTGAAGAACGGCGCGATCGACGCGGTCACCACCGACGAGGTGATCCTGGCCGGCTACGCCGCCCAGCAGCCCGGGGTGTTCAAGATCGTCGGTGACACGTTCTCCGAGGAGCGCTACGGCATCGGCCTGCGCAAGGGCGACACCGAGCTGAAGAACCGGATCAACGACGCGCTGGCGAAGATGGTGGCCGACGGCGCCTGGGCGGAGGCGTTCGAGCGCAACCTCGGCCCGGCCGGAATCCCGACGCCGACCCCGCCGCCGCTGGACCGCGACTGACCGGGGCGCCGACCGGCTGTGGAGATCCTCACCGAGTATCGCGGCCAGATCCTCGAGGCGTTCTGGACCACGATCCAGCTGACGGTCCTCGCCGGGATCGGTGCGCTGGTGCTCGGCACGGTGCTGGCCGCGATGCGGCTGGCCCCGGTGCCGATGCTGAACTGGCTGGGCGCGACCTACGTCAACGTGGTGCGCAACTGCCCGCTGACGCTGATCATCCTGTTCTGCTCGTTCGGGCTGGCGCAGACGCTGGGCATCACCCTGGTCGACCCCGACTCCCCCACCTCGATCGCCGACAGCAACTTCCGGTTGGCCGCGCTCGGGCTGGCGGTCTACACCGCCTCGTTCGTCTGCGAGACGGTGCGCTCGGGGGTGAACACGGTGCCGCTCGGGCAGGCCGAGGCGGCCCGCTCGCTGGGGCTGACCTTCGGCCAGAACCTGCGCTACATCCTGCTGCCGCAGGCTTTCCGCGCCACCGTGATCCCGCTCGGGTCGGTGCTGATCGCGCTGACGAAGAACACCACGATCGCCTCGGCGATCGGCGTGGCCGAGGCCGCGCTGCTGATGAAGGAGATGATCGAGGACACCGCCGCGCTGCTGGCGGTCGGGACGATCTTCGCGGCCGGGTTCGTGGTGCTCACGCTGCCGACCGGGTTGTTCTTCGGCTGGCTGGGCCGGCGGCTGGCGGTGCGCCGGTGAGGGGGATCCGATGAGCGGCGCCTCGGTGTTGTTCGACACGCCCGGGCCGCGGGCGCGGCGGCGCAACCAGGCCGTCACGGTGGTCACCGCGGTGCTGGTGGCGCTGCTGGCCGCGCTGGTGGTGTCCCGGCTGGCGGCCAAGGGGCAGCTCACCGCCGCCAAGTGGGAGCCGTTCCTGACCGCGAACCTGTGGAAGACCTACGTGCTGCCCGGGGTGCAGGGCACGCTCACCGCGGCGGCGGTGTCGATCGTGCTGGCGCTGGCCCTCGGCCTGGCGCTCGGGGTGGGCCGGATGTCGGTGCACCGGCCACTGCGCTGGGTGTGCGCGGTGGTGGTGGAGTTCTTCCGGGCCGTGCCGGTGCTGATCATGATGATCTTCGCGTACTTCTGCTACGCGTTCTACGACCTGCTGCCGTCCCGGTATCTGGCGCTGGCCGGGGTGATCACCGGGTTGACGCTGTACAACGGCGCGGTGATCGCCGAGATCGTGCGGGCCGGGGTGCACTCGCTGCCGCGCGGGCAGGCCGAGGCCGCCGCGGCGCTGGGCCTGCGACCCGGCCAGATCATGCGCACCATCCTGCTGCCGCAGGCGATCACCTCGATGCTGCCGGTGCTGGTGTCCCAGCTGGTGGTGGTGCTCAAGGACACCGCGATCGGCTACCAGATCACGTTCGTGGAGATGGTGCGGCAGGGCACCGTCGTCGGCTCGGCCTACGGCAACTACGTGCCGGCGCTGATCGTCATCGCCGCGCTGATGATCGCCGCCAACTTCGGGCTCTCGGCGCTGGCCACCCGGCTGGAGCGGCGCATGCGCCGGTCGCGGCGCGGCCCGGCCCCGCTGGAGCCCGAGGCGGTCGAGCAGGAGGGCGCGCCCGGGGCCCAGGCCGTCTAGCCGCGCGGTGGTTCTAGACCCGGCGGCGCTCCCGCTCGTTGGCGAGCTCGACGGTCACCACGTCGAAGGCCATCGACTGCGGGTAGCCGCGGCGGGCCAGCATGCCGACCAGCCGCCGCATCACCCTGGTGTCGTCGGCGTCGTCGAGCCGCTCCCGGCGCAGCCGGTCGCGGACCAGCTGTTCGGCCCGCTGCCGCTCCGCCCCGGCATCCAGGTCGGCCAACGCGGTGTCGATGGTCTGTTCGTCGACGCCCTTGCGGCGCAGCTCGGCCGCCAGCGCCCGGCGGCCCCGCCCGGCGTAGCGGTGCCGGGACCGCACCCACTGCTCGGCGTAGTCGACGTCGTCGACCAGGCCGACCGCGGCCAGCCGGTCCAGCACCCGCTCAGCGACCTCCTCCGGGTAGCCGCGCTGGGCCAGCTTGCCGGCCAGTTCGGCCCGGGTGCGGGCCCGGGCGGTGAGCAGGCGCAGGCAGTAGGCGTGCGCCTGCTCGGCGCGCTCGGCGGCCGCCCCGGACTCAGAAGTCGACGGGCGCCGGGAGGGGTTCGTCATCGGTCAGCACCGGCCCGATCCCGAGCTTCTCCTTGATCTTCTTCTCGATCTCGTCGGCGATGTCGGGGTTCTCGACCAGGAAGTTGCGGGCGTTCTCCTTGCCCTGGCCGAGCTGTTCGCCCTCGTAGGTGAACCACGACCCGGACTTGCGGATCAGCCCCTGCTCCACGCCCATGTCGATGAGCGAGCCCTCGCGGCTGATGCCCTTGCCGTAGAGGATGTCGAACTCGGCCTGCTTGAACGGCGGCGACACCTTGTTCTTGACGATCTTGACCCGGGTGCGGTTGCCGACCGCCTCGTTACCGTCCTTGAGCGTCTCGATGCGGCGCACGTCCATGCGCACCGAGGCGTAGAACTTCAGCGCCTTGCCGCCGGTGGTGGTCTCCGGCGAGCCGAAGAACACGCCGACCTTCTCGCGCAGCTGGTTGATGAAGATGGCGGTGGTGCCGGAGTTGCTCAGCGCGCCGGTCATCTTGCGCATGGCCTGGCTCATCAGGCGGGCCTGCAGGCCGACGTGGCTGTCGCCCATCTCGCCCTCGATCTCGGCCCGCGGTACCAGCGCGGCCACCGAGTCGACCACCAGGATGTCGATCGCGCCGGAGCGGACCAGCATGTCGGCGATCTCGAGCGCCTGCTCACCGGTGTCGGGCTGGCTGACCAGCAACGCGTCGGTGTCCACGCCGAGCTTCTTGGCGTACTCCGGGTCCAGCGCGTGCTCGGCGTCGATGAACGCCGCGATCCCGCCGGCGGCCTGGGCGTTGGCCACCGCGTGCAGCGCGACGGTGGTCTTGCCCGAGGACTCCGGGCCGTAGATCTCGATGATCCGGCCGCGCGGCAGCCCGCCGATGCCCAGGGCCACGTCCAACGCGATCGAACCGGTGGGGATGACCGAGATCGGCTGGCGAGTCTCCTCGCCGAGGCGCATCACCGCGCCCTTGCCGTGTGCCTTCTCGATCTGTGCGAGGGCGAGCTCAAGGGCTTTCTCGCGGTCAGGGGCCTGCTGGGCCATGGTCGTCTCCGTCCTCGTGTTGTCCGGTGATCGGATGTCGATCAGTTGGTCGTGACGCTAACCGCCGCCACCGACAAGATCGCCGATCGCGGCCGTCGGCCGGCGCCGTGGCCGTCGAACACCACCACTGTAGACGAACATCTGTTCGACTCAAGCGGACACGCCGGACGGCCCGCCGGCAGCCGGCGCCCACCCGGTGGCACCGGCCCCGCCGCGTACCCGGAACCTAGGCGAGAATCCTTACGGCACCGGATGATTCGCCTCACGCGGCGACGGTGGCGGGGCCTACCAGAGCTCCTTGGGCACGTCGAAGTCCGCGCACAGCGCCCGCCACACCGTCCGGGGGTCGACCCCGTCCTCGATCGCCTGGGCCGCGGTCCGCCCGCCCAGCGCCGACAGCACGTGGTCGATGAGCAGCGATTCCCCGCGCACCGCACCGAACTGGGCCGCGACGAGTTCGTGGAATTCGGTCAACCGCACGGGCACAAACCTACGCCCGCGCCGCGAGCGCCTCATGGCACACCCGCACCGGGTCGGCCACCCCCGCCGCGCCCGCGATCGCCCGCGCCGCCGCGGCCCGGTGGGCGGGGTCGGCCAGCACCGCGGCGGCCGCGGCGGCCAGCGCCGCCTCGGTCAGCGGCCGCACCAGCCGCGCGCTGCCCTGCCGCACCACCCGGTTCGCCAGCTCCCACTGGTCGCCGCCGCCGGGCACCACCACCATCGGCACCCCGGCCAGCAGCGTCTTGGTCAGCATCCCGTGCCCACCGCCGCACACCACCAGGTCGGCGGCCGCCAGCAGCAGATCCTGGCGGCCCAGCCCGACCACCGCCCAGTCCGGGACCGCCAGTCGCGGGCCGGACAGCCGCGACACCGCCACCCGGGTACCGGCCGGCAGCGCCGCACCGGGCCGCAGCGCGCGCAGCGCGGTCTCGGCCAGCCCGGCCGTGCCGGTGGTCGCCGTCGACGGGGCGACCACCACCAGCGGGCCGTCGCCGTCCGGCACCTCGAGCACGGCGTCGGTCGGTTCGAAGTGCAGCGGGCCCACCAGCACCGCCTCGGCCGGCCAGTCCGGCCGGGGCAGCTCCAGCGCCGGCAGGGTCGCGACCAGCCGCCGCAGCGGCCCGGGTTCGTCGGGCGGCAGGCCGATCCCGGTCCGGGCCGCGGCGCGCTGGCGCAGCCCGGCCCGCCAGGACCGGGCGCTCAGCGCCCGCAGCGCCGCGTCGCGCAGCCGGCCGTGCAGCCCCCGTCCGGGTGCCAGGCCGGAGCCGATCGGCGGCAGGTACCGCGACGGCAGGTACAGCGGGTGCGGGCTGAGCTCCACCCAGGGCAGGCCGAGCAGTTCGGCGGCCATCCCGCCGCAGGTGGTGATCACGTCGGAGACGACCAGGTCCACCCCCAGCTCGGCGAGCCGCGGCGCGTTGAGCACGGCCATCCGGGCGGCGCGGCGGTGGATCTTGTCCCCGGCGTCGGCGTCGTCGTCGGCGGCGGTGGGGTCCAGCCCGGCCAGCTCCACCGCGGCCACGCCGGCCCGCTCGGCGGTCGGCAGCCAGGCCGCGCCGGTCAGCAGCACCGGGTCGTCGCCGGCCGCGGCGAACCGCAGGCACAGTGCGAGCGCGGGAAAAGCGTGGCCGGGATCGGGTCCGGCGACAACGGCGACTCGCATCGCATCCACCCTGCCACAGTGTGATCGGCGCTACGCTGGCGCCATGACGGACCGCATCGACGAACTCACCGCCGTCGAGAACACGCGCGTGGTCGAGGTTTTCCTCGACGCGCTGCAGCACAAGGACTTCACCACCGCCGAGGCCGCGCTCGCCGACGACCTGGTCTACCAGAACGTGGGACTGCCGACCGTGCACGGCCGCCGGCGCACGATGAAGCTGATGCGCTCGATGGACCGCGGCCCGATCGGCTTCGAGGTGAAGATCCACCGCATCGCCGCCGCCGACGACCACGTGCTCACCGAGCGCACCGACGTACTGCAGTTCGGTCCGCTGCGGCTGCAGTTCTGGGTGTGCGGGGTGTTCGAACTGCGCGACGGCCGGATCACGTTGTGGCGGGACTACTTCGACTTCCTCGACATGGTGCGGGCCACGGTGCGCGGGCTGCTGGCGATCCCGTTCCCGGCGCTGCGGCCGACGCTCTAGCGGCGCAGCCGGGCCAGTTCGTCGAACGCCTGCGCCCAGGCCTGCATCCGGTCGGTGGCCCCGGCCAGTTCCGCGCGGCGCCGCCGCAACTCCGGCGGCGACGGCGCGGTCGAGACCAGCCGGGCGGCGGCGTCGACGAGGTCGTGGTACTGGCGCACGCCCTGCTGCAACTGGGCGGTCAGCGCGACCACCGTGGGCTCGAGGTGGCGGCGCGACCGCGGCGCGGCCCGCATCGCCCGTTCCATCGCGACCACCTCGGCGGCGGTGCCGGCGATGGTGGCGGCGCTGCGGTCGGCGGTCGCGGCGAGTTCGTGCAGTTCCTCGTCCGGCAGCAGCCGGGCCCGTTCGATGACGCCGAGCAGCGAGCCCAGGCCGCGCTCCCCCGCGGCCAGCACCGCCATCGGCGCGCGGGCGGCCGATCCCCGGGGCGGCAGCCGCCGGCCCCCGCGGCGCGGCGGCGGCAGCGGTTCGGCCCGCAGCCAGCGGTAGTAGACCAGCAGCAGGGTCGCCGGGAACGCCGAGACGCCGGCGCACACGCCGGTGATGAGCAGCACCCAGAACGGCACCGTCCAGGTCGCCAACAGCGCGGTGACCGCCAGCCAGAACCCGGCGGTGCCGGCGCACAGCACCCCGAGCCGCAGCGCCCAGCGGCGCCGGCGCAGCGCCCGGGCGCGCGGGTCGGACCAGGCGGCGAACCGGTCGGCGGCCGCGCCCGCCAGCGCCGCGGCGGCATTCGCGCCGCGCTGCAGCAGGGACCGCCGGGCCGGTTCGTGCGCCGCCATCACAGCCCTACCCGGACAGCGGCTGTTCCGGGTCGGCCGCCGGCGGGTTGGCGGCGGGCGCGACGGTGCCGCCGGACGGCAGCTGCTCGCCGCGCATCGAGGCGCGGATCTGCTCGAGCCGGGCGTGACCGGCCATCTGGACGCTGGCCTGTTCGATCTCCATCATCCGGCCCTGCACCGAGTTCTGCGCCAGCTCGGCCGCACCCATGGCGTTGGCGTAGCGCTGCTCGATCTTCTGCCGCACCTCCTCCAGGCTGGGGGTGGTGCCGGGGGCGGCCAGCTCGCTCATCGACCGCAGCGAGGCGCTCACCTGCTCCTGCATCTTGGCCTGCTCGAGCTGGGACAGCAGCTTGGTGCGCTCGGCCAGCTTCTGCTGCAGCAGCATGGCGTTCTGCTCGACGGCCTTCTTGGCCTGGGCGGCGGCCTGTAGCGCCTGGTCGTGCAGCGTCTTGAGATCCTCGACGCTCTGCTCGGCGGTCACCAGCTGGGCGGCGAACGCCTCGGCGGCGTTGGTGTACTCGGTGGCCTTGGCGGTGTCGCCGGCGGCGGTGGCCTGGTCGGCCAGGGTGAGCGCCTGGCGCACGTTGACCTGCAGCTTCTCCACCTCGGCGAGTTGGCGGTTGAGCCGCATCTCCAGCTGGCGCTGGTTGCCGATGACCTGCGCGGCCTGCTGGGTCAGTGCCTGGTGCTGGCGCTGGGCCTCCTCGATGGCCTGCTGGATCTGCACCTTCGGATCGGCGTACTCGTCGACCTTGGAGCTGAACAGCGCCATGAGGTACTTCCACGCCTTGACGAACGGGTTGGCCATGGGTTCATTCCGCCTTCGTGCCGGTCGGTGGTGTTGTCAGTGCCAACTTATCGGGTGCCGCGCGTGCCCCACCCCGCAACGCCCCCTAGGCAACGGCCATCGAGACGACCTGCGGAATGACGACCTTGGTGCGCTCGTCGATGCGGGTGGCCTCGCGCCGGGCGGCCGCCGCGGACTCCTCGCGGCGCAGCTCCTCGCCGGCGTCGGTGAGCACCTGGGACAGCGGGATGTCCAGGGCCGAGCAGATCGCCGAGAGCAGTTCGCTCGACGCCTCCTTGCGACCCCGTTCCACCTCGGACAGATACCCCAGGCTGACCCGCGCCGAGTCGGACACCTCGCGCAGCGTGCGGCCCTGCTCGGTCCGGGCGCGACGCAGCACGTCGCCGATCACCTCGCGCAGCAATGCCGCCATCGGGCCCCTCCTTCATCAATTGCCACTCATCTACTGCAACGTCACACCGCGACCCCGGGTTCCCCGCGGGCATTCCCGGCGGGCGCGGCGCGGGCATGATCCGCGTCACGGGCGGGCGGCGATGAAGGCGCGCAGCCGGGCCAGCGCCTCGTGCACCGCGGCGATGCGGATGTCCCAGCGCGAGCCGGCGGCGGCCAGCCGGACCACCTCGGTGTCGTCCGGGCCGGCCAGCCCGATGTAGACGGTGCCCGGCGGGTGCCCGCCGTGCGGTTCCGGCCCGGCCACGCCGGTCAGCCCCACCCCCCAGGTGGCGCCGCAGCGCTGCCGGGCGCCGACCGCCATGGCCCGCGCCGTGGGCTCGGCCACCGGGCCGACCTCCGCCAGCAGGTCCGCCGGCACCCCGGCCAGCGTGATCTTGGTCTCCACCAGGTAGGTGATCAGCCCGCCGCGCAGCACCGCCGACGCCCCGGGCACCCCGGCGATGGTGGCCGCCACCAGCCCGGCGGTCAGCGACTCGGCGGTGGCCACGGTCTGCCGCCGCGCCCCGAGCTCGGCGACCAGGGCGCGGGCGTCGTCAGTGACCAGCGGATCGTGCACGGGAATCCCGAATCGCCGAGACCACGTAGTCGATGCCGGTGAGCACGGTCAGCGCCACCGCGGCGAGCATCACCGTCCAGGCCGCCGTAAGCCAGGCGCCCGACAGCGGCAGCACGAACAGCCCGATGGCCACCGACTGCACCAGCGTCTTGAGCTTGCCGCCGCGGCTGGCCGGGATCACCCCGTGCCGCAGCACCGCGAACCGCAGCACCGTGATGCCGAGCTCGCGGGCCAGGATCACCACCGTCACCCACCACGGCAGGTCGCCGAGCACCGAGAGCCCCACCAGCGCCGCGCCGATCAGCGCCTTGTCGGCGATCGGGTCGGCCAGCGTGCCGAACTCGGTGACCATGCCGTAGCTGCGGGCCAGCGCGCCGTCGAACCGGTCGGTGACGACGGCCACCACGAACACGGTGAACGCCATTGCCCGCCAGAACGTTTCGTGCCCGTCCCCGACGAACAACAGCACCAGGAAAACCGGTACGAGGACGAGCCGGATCCCGGTGAGCACATTGGCGATGTTCGCGACGATGACGCGCGGAACCACCGGATCGGTATCAGGTTGGCCCGGCACCGCAACAGAATATCGGGTGGCCGGAACCGATACGCTCCACCTGTGAGTGCAGCCAGTGACGCACCCGGTGCCGACGCGGTCACGGTGCGCCGCGCCCGCACCTCCGACGTCCCGACCATCAAGGCGCTGGTCGACATCTACGCCGGCCGGATCCTGCTGGAGAAGAACCTCGTCACGCTCTACGAGGCGGTCCAGGAGTTCTGGGTCGCCGAGTACGAGGGCGAGGTCGTCGGCTGCGGGGCGCTGCATGTGATGTGGTCCGACCTCGCCGAGATCCGCACCGTCGCGGTGCACCCGAAGATGCGCGGCAAGGGCGTGGGCCACCGCATCGTCGAGCAGTTGATCGCCACCGCCCGGGCGCTGGAGCTGCAGCGCATCTTCGTGCTGACCTTCGAGGTCGAGTTCTTCGCCCGGCACGGCTTCGTCGAGATCGAGGGCACCCCGGTGACCGCCGAGGTCTACGAGGAGATGTGCCGCTCCTACGACGAGGGCGTGGCCGAGTTCCTCGACCTGTCCTACGTCAAGCCCAACACCCTGGGCAACACCCGAATGTTGTTGACGCTGTAGGGTCTTCGGCTCAGATCTCGCCGTCGTCGGACGGCTCGGCGCCGGTGGCGTCGGACCCGCCGCGGATGAGCGCCAGGGTGCCGGCCAGGTCCTCCGGCTTGACCAGCACCTGGCGGGCCTTGGACCCCTCGGAGGGCCCGACGATGCCGCGGGTCTCCATCAGGTCCATCAGCCGGCCGGCCTTGGCGAACCCGACCCGCAGCTTGCGCTGCAGCATCGAGGTGGAGCCGAACTGGCTGGACACCACCAGCTCCACGGCCTGCAGGAACAGGTCCATGTCGTCGCCGATGTCGGGATCGACGTCCTTGCGCTCGCCGGCCTTGACCGCGGTCACGCCCTCGACGAACTCCGGTTCGGCCTGTTCCTTGCAGGCCGAGACCACCGCGTGGATCTCCTCGTCGGAGACGAAGGCACCCTGCAGCCGGATCGGCTTGTTGGCCCCCATCGGCAGGAACAGCCCGTCGCCCATGCCGATGAGCTTCTCGGCGCCGGCCTGGTCCAGGATGACGCGGCTGTCGGTCAGCGACGAGGTGGCGAACGCCAGCCGGGACGGCACGTTGGTCTTGATCAGGCCGGTGACCACGTCCACCGACGGCCGCTGGGTGGCCAGCACCAGGTGGATACCGGCCGCGCGGGCCTTCTGGGTGATCCGCACGATGGCGTCCTCGACGTCGCGCGGCGCGGTCATCATCAGGTCGGCCAGCTCGTCGACGATCGCCACGATGTACGGGTACGGCTTGTACTCGCGCTGGCTGCCCAGCGGGGTGGTGATCTCCCCGGAGCGCACCTTGGCGTTGAACACGTCGATGTGGCGCACCCGGGAGGCCTGCATGTCCTGGTAGCGCTGCTCCATCTCCTCGACCAGCCACGCCAGGGCGGCCGCGGCCTTCTTCGGCTCGGTGATGATCGGCGTGATCAGGTGCGGGATGCCCTCGTAGGGGGTGAGCTCCACCATCTTCGGGTCGATCAGGATCATCCTGACCTCCTCCGGGGTGGCCCGGGTCAGCAGCGACACCAGCATCGAGTTGACGAAGCTGGACTTGCCCGAGCCGGTGGAGCCGGCCACCAGCAGGTGCGGCATCTTGGCCAGGTTGGCGCTGACGAAGTTGCCCTCGATGTCCTTGCCCAGGCCGATCACCAGCGGGTGGTGGTCGCGGCGGGTGACCGGGGCGGTCAGCACGTCCGACAGCCGCACCATCTCGCGGTCGACGTTGGGCACCTCGATGCCCACCGCGGACTTGCCCGGGATGGGGGCGAGCATGCGCACGCTCTCGGTGGCGACCGCGTAGGCGATGTTGCGGTGCAGCGCGGTGATCTTCTCGACCTTCACGCCGGGGCCGAGCTCGACCTCGTAGCGGGTGACGGTCGGTCCCCGGGTGCAGCCGGTGACCGCGGCGTCGACCTTGAACTGCTGCAGCACCGAGGTGATGGCCTCGATCATCTGGTCGTTGGCCGCGCTGCGCTTCTTCGGCGGGTCGCCGGGCACCAGCAGATCCAGCGGCGGCAGCGTGTAGGGCCCCTCCACGACGCGGTCCAGCGACAGCGTCTCGGCGTCCGGATCGGCCCGCGTCGGCTCGGGCGGCTGCGGGTCCGCTGCGGGGCGCGGAGTCCGTTTACGGGTCCGCGCGGTGGGCTCGGGCACCGTCGGCGGGTCGGCCTCGTCGAGCGGGTAGTTCTCCATCGGGCTGCCGGCCCAGGCGGGCGCGTCGTCGCCGTCGAGGACCGGGGCGACCACCGGCCCGGTCGGGGCGTCGGGAACGGCGTCGAACGCCCCGTCGCGCACGGCCGTGCGGCGGCGGCTGCGCCGGCCGTCCGGCTCGTCCCGGGCGTCGGCGTCCTCCCCGACCCCGGGGTGGTCGTCGTCGTAGTCGTCGTCGAACCGGTCGTGATCGTCGGCGTCGTAGTCGTCGTAGTCGTCGTCGTAGTCGTCGTGGTAGCGGGTGGAGAACAGCGCCCGCAGCGCGTCGGGCACCTCCCGGATGGTGATGCCGGCGACCAGCAGCAGCCCGAACAGCGCGGCCATCACCAGCAGCGGCACCGCCAGCCACACCGACAGCCCGTCGGCCAGCGGACCGCCGATCGCGAAGCCGACGAACCCGGCGGCGCCGCGCCGGGCGGCCGGGTCGGCGGGCGCCCCGCTGAACAGGTGCCACAGCCCCAGCACCGGCAGCGTGATCATCGCGGCGCCCAGGATGAGCCGGGGCCGGGTCTCCGGGTCCGGCTCGGTGCGCATGAGCACCACCGCGACGGTGGCCAGCACGATCGGCACCAGCACCACCGCGCCGCCGACGACCGTGCGCAGCGCGGTGTCGATCCACGCCCCGACCGGTCGGGCGGCGTCGAACCAGCACGCGGCGGCGACGATCACCGCCAGCGCCAGCAACGCCAGCGCGATGCCGTCGCGGCGGTGTCCCGGATCGATGTCACGGGCGCGGCCGACCGAGCGGGCGGTGCTGCCCACCCCCTTGGCGACCATCAGCCAGCCCGCGCGGGCGCCGCGGCCGAGGGCGGCCCCGGCGGTGGCGACGGGCGAGGGTCCCGCCTTGCGCGCGGGCCGGGCCGCGGGCTTCCGCCGGGCCGGCGCAGGACGTGCGGACCGGCCGGCCCCCCGCGACGAAGCGGCCTTCGACCTGCTCGAACGGGTGCCGGTGCGCGCAGCGGTCTTACTGGGCATGGTGCCAAGCCTAGTCGCAGATGCCCCACAAACAACATCCGCAACACAGGTAACAGCGCCGTGTCCGTCCCGTCACCGGATCGCGACCCGGGGTGGGCTGTGACCGGCGCAACAGCGACCCCAGTAAGGTTGAGCAGTCGTCCAAACCCCTGTGCACGTAAGGAGAGCGGTGCCGATGCCCGTCGTCGTTGTCGCAACCATGACCGCCAAGCCGGAGTCGGTCGAGTTGGTCCGCCAGGCCTGCCTCGAGGCGGTCGAGGCCGTGCACGCCGAGCCGGGCTGCGAGCTGTACGCGCTGCACCAGAGCGACCGCACCTTCGTGTTCGTCGAGCAGTGGGCCGACGAGGAGGCGCTGCGCGCCCACGGCACCGCCCCGGCCATCGGCAAGCTGTTCGGCGCGGTCGGCGAGCACCTCGACGGCGCGCCGGACATGAAGCTGCTGCAGCCGCTGCCCGCCGGCGACCCGGCCAAGGGCCGGCTGCGGGGCTGACGTGGCAGGGCCGGCGGGCCGGGTCGCCCTCATCACCGGCGCGGCGCGCGGCCAGGGCCGCGCGCACGCGCTGCGGCTGGCCGCCGACGGCGCGGCGATCATCGCCGTCGACGTGTGCGAACAGATCGAGTCGGTGCCCTACCCACTGGCGAGCCCGGAGGACCTGGCCACCACGGTGCGACTGGTCGAGGCGACCGGCGCCCGCATCGTCGCCGAGCGGGCCGACGTGCGCGACCTGGATGCGCTGCGCCGCGCGGTGGCGGCCGGCGTCGACGAGCTGGGCCGGCTCGACATCGTGGTGGCCAACGCCGGGATCGCCCCGCTGGCCGGCGGCCCGCAGGCCTGGCGCGACGTCATCGACGTCAACCTCACCGGCGTGCACCACACCGTGGAGGCCGCCCTGCCGCACCTGCTCGCCCACGGCGACGGCGGCTCCGTGGTGCTGATCAGCTCGGTGGCCGGACTGGTCGGCATGGGCGGGGCCGACCCGGGTGCGCTCGGCTACACCGCGGCCAAACACGGCATCGTCGGGCTGATGCGCCAGTACGCGAACCTGCTGGCCCGCCACAACATCCGGGTGAACTCGGTCCACCCCACCGGGGTGCACACCCCGATGATCGACAACGACTTCACCCGGGCGTTCCTGGAGCGGGTGTTCGCCGACACCGAGCGGCCCGCCGACTCCGGCAACCTGCTCGACGTGGACGCCATCGAGCCGGAGGACGTCGCCGAGGCGGTGGCCTGGCTGGTCTCCGACGCGGCCCGCTACATCACCGGGGTGGCGCTGCCGGTGGACGCCGGCTCGGTGGTGCGCCGCTGACCCGTCAGATCTCGATCACGGTCGGGACGATCATCGGCTGGCGCCGGTAGGTCTCCCCCACCCATTTGCCGACGGTGCGGCGCACCGCCTGGGCGATGCGGGACGGGTCGGTGACCCGGTCGGCGACCAGCTTCTCCAGCTCGGCCTGCACCTTGCGGGCGGCCGGCTCGAGCGCCTTGGGGTCCTCGGAGAAACCGCGGGAGAACAGCACCGGCGGGCCGGCCGGGCGGCCGGTGCCGCGCCGCACCACGACCGTCACGGCGACGAAGCCCGAGGTGAGGATGAGCCGCTCGCCCAGGGTGGACTCGCCGACGTCGCCGGTGATCAGCCCGTCGACGAACATCTTGCCCACCGGCACCGCGCCGGCGATGCGGGCCCGGCCGTCCACCAGGTCGACGCTCACCCCGTTCTCGGCGAGCATGATCCGGTCCGGGTCCACCCCGGTGCTCGCGGCCAGCGCGGCGTTGGCCCGCAGCATGCGCCAGGTGCCGTGCACCGGCATCACGTTGCGCGGCCGCACCCCGTTGTAGAGGAACAGCAACTCGCCGGCGTGGGCGTGCCCGGAGACGTGCACCCGGGCCTGCCGGTTGGTCACCACCCGGGCGCCGATCTTGCTCAGCGCGTCGATCACCCCGTAGACGGCCTCCTCGTTGCCCGGGATCAGCGAGGAGCTCAGGATGATCAGGTCGCCGGAGGTGAGCGTGATGCTGCGGTGCTCGCCGCGCGACATCCGCGACAGCGCCGACATCGGCTCGCCCTGCGTGCCGGTGGTGATGAGCACCACCTGCTCCGGCGGCATCATCTCCGCGGCGGCGATGTCGAGCAGGTCCTTGTCCTCGACGCGCAGGTAGCCCAGGTCGCGGGCGATGCCCATGTTGCGCACCATCGAGCGGCCGACGAACGCCACCCGCCGGCCCAGCGACACCGCGGCGTCGATGATCTGCTGCACCCGGTCGACGTTGGAGGCGAAGCAGGCCACGATGACCCGGCCCTCCGCGCCCCGGATGAGCCGGTGCAGGGTGGGGCCGACCTCGCTCTCCGACGGACCGACGCCGGGCAGCTCGGCGTTGGTGGAGTCGCACAGGAACAGGTCCACGCCGCGGTCGCCGAGCCGGGACATGCCGGGCAGGTCGGTGGGCCGGCGGTCCAGCGGCAGCTGGTCGAGCTTGATGTCGCCGGTGTGCAGCACGGTGCCGGCCTCGGTGTGCAGCGCGATGGCCAGACAGCCGGGGATGGAGTGGTTGACGGCGAAGAACTCGGCCTCGAACACCCCGTGCCGGGTGCGCTGCCCCTCGCTCACCTCCACCAGCACCGGGTTCTTGATGCGGTGCTCGCGGCACTTCTCCAGCACCAGCGCCAGGGTGAACTTCGACCCCACCACCGGAATGTCCGGACGCAGCTTGAGCAGGAACGGCACCGCCCCGATGTGGTCCTCGTGGCCGTGGGTGAGCAGCAGCGCCTCGACGTCGTCGAGCCGGTCCTCGATGAGCCGCAGGTCGGGCAGGATCAGGTCGACACCGGGCTCGTCGTGGGTGGGGAACAGCACCCCGCAGTCGATGACGAGCAGCCGGCCGCGGTGCTCGAACACCGTCATGTTGCGGCCGATCTCGTTGATGCCGCCCAGCGCGGTGACCCGCAGCCCACCGGGCTGCAGCGGGCCGGGCGGCCCGAGTTCGGTGGGAGGTTCCGGGATCGTCATCTACCGGAGCACCGCGGCGGCACGGAGGTCGTCGGCCAGCGCCCGGACCTGCTCCTCGGTCGCGGGCACCTGCGGCAGGCGCGGATCACCGGCGTCGAAGCCGAGCAGCCGCAGCGCCGCCTTGGACATCGTGACGCCGCCGAGCCGGCTCTGCGCGGCGTTCAGCGGCGCCAGCGTCGCACTGATCTTGCGGGCGGTGGCGACGTCACCGGCCTCGAACGCGGTCAGCATGTCGCGCAGCTGGCCGGCCGCCACGTGCCCCCACACGCTGATGAACCCGACGGCGCCGACCGCCAGCCAGGGCAGGTTCAGCCCGTCGTCGCCGGAGTAGTAGGCCAGGCCGGTCTCGGCGATGATCCGGCCGGCACCGGCCAGGTCGCCCTTGGCGTCCTTGACCGCGACGATGTTCGGGTGCTCGGCCAGGGCACGCAGGGTGTCCCAGGCGATCGGCACCGACGAGCGCGGCGGGATGTCGTAGAGCACAATCGGCACCGACACCGCGTCGGCGACCGCGCGGAAGTGCGCGAGCAGCCCGGACTGCGGCGGCCGCGAGTAGTACGGGGTGACCACCAGCAAACCGTGCGCCCCCTCGGCCTCACAGGCCTTGGCGAGCTCGATGCTGTGCGCGGTGTCGTAGGTGCCGGCCCCGGCGATGACCCGGGCCCGGTCCCCGACCGCCTCGAGCACCGTGCGCAGCAGGCGCAGTTTCTCCTCGTCGGAGGTGGTCGGCGACTCCCCGGTGGTGCCGGAAACCACCAGCCCGTCGCAGCCAGCGTCGACCAGGCGGGTGGCCAGCCGGGCCGCGGCGTCGGTATCCAGCGAACCGTCCTTCGCGAACGGAGTCACCATCGCCGTCAGCACGGTGCCCAACCGGGCCCTGACATCGATTCCGCTGGCGCTCACGGGGCACTAGATTACCCGCTGCCGCTCAGGCCTCCGTAGCCAGTGGACTGGTGGCCACCTCGGTGCCGTCTGCCAGCGTGGAGATCTCGAAATCGCCGAAGACCCCGGGCGCGACGGCGGTGAGCTGGCGCAGGCACTCGATGGCCAGCCGGCGGATCTCCAGGTCGGCCTGCTCGCTGCCGCGGGTGGCGATGAAGTGCCGCCAGGCCCGGTAGTTGCCGGTGACCACGATGCGGGTCTCGGTGGCGGCGGGCAGCACCGCGCGGGCGGCCTGCCGGGCCCGCTTGCGGCGCAGCCCGGCGTTGGGCTGGTCGGCGAAGCGCGCCTCCAGCCGGGCCAGCAACTCGTCGTAGGCCTTGCGGCTGGCGTCGGCGGCCGCGGTGAACAGCGCCACCAGTTCCGGGTCGTCCTCCAGCCCGGGCGGGGCCACCACCTGCGCCTGCGGTTCCGGCACGAACCGCTGCGAGAGCTGCGAGTAGGAGAAGTGCCGGTGCCGGATCAGCTCGTGGGTGCAGCCGCGGGACAGCCCGGTGATGTAGAAGCTGACCGAGGCGTGCTCGAGCACCGAGAAGTGCCCGACGTCGATGATGTGGCGCAGGTAGGCGGCGTTGGTCGCGGTGCGCGGGTTCGGCTTGTCCCAGCTCTGGTAGCAGGCGCGCCCGGCGAACTCGGTGAGCGCCTCGCCGCCGTCGGCGTCGGTGTGCCACGGCACGTCCGGCGGCGGGATGAACTCGGTCCGGGCGATCAGCTGTACGCGAAGCGGCGCGATCTCGGCCACGGGCACACCCTATCGGGCGGGCTCGGCGGCGGGCGCGCCGCCACGACAGTGCGGTTTCGTCCCCGACACGCCGTGCGGGCGTCCCGGGACGCACACTCGCGCGGCTCAGCCCAGCGCCCGCCGCGGCGGCGCGACCAGGTCGCCGCGCTCCCCCACCGTGACGTCGGCCAGGCCGAGCCAGTCCGCCATCGAGCGCAACTCGCCGGCCAGCACCGCCGCCACCCGGCGCGGGTCGCGGTCCGGTTCGGCGAACGCGCCGACGACGTGCAGGGCGCGTTCGGTGCGCTTCAGGTCGACCCGGCCGACGAGCTCGCCGTCGGCCAGCAGCGGCCAGACGTAGTAGCCCCACCGGCGCCTGGCCGCCGGGGTGTAGATCTCCAGCCGGTAGTCGAAGCCGAACAACCGCTGCACCCGCGGCCGGAAGAAGATCAGCGGGTCGAACGGGCACAGCAGCGCGGTGCCGCGGTCGCGGCGCGGGACCGGGGTGCCGGCGCGCAGATAGGCCGGAGCGGTCCAGCCGTCGACCTCGACCGGCTCGAGCTCACCGGCCGCGACCAGGTCGGCGATCGCCGGGCGCACCTGGGCCGGTGTCATCCGGAAGTAGTCGCGCAGGTCGGCCTCGGTGGCCACGCCGAGCGCGCCGGCGGCGCGCCGGACGAGTTCGCGGACCGCTTCGGCGTCGTCGACCCGCCGCTGCACCACCGCGGCCGGCAGCACCCGTTCGGTGAGGTCGTAGTGGCGGGCGAAGCCGACCCGGCCGGCCACGGTGAGCACCCCGGCGGCGAACAGCGCCTCGGTCACCCACTTGGTGTCGGTGCGGTCCCACCACGCCCCCTTGCGCCGGGCGGTGCGCACCCCGAGATACTCCTCGATCTGCCCGGCGGTGGCGGGCCCGAGCTCGGCGACGGCGGCGACGACCGCGTCGGCCAGGCCGGGGTTGGCCCGCACGATCTCCCGGCCCCACCGGCCGTGGCGGTACTCGCGCATCCGCCAGCGCAGCAGCGGCCAGTCGTCGACGGACATCAGCGCGGCCTCGTGCGCCCAGTACTCGACGAGCAGCCGCGGGGCACGCGCCGAGTGGCTCCAGGCGGCCCGGTCCAGCAGCCCGCGGTCGTAGGGGCCGAGCCGGCTGAACACCGGGGCGTAGTGGGCGCGCACGGTCACCGACACCGAGTCCAGCTGCAGCACCTGGATGCGGCCGATCAGGGTGCGCAGGTGCGCCCGGGTGACCGGGCCGCGCGGGCGGGGCCGGCCGAAGCCCTGGGCGGCCACGGCGATCCGGCGTGCCTGGGCCCGGCCGAGCCTCATGCCCGCCGGTAGCTGTGGTAGCGGTAGCGCAGCCCGGTGCGGCTGGTCCGCCACGGCCCGACCGTGCCGACCCAGGACTCGTCGAGCACCGGGGCGAGCGCGTCGCCCTCCTCGCGGCGCAGGTCGATCTCCACCTCGGTGACCTCGCAGCGGGTGGCGCGCGGCAGCGCCTGCGCGTAGACCTCGCCGCCGCCGATCACCCAGATGTCCTCCTCGGCGGCCAGCGCGGCGTCGAGGTCGGCGACCACCTCCGCACCGGGCGCGGCGTAGCCGGGCGCCCGGCTCAGCACGATGTTGCGCCGGCCGGGCAGCGGCCGGTTGCGCTCGGGCAGCGACTCCCAGGTGCGCCGGCCCATCACCACGGTGTGACCGTGGGTGATCTCCTTGAAGTGGGCCAGATCCTCGGGCAGGTGCCAGGGCAGCGTGCCGCCGCGGCCGATCACCCCGGAGCTCGACTGGGCCCAGATCAACCCGACCATGCTCAGACCGCCACCGGCGCCTTGATGGCCGGGTGCGGGTCGTAGTTGCGGATCTCGATGTCCTCGTAGGTGTAGTCGAAGATGGAGTCCCGCGGCGCGAGCACCAGCTGCGGGTAGGGCCGGGGCTCGCGGGACAGCTGCAGCCGCACCTGCTCGATGTGGTTGTCGTAGATGTGGCAGTCCCCGCCGGTCCAGATGAACTCGCCGACGTCGAGGCCGGCCTGGGCGGCCATCATGTGGGTCAGCAGCGCGTAGCTGGCGATGTTGAACGGCACGCCGAGGAACAGGTCCGCGCTGCGCTGGTAGAGCTGGCAGGACAGCCGGCCGTCGGCGACGTAGAACTGGAAGAACGCGTGACAGGGCGGCAGCGCCATCCGGTCCAGGTCGGCGACGTTCCAGGCCGACACGACGATGCGCCGCGAGTCCGGGTCGGTGCGCAGCAGGTGCAGCGCGTTGCTGATCTGGTCGATGTGCTCGCCGGTGGGGGTCGGCCAGGACCGCCACTGCACCCCGTAGACGGGCCCGAGATCGCCGTCCTCGCTTGCCCATTCGTCCCAGATGGTGACGCCGTGCTGCTGCAGCCAGCGCACGTTGGACTCGCCGCGCAGGAACCACAGCAGCTCGTAGATCACCGACTTGACGTGCACCCGCTTGGTGGTGATGAGCGGGAACCCGGCCGACAGGTCGTAGCGCATCTGGTGGCCGAACAGGCTGCGGGTACCGGTGCCGGTGCGGTCCGGCTTCGGGGTGCCCCGCTCGAGCACCAGCCGCAACAAGTCCTCATACGGGGTCGGGATCGCCACGCCGCTCAGCCTATCGACTAGAAACGAGACCATGCCCCCGATATCGACCACGGTGACCACGCCGGACGGCGACTGCCCGGTGACCCTGCACACCCCCGACGGCGACGGCCCCTGGCCCGGGGTGGTGATGTACGTCGACGCCGGCGGGGTGCGCGACACCTTCCGGGCGATGGCCGACCGGCTGGCCGGCTACGGGTACGCGGTACTGCTGCCCGACGTCTACTACCGGCACGGCGACTGGGCGCCGTTCGACATGCGCACGGTGTTCGGCCACGAGGCCGAGCGCAGGCGCATCTTCGCGATGATCGCCGGCATCACGCCCGACATGATGGCCACCGACGCGCGGGCGTTCTTCGACTTCCTGGCCGGCCGCCCGGAGGTGCGGGGGGACCGGTTCGGGGTGTGCGGCTACTGCATGGGCGGGCGGATCTCGTTCATCGTGGCCGCCCGGCTGCCGCAGCGGGTGGCCGCGGTCGGCGCGTTCCACACCGGCGGGCTGGTCACCGACGAGCCGAGCAGCCCGCACCGGCTCGCCGGCGACATCACCGCGACCGTCTACGTGGGCGGCGCGACCAACGACCGGGCCTTCACCCCGGAGCAGGCCGCCACGCTGGAGCGGGCGCTGACCGCGGCCGGGGTGCCCCACACCGTCGAGATCTACCCGGCCGAGCACGGCTACGCCGTCCCGGACAACCTGCCCTACGACGAGGCGGCCGCCGAGCGGCACTGGGCGGCGCTGCGCGGGCTGCTGGCCGACACGCTCTAGCGTCGGCCGCCGGCGCCGGGGTGGTCGCCGCGCCGCAGCACCGTGCGCACCGCCCGCACGATCCCGCGCAGCGCGTACAGCCCGGCCAGCACGGTGAGCGCGACGAGCACGACGAACACCGGCAGCCAGTTGTCGCGGTCGTGGTCGAGGTGGAACCACACCACGCAGAACAGCACCGCGCACACGAACACCACCAGGTCGCGCCAGCTGCCGCCGTAGCTCAGCGCGGCCTCGCGCAGCCGGCGGGTGCGCTCGCCGGCCTCGATGAGGTCGTCGATGCGGCGGTTGATGCTGGCCTGCAACCGTTCCCGGCGCTCGACGTCCTCCGCCGGGATGCGGTCCAGCAGGTCGAGATCGGCCTGGATCATGCCGCGGAAGTCGGGGCCCTTCAGGTTGCCGGCGATGATCCCCAACAGGGCCCCGCCGGCCACCGGCGCGGCCCCCAGCGCGAACTCGGCGATGCCGGGCATAGGCGTGTGTCCTCTCCGTCCGTTCGTCCGCCCGCTTCCCGCGAGCAGAGGCGCACTCCCCCGCTCCGGCGCGGAATCAGGGGGTGCGCGTCTGCTCGCGCAGGGTGGGTCGGGCAGGACGTTATTCGCAGCAGCCCTCGCCGCGCCAGGCTTCCAGCCCCTCGCGCACCGCGACGGCGGCCAGCACCAGCGCCGCGACCGAGTCCGCCCAGCTCCAGCCGAACGCGTGGTTGAGCGCCAGCCCGGCCAACACCGCCGCGGACAGGTAGGTGCACAGCAGCGTCTGCTTGGCGTCGGCCACCGCCGACGCCGACCCGAGTTCACGCCCGGCGCGGCGCTGCGCGTACGACAGCACCGGCATGACGACGAGGCTCACCGCGGTGAGCACAATCCCCACCGTCGAGGGCTCCGGCTCGCCGTGGCCGCGCAGGTAGGGAAGGACGAGGTCGGAGACCGCCTCCACGGTGACGTAGGCGGCCAGGGCGAAGAACGAACCGGCGATGACCCGCAGCGCCACCCGCTCCCGGGCCTGTGGGTCGCGGCCGGCGAACTGCCACGCCACCGCCGCGGCCGAGGACACCTCGATCACCGAGTCCAGCCCGAACCCGGTCAGCGCGGCCGACGACACCCGGGCACCCTCGATCAGCGCCACCGCGGCCTCGACGACGTTGTAGGCGATCGTCGTCGCGACGAGCAGGCGGATGCGCCGCGCCAGGATCCGGCGGCGGGCGTCGGTGCGCGCCACCGGTCTCACTCCATCAGCTGGGCGGCCACCGTGGCGCCGAGCTCCCAGCAGGCCTGCAGGTCGGCCCTGCCCGGCTTGCCGGACACCACGACGGTGGCCGCCGCGCGCACCCAGCCCAGCCCGCCGGTGATCGCGTCGATGGCGCGCTCGGCCCCCTCGGTGCCCTCGTTGCCGTGCAGGTACACCCCGAAGGGCCGGCCCCGGGTGGTGTCCAGGCACGGGTAGTAGCAGACGTCGAAGGCGTGCTTGAGCGCCCCGCTCATGTAGCCGAGGTTGGCCGGGGTGCCCAGCAGGTAGCCGTCGGCGGCGAGCATGTCGGCCGGGCCGACGGTCAGCGCCGGCCGGCGCACGACCTCCACCCCCTCGATCTCCGGGTCGGTGGCGCCGGCCAGCACCGCCTCGAACATCTCCTGGCAGTGCGGCGAGGGGGTGTGGTGCACGATGAGCAGCCGCTTCACCGCCGTTCCTCCAGCTCGACGGCCTTGCGCATGGCCTCCCGGGCGCGGGACCGGTCGCCGGCGTAGTCGTAGGCGCGGGCCAGCCGGTACCAGCGCAGCCAGTTGTCCGGGTCGGCCTCGAGTTCGGCGCGCACCCGTTCGAACAGCGCGTCGGCGGCGTCGCGGCGGATCCGGCCCGACGGCATCCGGGGCAGCTCGGAGACGTCGAGCTCCATGCCCCGCTCCCGGGCGATCCGGGCCAGCCGCTGGTGGGTCAGCCCGGCGCGCAGCGTGCTGACCATCGCCCAGGCCCCGATGATCGGCAGCGCCATGAGCGCGATGCCCATGCCGATCGCGGCCGGCTCGCCGGAGGTGACGAACAGCATGGCGATCCGGCCGAGCAGCACGAAGTAGACGACCAGCGCCACGCACATGAAGGCGATGAGCAGCTGGATGCGCAGGGCGGCGCGGCCGTCGTCGCTCATGCCAGGTCGAGCAGCGGTTCGATGCCGATGGTCAGGCCGGGCCGGGCGGCGATGTTGCGCACCGCCAGCAGCACGCCGGGCACAAAGGAGGTGCGGTCGATGCTGTCGTGCCGGATGGTCAGCGTCTCGCCCTGGGTGCCGAACAGCACCTCCTGGTGGGCGACCAGCCCGGCCAGCCGCACGCTGTGCACCGGGATGCCGTCGACGTCGGCGCCGCGCGCCCCGGGCAGCGCGGTGCTGGTGGCATCGGGGTTGGGCGGCAGGCCCTTTCGCGCCTCGGCGATGAGCCGGGCGGTGCGGGCGGCGGTGCCGGACGGGGCGTCGGCCTTCTGCGGGTGGTGCAGCTCGATGACCTCGACCGACTCGAAGAACCGGGCGGCCTGCCTGGCGAAGTGCATCGAGAGCACGGCGCCGATGGCGAAGTTCGGGGCGATGAGCACCCCGACGTTGCCGGCCGCCTCGACCCACCGCCGCACCTGTGCGATGCGCTCGTCGGTGAAGCCGGTGGTGCCGACGACGGCGTGAATGCCGTTGTCGATCACGAACTTCAGGTTGTCCATGACGACGTCGGGGTGGGTGAAGTCGATGACGACCTCGGTGCCGGAGTCGACCAGCGCACCGATCGGGTCCCCGGCGTCCACGCCGGCCGAGAAGGTCAGGTCCTCGGCGGCCTGCACCGCCGCCACCATGGTGGCGCCCACCTTGCCCTTGGCGCCCAGCACTCCGACTCGCATGGGCTCAACCCTATCGGGGGCGGCGACTCCGGTTCACAGCGGTGAGGCGCCGCGCAGATGCTCGAAGATGAGCGAGGTCTGGGTGCCGGCCACGTCGGCGTCGGAGTTGAGGTGCTCCACCACGAACGAGCGCAGGTCCTCGGTGTCGCGGCAGGCCACGTGCAGGATGAAATCGTCGGCGCCGGCCAGGAAGTAGACGTCCATCACCTGCGGGTGCCGCCGGATGTTCTGGATGAAGTGCCGGATCTTGCCGCGCGCGTTGGACTGCAGGCTGACCGAGATCATGGCCTGCAGCGGCAGTCCCACCGCGGCCGGGTCGATGTCGGCGTGGAAACCGCGGATCACCCCGAGTTCCTGCAGCCGCCGCACCCGGCCGTGGCAGGTCGACGGCGCGATGCCCACCGCCTCGGCCAGCGCGCTGTTGGGCATCCGGGCGTCGCGGTGCAGCAGCAGCAGGATCCGGCGGTCGACCTCGTCGAGCACCGGCCGAACATCCTTCGGCCCGGCGGTTCGACCGGCCGGTGTCGATGATGATCCTTCGCTCATATTTCAACACTATCGAATGATCATCATCGTTCTTGCGCGAATTTCGACGTTTCTTCACACTCGAGACACGACTTGTCCGAACGAGGAGCGAACATGCGAGTCGGTGTCCCGACCGAGATCAAGAACCACGAGTACCGCGTCGCGATCACCCCGGCCGGGGTGGCCGAGCTCGTGGCCCGCGGCCACGAGGTGCTCGTCCAGGCCGGTGCCGGTGCCGGGTCGGCCATCACCGATGCCGACTACAAGGCCGCCGGCGCCCAGCTCGTGCCGACCGCCGAGCAGGTGTGGGCCGAGGCCGACCTGCTGCTGAAGGTCAAGGAGCCGATCGAGCCCGAGTACGGGCTGATGCGCAGGGGCCAGACCCTGTTCACCTACCTGCACCTCGCGGCGTCCAAGCCCTGCACCGAGGCGCTGCTGACCTCCGGCACCACCTCGATCGCCTACGAGACGGTGCAGACCGCCGACGGCGCGCTGCCGCTGCTGGCCCCGATGAGCGAGGTGGCCGGCCGGTTGGCCGCCCAGGTGGGCGCCTACCAGCTGATGCGCACCCAGGGCGGCCGCGGCGTGCTGATGGGCGGGGTGCCCGGTGTGGCACCGGCCGAGGTCGTCGTCATCGGCGGCGGCACCGCCGGCTACAACGCCGCCCGGGTGGCCGCCGGGATGGGCGCGCAGGTCACCGTGTTCGACATCAGCATCAACAAGCTGCGCGAGCTCGACGCCGAGTTCGGCGGCCGGATCGCCACCCGGCACTCGTCGTCGCTGGCGCTGCGCGAGGCCGTCGAGCGGGCCGACCTGGTGATCGGCGCGGTGCTGGTGCCCGGCCGCAAGGCGCCCAAGCTGGTCACCAACGAGACCGTGGCGCACATGCGGTCCGGCGCGGTGCTCGTCGACATCGCCATCGACCAGGGCGGCTGCTTCGAGGACTCGCGGCCCACCACGCACGACGACCCCACCTTCACCGTGCACGACACGGTGTTCTACTGCGTGGCGAACATGCCCGGCGCGGTGCCGCGCACCTCGACCTTCGCGCTCACCAACGCCACCCTGCCGTACGTGCTCAAGCTGGCCGACCTGGGCTGGCGCGACGCCTGCACGGCCGACCCGGCGCTGGCCCGCGGCCTGTCCACCCACGACGGGGCGCTGCTGAGCCGCGAGGTCGCCGACGACCTCGAGCTCGACTACACCGACCCGGCCGGCCTGCTGGCCTGAGCCCTAGCCGGCCAGTGCGGCCAGCACCGCGCCGGTGACCTCACCGATCAGCGGGCGCAGGTTGGCCGCCTGCTCGTCGTCGGCGGCCGAGCGGGTCATGATCGACAGCAGCACCCGCTGCCCGGCCGGCCCGTAGGCGATGCCGACGTCGTTGGTGGTGCCGTAGTCGCCGGAGCCGGTCTTGTCGGCGCTGGTCCACCCGGCCGGCAGGCCGGCGCGCAGCGCCGAGGTCTCGTTGGCCAGCATCCAGTCGCGCAGCCGGTCGCGCTGTGCCGGGGCCAGCGCGTCGCCCTCCAGCAGGCGCCGGTAGCCGGCGGCGAGCGCGGCCGGGGTGCTGGTGTCGCGCGGGTCGCCCGGGACGGCGGCGTTGAGCTGCGGCTCCCACCGGTCCAGCCGGGTGCGCTCGTCGCCGATGGAGCGGGCGAACGCGGTGACCGCCGCCGGCCCGCCCAGGGCGGCCAGCAGGACGTTGGCCGCACCGTTGTCGCTGACCTGCAGCGCGGCCGCGCACAGGTCGGCCACCCGCATCCGGCCACCGGCGTGCGGTTCGGTGCGCGGTGAGTTGACGGTGATCGCCGCCGGGGTGACCGGCAACTGCTCGTCGAGCCCGAGTTCGCCGTGCTGCACCCGCTGCAGCACCGCACCGGCCAGGTAGGTCTTGAACGTCGAGCACATCGCGAACGACTCGTCGGCGCGGTGGGTGACGGTGCGGCCGGTGACCAGGTCGGTCGCCGACAGCCCGATGATCCGGTTGTCGCGCCGTTCGAGCCCGGCCAGCCGGTCCGGCAGCGGCGGGGCCGGTTGGGCGGGCGCCGGGCGGGCGGTCACGACGACGGCGAGCGCGGCCAGCGCCCCGGACAGCACGCTGCGACGGGTGAGGGTTCCGGTGGTGGTTGGGGCCATGTGCCCGACCGTACCGCCGGATCAGCCGGTCAGGTCGCGCAGTCTGCGGGGCAGCGACCGGCGGGTGCGGTGCGGCCCCACCACCGCCGCCCCGAACGGGCGGGTCAGCAGCCGCCGGGCCACCGCGTTGACCTCCTCGACCGTGACCGCGTCGATGCGGGCCAGGGTCTCGGCGATGCTGCGGTGCTCACCGTAGTTGAGTTCGTTGCGGCCGATGCGGTGCATCCGGGAGGCGGAGTCCTCCAGGCCGAGCACCAGCCCGCCGCGCAGCGAGCCCTTGGCGATGCGGCACTCCTCGGCGGAGATGCCGTCGCGGGCCACCTGGGCGAGCACGTCGGTGGCCACGGTGACCACCTCGTCGAACCGCTCCGGCTGGCAGGCGGCGTACATCGACAGCGCACCGCAGTCGGCGAACGTGTCGACCACCGAGTAGACCGAGTAGGCCAGCCCGCGCCGCTCCCGGATCTCCTGGAACAGCCGCGAGCTCAACCCGCCGCCGAGCGCGTGGTTGAGCACCGACAGCGCCCAGCGGTGCTCCCAGTACCGGCCCGGGGTGCGCACCCCCAGCGACAGGTGGGTCTGCTCGGCGTCGCGGCTGACCAGCCGCAGCCCGGGCCGGCCGGGCACCCGGGCCGCGCCGCGCCGCGGCGGCACCGGGTCCAGACCGCGGTGCAGCCGCGGCCCGAAGTAGCGGCGCACCAGCCGGACCACCTCGGCGTGGTCGACGTTGCCGGCCACCGCCACCACCATCCGCTCCGGCCGGTAGCGCCGGACGTGGAACGAGTGCAGCTGGTCGCGGGTCATCGCCGAGACGGTCTGCACGGTGCCGATCACCGGCCGGCCCAGCGGGTGGTCGCCGTACATGGCCGACAGGAACAGGTCGCCCAGGCAGTCCTCGGGATCGTCGTCGCGCATGGCGATCTCCTCGAGCACCACGTCGCGCTCGAGTTCGACGTCGTCGGCCGCGCAGCTGCCGTTGAGCACCACGTCGGCGACGATGTCGACGGCCAGCTCCAGATCGTCACCGAGCACGTGCGCGTAGTAGCAGGTGTGCTCGCGCGCGGTGAAGGCGTTCAGCTCCCCGCCGACGGCGTCGACCGCCTCGGCGATGTCGACCGCGCTGCGCGACGGGGTGCCCTTGAACAGCAGGTGCTCGAGGAAGTGCGCGGCACCGGCGACGGTCGGCCCCTCGTCCCGGGAGCCGACCCCCACCCACACCCCGACCGAGGCGGAGTGCACCGAGGGGATGTGCTCGGTGACCACCCGTACCCCGCCGGGCAGCACACTGCGGCGCAGCGTCGAGCCGTCCTCGGTCGTGACGACCCGGCCGGCCCGCAGCCGCGCGGTCGTGTTAGCTGCCCGCCTTGGCGGCATCGGCGGGCTCGGCCGAGGTGTCGTCACCCTTGGCGGGGTCGCCCTGGGCGGGTTCCTCGTCGACCAGCACCAGCGAGATCTTGCCGCGGTTGTCGATGTCGGCGATCTCCACCCGCAGCTTCTGGCCGACGCTCACCACGTCCTCGACCTTGGCGACGCGCTTGCGGCCCTTGGCCAGCTTGGAGATGTGCAGCAGCCCGTCGCGGCCCGGCAGCAGCGAGATGAACGCGCCGAAGTCGGTGCACTTGACCACGGTGCCCAGGTAGCGCTCGCCGACCTTGGGCATCTGCGGGTTGGCGATGGCGTTGATCCGGTCGATCGCGGCCTGCGCGCTCGGCCCGTCGGTGGCCCCGATGAACACGGTGCCGTCGTCCTCGATGGAGATCTCCGCGCCGGTCTCCTCGGTGATCTGGTTGATCACCTTGCCCTTCGGGCCGATCACCTCGCCGATCTTGTCGACCGGCACCTTGATGGTGGTGATCCGCGGGGCGTACGGGCTCATCTCGTCGGGCTCGCTGATCGCCTCGGCCATCACGTCGAGGATGGTCAGGCGGGCGTCCTTGGCCTGCTGCAGCGCGCCGGCGAGCACCTGCGACGGGATGCCGTCGAGCTTGGTGTCGAGCTGCAGCGCGGTGACGAACTCGCGGGTGCCGGCGACCTTGAAGTCCATGTCGCCGAACGCGTCCTCGGCGCCGAGGATGTCGGTGAGCGCGACGTAGCGGCGCTCGGTGGTCCTGGTGCCGTCCGGCTGCTCGACCTCGACCTCGTCGGAGACCAGGCCCATGGCGATGCCGGCCACCGGGGCCTTCAGCGGCACACCGGCGTTCAGCAGCGCCAGGGTCGAGGCGCACACCGAACCCATCGAGGTCGACCCGTTGGAGCCGAGCGCCTCGGACACCTGCCGGATGGCGTAGGGGAACTCCTCGACACTGGGCAGCACCGGGATGAGCGCCCGCTCGGCCAGCGCGCCGTGGCCGATCTCGCGGCGCTTGGGCGCGCCCACCCGGCCGGTCTCACCGGTCGAGTACGGCGGGAAGTTGTAGTGGTGCATGTAGCGCTTGGTGGTCTCCGGCCCCAGCGAGTCGATCTGCTGGCTCATCTTCATCATGTCCAGCGTCGTCACGCCCAGGATCTGGGTCTCACCGCGCTCGAACAGCGCGCTGCCGTGCGCCCGCGGCACCACCGCGACCTCGGCGGACAGCTCGCGGATGTCGGTGATGCCGCGGCCGTCGATGCGGTAGTGCTCGGTCAGGATGCGCTGGCGCACCAGCTTCTTGGTCAGCGCCCGGAACGCCGCGCCGATCTCCTTCTCGCGGCCGGCGAACTGCTCGCCGAGCCGCTCGAGCACCTCGAGCTTGATCTCGTCGGTGCGCTCGTTGCGCTCGGTCTTGCCGGGGATGGTCAGCGCCTCCGACAGCGCGTCGGTGGCCACCGCGGCGACGGCGTAGTACACGTCGTCGGTGTAGTCCGGGAACAGCGGGTAGTCGGCCACCGGCTTGGCGGCCCGCTCGGCCAGCTCCTGCTGGGCCGCGCAGAGCACCTTGATGAACGGCTTGGCCGCCTCCAGGCCCTCGGCCACCACGTCCTCGGTCGGCGCCTGCGCACCGTTGTTGATCAGCTCGATGGCGTTCTCGGTGGCCTCGGCCTCGACCATCATGATCGCGACGTCACCGCTGTCGAGCACCCGGCCGGCGACGACCATGTCGAAGGTGGAGCGCTCGCGCTGCTCGACGGTCGGGAACGCCACCCAGGTGCCGTCCAGCAGGGCGACCCGCACCCCGCCGATCGGGCCCGAGAACGGCAGTCCGGCCAGCTGGGTCGACGCCGAGGCGGCGTTGATGGCCAGCACGTCGTAGAGCTCTTCGGGGTCGAGGCTGAGCACCGTGACGACGATCTGGATCTCGTTGCGCAGGCCGTCGGCGAAGGACGGCCGCAGCGGCCGGTCGATGAGCCGGCAGGTCAGGATCGCGTCGGTGGACGGCCGGCCCTCGCGCCGGAAGAAGGAGCCGGGGATGCGCCCGGCGGCGTACATCCGCTCCTCCACGTCCACGGTGAGCGGGAAGAAGTCGAAGTGGTCCTTGGGGGTCTTGCTGGCGGTGGTCGCGCTCAGCAGCATGGTCTCGTCGTCGAGGTAGGCCACGGCCGAGCCGGCGGCCTGCTGGGCGAGTCGCCCGGTCTCGAAACGGATGGTCCGGGTGCCGTAGCTCCCGTTGTCGATCACGGCGGTGGATTCGTAGACGCCGTCTTCGATCTCAACTACAGGCATAGGTGTCTCTCTTGGTTCGGTGTTCGCCTGTTTCGCGTCGTCACGAGGGCAACGGAGCGGCTCCCGCCAGGAGCGCTGAACCTCAGCCTGGAACGGCGACGGCCGTCGATCGAAGCGGCCGGAACACGAATGCCCCGGCAGCCACTACCGAAGACCGACCGATCATCAGGCGGGCCTGTCATGACACGCAGGAACGGTGCCCGCGGTGTTGCGGGTACCGCACCCAGATGTCCGCACCGACTGGCGGGGCAGACAAACCTCATGCTACACGGCGATCGGCACACCGAATCCCGGACCGGGTGACTGGAGTGTCCCAGTCCCCCGGCCCGGGCTCCGGTGCATGTCTCAGCGACGCAGGCCGAGCCGCTCGATGAGCGAGCGGTAGCGCTCGACGTCGATGCGCGCCAGGTACTTCAGCAGCCGACGCCGCCGGCCCACCAGCAGCAGCAGACCACGCCGCGAGTGGTGGTCGTGCTTGTGCACCTTCAGGTGCTCGGTGAGGTCGGCGATGCGCTTGGTCAGCAGGGCGACCTGGGCCTCCGGCGAGCCGGTGTCGGTCTCGTGCAGGCCGTATTGGCGCAGGATTTCCTTCTTCTGTTCGGCAGTCAGTGCCACGGAATCACTCCATCGATCGGTCCGCGAATGACAATCAGGTGGCGCGGCCGCCGCGAACCACAGCACGCGCCACAACAGCGTGCGAGTGTAACAGCTACTCGGCGGCGGCCAGAATCGCGCGGGCCTGCTCGACGTCCTCGCCCATCGCCTCGACGAGCTCGGAGACCTCGTCGAACTTGCGCATGCCGCGGATGCGGGCGACGAAGTCGACCGCGACGTGCTGGCCGTACAGGTCGGCCGAGGTGTCGAGGACGTAGGCCTCCACGGTGCGGGTGCGCCCGGAGAAGGTCGGGTTGGTGCCGATCGACACCGCGGCCATGTAGCGCCGGCCCGGCACCACCTCGCCGGTGGCGGGACCGTGGCCGAGCACGGTGAACCAGGCGGCGTAGACCCCGTCGGCGGGGATGGCCGAGTACATCGGCGGGGCGACGTTGGCGGTCGGGAAGCCCAGCCCGCGGCCGCGGCCGTCGCCGCGCACCACCACACCCTCGACCCGGTGCGGCCGGCCCAGCGCCTCGGCGGCGGCGACCACGTCACCGGCGTCCACGCAGGCCCGGATGTAGGTCGACGAGAAGGTCACCGCGTCGCCGCGGGCGGCGTCGGAGACCAGCGCCATCGCCTCGACGTGGAACCCGAACCGCTCCCCGGCCGCGCGCAGCAGCTCGACGTTGCCGGCGGCGTTGCGGCCGAAGGTGAAGTTCTCCCCCACCACCACCTCGACGACGTGCAGCCGCTCCACGAGCAGCTCGTGGATGTAGCGCTCCGGGGTGAAGTTCATGAAGTCGGCGGTGAACGGCATCACCAGGAAGACGTCGATGCCGAGCTCCTCGACGAGTTCGGCGCGCCGGGCCAGGGTGGTCAGCTGCGCGGGGTGGTTGCCCGGGAAGACGACCTCCATCGGGTGCGGGTCGAAGGTCATCAGCACCGTCGGCACGCCGCGCGCCCGGCCGGCCTTGACCGCGTGGTTGATGAGTTCGACGTGGCCCCGGTGCACCCCGTCGAACACCCCGATGGTCAGTACACACCTGCCCCAGTCCGTGGGGATGTCCTCTTGCCCACGCCAGCGCTGCACGGACCAAGCCTACGGCGCGACCCGGCACGGGATTCGCCAGTCCCCCGGCTCGGGGCGATCTTGCCTAAACTCTGGGGTTGTGAGTCCGAACGGCAGCCCGCGCGATCTGAGCTCGGTTGCCCAGGACTACCTGAAGGTGATCTGGACCGCCCAGGAGTGGTCGCTGGAGAAGGTGAGCACCAAGCTGCTCGCCGAGCGGATCGGGGTGTCGGCCAGCACCGCCTCGGAGTCCATCCGCAAGCTCGCCGACCAGGGGCTGGTCAATCACGAGAAGTACGGCGCGGTGACGCTCACCGAGGAGGGCCGGCGCGCCGCGCTGGCGATGGTGCGCCGGCACCGGCTGATGGAGACGTTCCTGGTGCAGGAGCTCGGCTACAGCTGGGACGAGGTGCACGACGAGGCCGAGATCCTCGAGCACGCCGTGTCCGACCTGATGCTCGACCGCATCGACGCCAAGCTCGGCTACCCGACCCGGGACCCGCACGGCGACCCGATCCCGGCCCCGGACGGCAAGGTGCCCACCCCGCCGGCCCGGCAGCTGTGGGCCTGCCCGGAGGGCGACGCCGGCACGGTGGCGCGGATCTCCGACGCCGACCCGGAGATGCTGCGCTGGTTCGACAGCGTGGGGATCCGGCTCGACGCCCGGGTGCGGGTGGTCGCCCGGCGCGACTTCGCCGGGATGATGTCGGTGGCGGTGCAGGACGCCGACGGCGCCCCGACGACCATCGACCTCGGCAGCCCGGCCGCGCAGGCCATCTGGGTGGTGGACTGACCGGCCGAGGTCAGGCCGGTCTGAGCACCACCACGGACCTGGTGCGCGCGCCCTCGTCGCGCAGCAGCGCGATCACCGTCCCGTCCGGGGCGACCGCGGCGTAGGTGCCGGCGATCCCGGCGGCGGCCAGCGGCCGGCCGTGCCGGGCGGCATCCGCCTCGGCGGCGGACAGGTCGCGGCGCGGGAACCCCTGCAGGCAGGCCTCGTCGAGGGGGTAGGACAGCCGTGGGTGCTCGGCGAGTTCGTCGAGGGTGTGGGCCTGCGACAGGTCGAAGCGGCCCACCCGGGTGCGGCGCAGCGCGGTCAGGTGCCCGCCCACCCTCAGGGCGGTCCCGAGGTCGCGGGCCAGCGCCCGGATGTAGGTGCCGGTGGAGCAGTCCACCGCGACGTCGACGTCGACGAAGTCCCCCACCCGGCGCACGGCCAGCACATCGAACCGGTCGATGCGCACCGGCCGGGCCGCCAGCCGCACCTCGGCGCCCTCGCGCACCAGTTGGTAGGCCCGTTTGCCGTCGATCTTGACCGCGCTGACCGCCGACGGCACCTGCTCGATGTCGCCGGTGAGGTCGGCGACGGCGGCGGCGATCGCCGCGTCGGTCAGGTGCCCGGCCGGGGTGGTCGACACCGGCTCGCCCTCGGCGTCGTCGGTGGTGGTGGACCGGCCCAGCCGGATGGTGGCGGTGTAGGACTTGTCGGCGGCGGTGAGCAGGCCGAGCAGCTTGGTGGCCCGCTCGATGCCGATGACGAGCACGCCGGTGGCCATCGGGTCCAGGGTGCCGGCGTGGCCGACCTTGCGGGTGCCGAAGATGCGCCGGCAGCGGGCGACGACGTCGTGGCTGGTCATGCCGGCCGGTTTGTCGACGACGACCAGGCCGGCCGCGGGTGGGGTGGTGGTCATAGCGTGATCGCGGTCAGGGCGAGCCCGTCGCGGACCGCCCACCGCCCGGTCAGGGTGTGCAGCGGCGGGCCGGACAGGGCCTGCGGGTCGATGAGGATGCGGGAGACGAAGCCGCCGGTGGCGCCGTCGGCCTCGACGGTGAAGGTGATGTGGGCGTCCTCGAAGCCCAGCCAGCGCCGGGTCAGCGGGAACCAGGCCTTGTAGGTGGCCTCCTTGGCGCAGAACAGGATCCGGTCCCAGTGCAGCCGGCCGGGCAGCGCGGCGAGCTCGGCGCGCTCGGCGGGCAGGCTGATCGCGTCGAGCACCCCGTTGGGCAGCACGTCGTGCGGTTCGGCGTCGATGCCGACCGAGCGCACCTCGGTGCGCCGGGCCACCGCCGCGCCGCGGTAGCCCTCGCAGTGGGTCAGGCTGCCCACGATGCCGTCCGGCCAGCACGGTTCGCCCTTCTCCCCCTTGAGGATCGGCACCGGCGGCAGGCCGAGCTCGGCCAGCGCCCGCCGCGCGCAGTAGCGGGCGCCGAGGAACTCGTTGCGGCGCTTGGCCACCGACCGGGCGATCAGCGGCTCCTCCTCCGGCAGCGGCGCGAGATCCGGTGGGTCGCTGCGTAGTTCGGCGGCGACGACGACGGGCGGCAGCAGCCCGGACAGCAGCGGTGCGGTGCTCACCGGGCGTTCCTCCGGGCGGCGATGCGCTCCTGCATGCGGCGGGCGTTGGCGCGCATCTCCTCGGTGATGACGAAGTGGCCGCCGAACTCGTTGAGGTAGCCGGGCGCGTACTGCGGGTCGGGCAGCACCTGGCGCAGCCAGCGGTAGGGCTTGCGGCGGCGCCACTCCCGCGGATAACCCACCGACACCTCCTCGAAGCGCACCCCGTCGTACCAGGTGGTGCGCGGGATGTGCAGGTGGCCGTAGACCGAGCAGACGGCGTTGTAGCGGGTGTGCCAGTCGGCGGTCGCGGTGGTGCCGCACCACAACGAGAACTCCGGGTAGAACAGCGCGTCGCAGGGTTCGCGCAGCAGCGGCCAGTGGTTGACCAGCACGGTGGGGATCATCCAGTCGAGGTCCTCCAGCCGGCGCCGGGTGTAGGCCACCCGCTCGGCACACCAGGCGTCGCGGCCGGCGTACGGCTCAGCCGACAGCAGGAACTCGTCGGTGGCCACCACGTTGGCCTCGCGCGCGACGGCCAGGCCCTCGGCCTTGGTGGTGGCCCCGGCCGGCAGGAAGCTGTAGTCGTAGAGCAGGAACATCGGCACGACCACGGCCGGGCCGCCCTGCTCGGTCCACACCGGGAAGGGGTGTTCCGGGGTGAGGATGCCCATCCGGTCGCACATCTCGACCAGGTACTCGTAGCGGGCCCGGCCGAACAGCTGGACCGGGTCCTTCGGCGTGGTCCACAGCTCGTGGTTGCCCGGCACCCAGATCACCTTGGCGAACCGCTTGCGCAGCAGGTCCAGCGTCCAGCGGATGTCGTCGGTGCGCTCGGCGACGTCGCCGGCGACGATCAGCCAGTCGTCCGGGGTGGACGGGTACAGCGCCTCGGCGATCGGCTTGTTGCCGACGTGTCCGGTGTGCAGGTCGCTGATCGCCCACAGGACGGGCCGGCGCGCACCGGGCTGTTCCTGGGTCACCACAGCCGTCCAGCCTAACCGGGCGGGCTGCGGCCACCCCGGCGGTGACTGGAACGTGTTCTCGTTTACCGTTCTGCGCGGGGGTGCCGACTTGTACACTCCCCCGAAACGACCTGCTGGGAGACCGAGGGAGCGTGATGGTCGCCAAGGTGCGCCTGCTGTCCGCACTGTGTGCCCTGCTCGCGGCGGTGGCCGTGGTGTGGTGCAGCGAACCCGGGCCGACGGTGCCCCGGATCGGCGCCGACGAGCTGCCGCTGACCAACGTGTCGACCACGATCAAGTGGCCGGTCGTCGAGACCGTCGACCCGAAGCCGTTCGAGCCGTGCCGGGAGATCCCGCTCGACGTCGTCGAGCGGCTCGGGCTGGCGTACACCCCGCCGATGCCCGAGGAGGGGTTGCGCTGCCACTACGACGCCGGCAACTACCAGCTGGCGGTGGAGCCGATCGTGTGGCGCACCTACGAGGAGTCGCTGCCGCTGGACGCGGTGCAGCTCGACATCGACGGCCACCGGGCCGCCCAGTTCTGGGTGATGAAGCCCACCGACTGGAACAACCGGTGGTGGATCACCTGCATGATCGTGTTCAAGACCAGCTACGGGGTGATCCAGCAGTCACTGTTCTACTCCCCGATCTACTCCGAGCCGGACGTGGACTGCATGCAGACCAATCTGCAGCGCGCCCACGAGCTGGCGCCCTACTACACCTTCTGACCGACCCGGCCGCCATGCTGTGCCGCTACACCGTCGAGCGCGGCCTGCGGGTGCCGATGCGCGACGGCGTCGAACTGGTGGCCGACCACTACGCGCCGGCCCGGCCGGTGGGCACCGTGCTGGTGCGCACCCCGTACGGCCGGGGGTTCCCGTTCACGCAGCTGTTCGGGACGTTTCTGGCCGCGCACGGCTACCACGTGCTGATCCAGAGCGTGCGCGGCACGTTCGGCTCCGGCGGCCGGTTCACCCCGATGGTGCACGAGGCCGCCGACGGCGCCGACACCGCCGCGTGGCTGACCCGGCAGCCCTGGTTCACCGGGGCCTTCGCCACCATCGGGATGTCGTATCTGGGCTACGTCCAGTGGGCGCTGCTGCGCGATCCCCCGCCGGCCTGCCGGGCCGCGGTGGTCATCGTCGGCCCGCACGACTTCGCCCAGTCCACCTGGGGCACCGGGGCGTTCACGCTCAACGACTTCCTGGCCTGGAGCGACATGATGGCCCACCAGGAGGATCCGGGCCGGCTGCGCCGGCTGGTGCGGCGGCTCGGGGCCGGCCGCCGGGTGGCCCGGGCCGCCGGGCAGGTGCCGGCCGGGGCGGCCGCCCGGGCGCTGCTGGGCACCGGGGCGCCCTGGTACGAGGACTGGGCCGGCCACCCCGACCCGGACGACCCGTTCTGGACGCCGATGCGCCACGGCGAGGCGCTGGACCGGGTGGAGATCCCGGTGCTGCTGTTCGGCGGCTGGCAGGACCTGTTCCTGCGCCAGACCCTGGCGCAGTACCGGCGGCTGCGGGACCGCGGGGTGCCGGTGGCGCTGACGGTGGGCAGCTGGACGCACAACGGGGTGCTCACCGCCGGGCTGGCGACCGTGCTGCGGGAGTCGCTGGCCTGGCTGGACACCCACCTGGCCGGCACCCGGCGAACGACCCGCGGCCCGGTGCGCGTGCACGTCACCCGGCACGGCTGGATCGACCTGCCGGACTGGCCGCCGGCGCTGCCGCAGCGGCAGTGGCACCCGGCCCCGGGCGGCGCGCTGGCGGACGCACCCCCGCCGGCCGGGGCGGCGCCGGTGTCGTTCACCTTCGACCCGGCCGACCCCACCCCCACCGTCGGCGGGCGGCTGCTGGAGGGCGGCGGCTACCGCGTCGACACCCGGCTGGCGGTGCGCCCGGACGTGGCCGTGTTCACCGGCGCGCCGCTGGCCGCCGACCTGTTCGTGCTGGGCACCCCGGTGCTCGAGCTGCGCCACGACTGCGACAACCCGCACCACGACCTGTTCGTGCGGGTGAGCGACGTGGACACCCGCGGCCGCTCCCGCAACGTCGCCGACGGCTATCTCGGCCGCGCCCCGGGCACGCCGACGCTGCGCATCGAGCTCGACCCGGTGGCCTACCGGTTCCGCGCCGGCCACCGGATCCGGGTGCTGGTGGCCGGTGGCTGCCACCCCCGCTACGGCCGCAACCTCGGCAGCGGCGAGCCGCTGCTGACCGGCCGCACCCTGGTGCCGGCGACCCACACCGTGCACCTGGCCGACGGGGCGTCCCGGCTGCTGCTCCCGGCCGGCACCTCGCTCCCGCGAGCAGACGCCTAACCCCCTGTTCGCCGCGCCGGCGGGGGTTTTCGCGTCGGCTCGCGCGGGGGCTCAGCCGACCGCGGCGCGCACCCGGGCGGCGACGGCGGCCAGCGCGGCGTCGTCGTGCACCGGCGCACCGCACGGCGCGTCGTCGCCGACCGGCAGGTCCACCCAGCTGGTGCAGCCGCGGTACTCGGGGCGGCGGGCCAGCCGCACCGGGGTGGCCAGCGGCCGGGCCTGTACCACGAGCACCGTCAACCGGTGCCGGGGCCGGAAGTCCAGCCGGTCGGCGCGCACCGACTCGGCGGTCCAGATGTGCAGGTCGGCCAGTTCGTCGACGGCCTCGGGCCGGTGCACCTCGACCGCGCCCACCACCCGCGCCTCGGCGCGGATCAGCACCTCGGCCTCGGTGCTGTCGGCGGCGGCGGGGGCGAGCAGGCCGCGGTGCTCGGGCCGCACCCGCTCGGCGTGGCTGTGCGCCACGGTCGGGAACAGCAGGAACCGGGCGGCGTTCACCGCGAAGCGCTTCTCGTGGATGCCGCCCTTGCGCAGCAGCACGGTCTGGCGGCCGTCGAGCAGCGCGTGCACGGCCGCACTCCACTCCTTGAGGGCGGGCCGCATCAGTCGCCGGCGAGTCGGGCCCGCACCTCGGGGCGGCGCAGCGGCGGGACGGTGCGCGGTGGCTGCCGGCGCGGCGGCAGCGCCTCGAGCAGCCGGGCGGTGGCGGCGGCCACCTCGCCGACGGCGGCCTCGAACGCCGCCTCGGTGGCGGCCGTCGGCCGGGTGATGCCGCTGACCTTGCGCACGTACTGGCGGGCGGCGGCCTCGACCTCCGCGGCGGTGGCCGGGGGCTGCAGCCCGCGCAGCTCGGTGATGTTCCGGCACATGCCGTCCACCCTAGGCGCGCCCGCCGGGTGTGAGCACCGTTACGGTGTGCCCATGACCGATGCGACCGACGACATCCTGCTCATCGACACCCGCGACCGGGTGCGCACCCTGACGCTGAACCGCCCGCAGGCCCGCAACGCGCTGTCGGCCGCGCTGCGGCAGCGGTTCTTCGAGGCGTTGCGCGCCGCGGAGGCCGACGACGAGGTGGACGTCGTGATCGTCACCGGCACCGATCCGGTGTTCTGCGCCGGACTGGACCTCAAGGAGCTCGGCGACTCGACCGAACTGCCCGACATCTCGCCGAAGTGGCCGCCGATGACCAAACCGGTGATCGGGGCGATCAACGGTGCGGCGGTGACCGGCGGGCTGGAGCTGGCGCTGTACTGCGACATCCTGATCGCCTCCGAGCACGCCAGGTTCGCCGACACCCATGCCCGGGT
Source organism: uncultured Mycolicibacterium sp. (assembly GCF_937941905.1). Classification (GTDB taxonomy): domain Bacteria; phylum Actinomycetota; class Actinomycetes; order Mycobacteriales; family Mycobacteriaceae; genus Mycobacterium. The sequence continues at coordinate 3,849 of NZ_CALDGS010000063.1, read as the reverse complement.
GGGGCTGCTGCCGACCTGGGGGATGTCGGTGCGGCTGCCGCAGAAGGTCGGGGTGGGTCTGGCCCGCCGGATGAGCCTGACCGGCGACTACCTGTCGGCCGCCGACGCGCTGCGCGCCGGGCTGGTCACCGAGGTGGTGCCGCACGAACAGCTGCTGCCGACGGCCCGCCGGGTGGCGGCCTCGATCGTGGGCAACAACCAGCGGGCGGTGCGGGCCCTGCTGGCCTCCTACCACCGCATCGACGAGGCGCAGACCGCCGGGCAGCTGTGGCTGGAGGCCGAGGCGGCCCGCAGCTGGATGGCGGGCACCACCGGCGACGACATCGCCGCCAGCCGGTCCGCGGTGATCGAGCGGGGACGCGCCCAGGTCCGCTGACCCCCGCGAGCGACCGCGAACGCCCGCCGCCGCCCGGCGTGTCGGCGTACCGACACGGTCGCTCGCGCGCAGGAGGGGAAAGTGGGGTCAGCCGGTGCCGGGGACCAGCCAGCGCCCGGAGCGGGCGCGCCAGCCGACGAAACCCAGCCGCAGCACCATGAACGTCGACAGGCCCGCCCAGATCCCCACCAGCCCCCAGCCGAAGGCCAGCGACAACCAGATCAGCGGCAGGAACCCGGCCAGCGCACTGACCAGGGTGGCGTTGCGCATGAACCGCGCGTCCCCGGCACCGAGCAGCACCCCGTCGAGCGCGAACACGATCCCGGCGACCGGTAGCTGGGCGACCATGAACCACCACGGCACCCCGATCGCGTCGAGCACCGACCGGTCGTCGGTGAACACGCCGGGCAGCACCGAGGCCCCGACCGCGAACACCGTCGCCAGCACCACCGCGGCCAGCGTGGAGAACAGCGTCACTCGCGCCGCCACCGATTTCGCGTGCGCCGGCCGGGCCGCCCCGAGCGCCGCGCCGACCAGCGACTGCGCGGCGATCGCCAGCGAGTCGAGCACCAGGGCGAGGAAGTTCCACAGCTGCAGCACCACCTGGTGGGCCGCGACGGCGGCGGCGCCGAACCGGGCGGCCACCGCGCCGGCCGAGACGAAGCAGGCCTGGAACGCCAGCGTGCGCACCACCAGGTCGCGGCCCAGCACCAGCTGAGCGCGCAGCACCCGCGGCTGCGGCCGCAGCGGCACCCGCTCGACGACCAGCGCCCGCAGGAACAGCAGCGCGGCCAGCCACTGCCCCACCAGGTTGGCCACCGCCGAGCCGGCCAGCTCCAGCCGCGGCAGGCCGGCCGGCCCGTACACCAGCAGCGGGCACAGCAGCGCCGAGACCGCGAACCCGGCCACCACGATCCGCAGCGGCCGCACCGTGTCCTGCACGCCGCGCATCCAGCCGTTGCCGGCCGCCGACACCAGGATCGCCGGGACCCCGCACACCGCGATGCGCAGCCAGGACAGCGCGGCCTCGGCGATGTCGCCCCCGGCCGCCAGCACCGAGAGCAGCGGCACCGCCGCCACCTGGACCACCCCGGCCAGCAGCAGGCCCAGGCCGAGCCCGAGCCAGGTGGCCTGCACCCCCTCCCCGACCGCGGCCGCCCGGTCGCCGGCGCCGTAGTAGCGGGCCGACCGCGCGGTGGTGCCGTAGGACAGAAACGTCATCTGGGAGCTGACCGTGGTCAGCACCAACCCGCCGATCGCCAGCCCGGCCAGTGCCAGGGCACCGAGCCGGCCGACGACGGCGATGTCGAACAGCAGGTAGAGCGGCTCGGCGGCCAGCACCCCGAGCGCGGGCAGCGCCAGTCCCGCGATCCGCCGGCCGGTGACCGGGGTCACCGCGTCCCGCGGTTCAGCCAAGAGCGGTCCGCAGGGCGGCCACCACGTCGGCGGCGGATCCGTCGGCCGAGTAGCCGGCGGCCAGCCGGTGCCCGCCGCCGCCGAACCCGCCGGCGATCACCGAGATGTCGAACGCCTTCGAACGCATCGACACCGACCAGTGCCCGGGTTCGATCTCCTTGAACACCGCCGCCACCTCGGCCTCGGCGGTGGTGCGCACGATGTCGACGATGCTCTCCACCTCCTCCGGCCGCGCGTTGCGCCACTCCTCGTGCGGGACAACCGCATACACCAGGCCCCGGCCGCCGGCGGCCTGCTGCTCCAACCGCGCCGAGCCGAGCACCCGCGACAGCATGGGCAGCCACGCGAACGGGTGGGTGTCCATCAGGGTGCGGCTGATCGCGGCGTTGTCCAGCCCGGTCGCCATCAGCCGGGCGGCCAGCCGGTGCGCCCGCGCGCTGGCCCACCGGAACGAGCCGGTGTCGGTGGTCAGCCCGGCGTAGAGGCAGTGCGCCACGGCGGTGTCGATCGGCTGGTCCCAGGCGTCGAGCAGGTCGGCGATCAGCATGGTGGTCGAGTCCGCGCCGGGGTCGACGAAGTTGTGCGTGCCGAACAGCTGGTTGGAGTCGTGGTGGTCGATGACCAGCACCCGCCGGCCGGGTCCGGCCAGCTCGCGCAGCGCGCCGAGCCGGTTGCGGCTGGGGACGTCGACGGTGACCACCAGGTCGGCGTCGCGGCGCACGTCCCGCGGGGCGACCAGCAGGTGGCCGCCGGGCAGGGAGCGCAGCGATTCGGGGAGCTGTGCCGGTTCGGCGAAGCTGACCTGCACGGGCTTGCCGAGCCGTTCCAGCACGAGCGCCAGGCCGAGTCCGGCGCCGATGGTGTCGGCGTCGGGGTGGACGTGCGCGACGATGACGACGGTGCCGGCACCGGCCAGCAGGTCGGCCGCGGCGGCCGCGTCCAGGCGCGCGCCGACCACCGGCGTGGCGGCCGTCGGTTCGATCGTCGTCATCGGCGTCCTCGGAAAGTCGGTGTGCTTCGGGCCCCCCGTTTCCCTCCGCCTCAGTGAACACGGTACGGGGCGGCGCCGCATGCCGTTGCCGCACCCTCCAGATGCGACTGCGGCCCGGTCCTTCGACCGGGCCGCAGTGCGGAGCTCGCGCCGTTACGGCTTGTCGGCGCCGTTGGTGCCGTTGACGGCCGCGCCGTCCCTCGGGTTGGCGGCGGTGCCGAACGTCTCGATGGCCTGGCCGTTGCCGCCGGTGTTTCCCGCACCGGTGGCACTGCCGCCGTTGCCGCCGCGCGCGGTGCCGTTGACCCACTGGCCGCCGTTGGAGTAGTTCACGCCCGCGACCGCGTAGCCGCCCCGGCCGCCGGTGCCGCCGTCGATGCCGGCACCGCCGTTGCCGCCGTAGACGGTGTTGCCGGTGGCCACGGCATCGTCGCCGAGCGCGATGATCTGCGAGTACGAGCTCGAGGTGCCGCCGCCGGTGCTGTTGTCGCCGATCGCGTCCCCGCCGTTGCCGCCGTGGACGGTGCCCGCGGCGACGGCGTTGGTGCCGGCGGCCTGGATGGCCGCCCCGTTGGCGTCGCCACCCCTGGCGTTCACGCCGTAGGCGTTGCCGCCGCTGCCGCCCACCGCGGTACCGGACGCGGTGCCCTGGGCCGTGCCCTCGCCCCAGTCGCGGCCCGCGGTGAGGTAGGCGATGTGGCCGGAGCCGCCGACCGCACCGGCGCCCTCGGCGTTGCCGCCGCTGCCGCCGATGGCGTGGGCGTCGGTGACGGTGCCGTGGGCGAACACCCAGTACAGGCCGCGCTGGCCGTTCCCACCCCTGCCGCCGTCGACGGCGTCGCCGCCGTCACCACCGGTGATGGTGGCGTTCTCCAGCACGCCGCCGCCCTCGATGTCGAGTTCGGCGCCGCCCGAGTTACCGCCCTGACTGCCGGCCCCGACCGCGTCGCCGCCGGCGCCGCCGATGGCGGTGACCCCGGTGACCGTGCCTTCCGCGACGGTGCCGAAGAACCGGCCGCCGTTGCCGCCGGTGCTGCCCGCGCCGTCGGCGTCACCGCCGCGACCG
>NZ_CALDGS010000062.1 GCF_937941905.1 uncultured Mycolicibacterium sp. | reverse complement strand
CCGGACACGATGGCGCCGGCGTGGCCCATCGTCTTGCCCTCCGGCGCGGTGAAGCCCGCGACGTAGCCGACGACCGGCTTGGTGACGTTGGCCTTGATGTACTCGGCCGCCCGCTCCTCGGCGTCGCCGCCGATCTCACCGATCATCACGATCAGCTTGGTGGCGGGATCCTTCTCGAACGCCTCGATGGCGTCGATGTGGGTGGTGCCGATGATCGGGTCGCCACCGATGCCGATGCAGGTGGAGAACCCGAAATCACGCAGCTCGTACATCATCTGGTAGGTCAGCGTGCCCGACTTGGACACCAGGCCGACCGGGCCGGTGCCGGTGATGTTGGCCGGGGTGATGCCGGCCAGCGACTCGCCCGGGGTGATGATGCCGGGGCAGTTCGGCCCGATGATGCGGGTCTTGTTGCCCTTCTTGACGTTGTAGGCCCACGCGTAGGCGGTGTCGTGCACCGGGATGCCCTCGGTGATGACGACCAGCAGCGGGATCTCGGCGTCGATGGCCTCGATGATGGCGTCCTTGGCGAATTTCGGCGGCACGAACACCACCGACACGTCCGCGCCGGTCTCCTTCATCGCGTCGGCCACAGTGGCGAACACCGGCAGCTCGACGGTGTTGCCGTCCCTGTCCTCGTGGGTCACGGTGGTGCCGGCCTTGCGGGCGTTCACGCCGCCGACGATCCGGGTGCCGGCCTTGAGCATGCGCGCGGTGTGCTTGGTGCCCTCACCGCCGGTGATGCCCTGGACGATGACCTTGGAGTCCTTGTTCAGAAAAATCGACATGGTTGTTATGCGTCCTTCCCGGCGCGAGCGGCGAGCTCGGCGGCCTTGTCGGCGGCCTCGTCCATGGTGGCGACCATGGTCACCAGCGGGTGGTTGGCCTCGGCGAGGATGCGGCGGCCCTCCTCCACGTTGTTGCCGTCGAGCCGCACGACCAGCGGCTTGTTGGCCTCGTCGCCGAGGATCTGCAGCGCCTTGACGATGCCGTTGGCCACCGCGTCGCAGGCGGTGATGCCACCGAAGACGTTGACGAACACGCTCTTGACCTGCGGGTCACCCAGGATGACGTCCAGGCCGGCGGCCATCACCTCGGCCGAGGCGCCACCGCCGATGTCCAGGAAGTTGGCCGGCTTGACCCCGCCGTGCTTCTCGCCCGCGTAGGCGACCACGTCCAGGGTCGACATGACCAGGCCCGCGCCGTTGCCGATGATGCCGACCTCGCCGTCGAGCTTGACGTAGTTGAGGTCGTGCTCCTTGGCCTTGAGCTCCAGCGGATCGGTGGCGTCGCGGTCCTCGAACTCGGCGTGCTCGGGATGCCGGAAGTCGGCGTTGCCGTCCAGGGTGACCTTGCCGTCCAGCGCCAGGATCTGCCCGTCCGGGGTGCGCACCAGCGGGTTCACCTCGACCAGCGTGGCGTCCTCCTTGATGAAGACCTCCCACAGCTTGGCGATGGTCACCGCGGCCGCGTCCAGCACGTCCTCGGGCAGGTGGCCCTTGCGGGCGATCTCGCGGGCGAAGTCGACGTCGACACCGACGGTCGGGTCGACCGGGACCTTGGCCAGCCGGTCCGGCTTGGTGGCGGCCACCTCCTCGATCTCCATGCCGCCCTCGACCGAGCACATCGCCAGGTAGCTGCGGTTGGCGCGGTCGACGAGGAAGGAGATGTAGTACTCCTCGGCGATGTCACTGGCCTCGGAGACCAGCAGCTTCTTGACGATGTGGCCTTTGATGTCGAGGCCGAGGATGTTCTGGGCGTGGGTGTAGGCGTCCTCGGGGGTCGCCGCGTACTTCACGCCGCCGGCCTTGCCACGACCGCCGGTCTTGACCTGGGCCTTGACCATCACCGGCTTGCCGATCTCGGTGGCGATCGCCTTGGCGTCCTCGGCGCTGGTGGTTACCCGGCCCGGTGTCGTCGGAACGTTGTGCTTGGCGAAAAGTTCTTTCGCCTGATACTCGAAAAGATCCATGGGCTCACTGTCCGGTTGTTGCTGATGCGGCGTTGCGCGGCCAACTTTATCGACCCACGTCGCGGTGTCCGTCACCGCCCGTGGCCGGTGTGGCTCACGTCACCGAACCCGGACAGTGATCCATCTCACAATACGGCGGGGAATTGCGACACGGGTTGCCACAAACATCGGGGACCGGATACGGTCCCTTCGGTCGCTAGATAACGTTCTGATCACGTGACAAGGACTCGCAAGGTTGGCAAAGCACCGGATTCGAACTCCCCAGGGAGCGCCGAACGATGCCCGCCGCCGTGCCCTTGACCTCACGCCGGCCGAAGTCACCGACATCATCCCGTTCAACGAGTTCGGCGGCCTGCCCGATGCGACCTTCACCGAGAGCTCGGTGTTCGAGCGCGACGCCGAGGTGATCGCCGCTCCCGAGCTCGACGACCTGCACGAGACCGAGGAGATCCCGCTGCGGCTGGTGGTGCCGGAGGAGTTCCGGCCCGAGCCGGGCCGCCGGCAGCACTCCGACCACGCCTACCGCGACTCCCACACCGACACCAGCGACGGCTCGGCCCCGACCGAGGCCATCGCCATCGGCCGGCGCGGTGAACACCGCAAACCCGAGGCGGTGGGTGCCGCCAAGGGGCGGCTGATGATCGCCGCGATGGCCGCGGGCGCCACCGCCGCCGGTGCGTACTCGATGGTCAACCGCACCGACGAGATCACCACGTCCACCGACACCGTGCTGGCCTCGGGCGCCACCGCCGTCGACGGCGCCTCGATCAGCGGCTCGCCCGACGGGGTGCAGATCGTGACCGTCGCCTCGGCGGCCAGCAGCTCGGTGCACAACGAGGCCCTCATCAAGGCCGCCGCCTACGCCCAGGAGCGTGCCGAGCGCGAGGCCCGGCTGACCCGGCCGCTGTTCGCGATGCCCACCCGCGGCGTGTGGACCTCGGGCTTCGGCTACCGCTGGGGCGTGCTGCACGGCGGGATCGACATCGCCAACGCCATCGGCACCCCGATCTACGCCGCCGCCGACGGCGAGGTCATCGAGGTCGGCCCGGCCGCCGGGTACGGCGCGCTGGTGAAGATCCGCCACCACGACGGCACCGTCACCCTCTACGGCCACATCAACAGCTGGAACGTCAGCGTCGGTGACCGGGTGATGGCCGGCGACCAGATCGCCACCATGGGCAACCGCGGCTTCTCGACCGGCCCGCACCTGCACTTCGAGGTGCTGCTGAACGGCACCAACCGGGTCGACCCGACCGCCTGGCTGGCCAAGCGCGGGCTGCGCCCCGGCGGCTGACGGCCCGCTAGGTTGGGGGTGTGAGCGACCAGCCGGACCCCGACCGCACCCGCATCATCCGGCGCGCCCCGTCGCAGCCCCTCCCCGAGGTTCCCGTCCCGGACGCCCCGACGAGTCTCGTCCCGGCCCCGACGCCGGGCCCGGCCGCAGGCCCCTCGCCGAACGGGGCCATCGCCGCCGCGGTGGCGGCCATCTGCTCGGGTTGGGCCACCGCCGTCATCGCCACCGACCTCATCACCGGCTGGTGGGCCACCGACCGGCTGTTCTGCGTGGCGGTGGGGTTCCTGGCCGCGGTGTCGTCCGCGGCGCTGATCTGCGGGCTGATCGCGGTGCTGCTGCGCCGCCGGCCGGGCCGGCTGCTGATCGTGGTGGGCGCGGTGGTGGCGCTGCTGATCTTCGCCAGCCTGTTCGTGGCCGGGGCCCGGCTGCCGCGGGCGGTCTACGCCATCCCGGCACTGCCGCTGCTGACCATCGCGCTGACCGCGCTGCCGGCCACCGGGCGGTGGGCCCGGCCGGGCTGACCTACAACTTCTGCAGGGGCGCGTGGTTGTGCATGAGCTTGACCCGCCCGGCGCTGCCGAAGTCGATCAGCGACATCGCGGTCTCGCCGGTGCCGGTGACCTCCTCGACCCGGCCCAGCCCGTACTTGTCGTGGTTGACCCGGTCGCCGGGTTTGAGCACCAGCACCGGGCGCTTGGCGCCGCCGGTGGGCCGTATCGGCGACGGCTGCGCCGCACCGTAGCGGCCGGCCAGGCCCTGCGGGGCGGAGAACGACGGGGTCGGGTCGACGCGCCGCCACTCGACGAGCTCCGGCGGGATCTCGCGCAGGAACCGGGACTCCGGGTTGAGCATGGGCTGGCCCCAGCTCGAGCGCACCTTGGCGCGGGTGAGGTAGAGCCGGCGGCGGGCCCGGGTGATGCCGACGTAGGCCAGCCGGCGCTCCTCGCTCAGTTCGGTCGGGTCGCCGAGTGCCCGCATGTGCGGGAACATGCCGTCCTCCCAGCCGGTGACGAACACCGCCGGGAACTCCAGGCCCTTGGCGGTGTGCAGGGTCATCAGCGTGACCACGCCCGCGCCGTCCTCGGGCAGCTCGTCGGCGTCGGCGACCAGTGACACCCGTTCCAGGAACTGCGCCAGCACACCGGTGTCGGGGATGTCCTCGTCGGCCTCGTCGACCGCGGTGGCGTTGGCCAGGTCGGTGCTGAATTCGTGTGCGACGCTGACGAGTTCGTTGAGGTTGTCGAGCCGGGCCAGGTCCTGCGGGTCGTTGGAGTCCTCCAGCTCGCGCCGGTAGCCGGTGCGTTCCAGCACCGCCTCGACCAGGTCGCCCAGCTCGTCGCCCATCCGGCCGCGCAGCTCGTCGAGCATCTCGACGAAGGCGGCGATGGCCTTCTCCGAGCGGGTGTTGAGCATCGGCACCTTGCCCTCGGCGGCGGCCAGCAGCGCGTCGTTGAAGCTCATGCCGGTGTTCTCGGCGTAGACCGCCACGCACGCCTCGGCGCGGTCGCCGATGCCGCGGCGCGGGGTGTTGAGGATGCGCCGCATGCTCACCGAGTCGCCCGGGTTGTCCAGCACCCGCAGGTAGGCGACGATGTCGCGGATCTCCTTGCGCTCGTAGAACCGCACCCCGCCGACCACCTTGTACGGGATGCCGGCGCGGATGAACACCTCCTCGAGCGCCCGGGAGGAGTTGTTGGTGCGGTAGAACACCGCCATGTCGCCGTAGCTGTAGTCGCCGTCGGAGACGAGCGCCTCGATCTCCTCGGCGACGAACCGGGCCTCGTCGTGCTCGTTCTCGGCGACGTAGCCGACGATCGGGTCGCCCGCGCCGGCGTCGGTCCACAGCCGCTTCTCACGGCGGCCGGCGTTGTTGCGGATGACCGCGTTGGCGGCGTCGAGGATGGTCTGGGTGGAGCGGTAGTTCTGCTCCAGCATGATCGTGGTGGCGTTCGGAAAGTCCCGCTCGAAGTCCTCGATGTTGCGGATGGTGGCGCCGCGGAAGGCGTAGATGGACTGGTCGGCGTCGCCCACCACGCACAGCTCCGACGGGGTCAGCCCGTCGACCTCCTCCAGCCCGACCAGCTCGCGCACCAGCACGTACTGGGCGTGGTTGGTGTCCTGGTACTCGTCGACGAGCACGTGCCGGAACCGGCGCCGGTAGTACTGCGCGATGTTCGGGTAGTGCTGCAGCACCCACACCGTCTCGCCGATGAGGTCGTCGAAGTCCAGGGCGTTGGCCGCGCGCAGCCGGCGCTGGTACTCGGCGTAGACCTCGACGGTGATGCGGGTCAGCTCGTCGCTGGTGTCGGTGAGCGCGGCGGCGGCCTGTTCGGGGTCGACGAGTTCGTTCTTGTAGTTGGAGATGGCGTTGGCCAGCATCCGCGGCGAGTGCCGCTTGGCGTCCAGGCCCATGTCCTTGCCGATCATCATCAGCAGCCGCCGCGAGTCGTCGGCGTCGTAGATGGAGAAGTTCGAGTTCAGCCCGGGCAGCAGCGAGGCCTGGTTGCGCAGGATGCGCACGCAGGTGGAGTGGAACGTCGAGACCCACATCGACCGCGCCTGCGGGCCGACCAGTCCGACGACGCGTTCCCGCATCTCGGCGGCGGCCTTGTTGGTGAAGGTGATGGCCAGCACCTGGCCCACCCCGACGTCGCGGGCGGCCAGCAGGTAGGCGATGCGCCGCGTCAGGACCGCGGTCTTGCCCGAACCCGCCCCGGCGACGATGAGCAGCGGAGTGCCCTCGTGCAACACCGCCTGGCGCTGTTGCGGGTTGAGTCCCTCCAGGAGCTGGTCTACTGCGGTCGCGGTCGTCATATCGTCACCAACCTACCGCCGGGACACGACACCTTTGCGCCGGCGCGACCGGTGGTGGCAGACTTGAGGACGTGCTCAATGGGCAGGGACGATTTTTCTTCGGGCTCCGGATAGCGGCGCCCGTGGTCTGACTGCCCTCAGGAGAGCCCCGTGGTCCGCATCCGGATCCGGGGCTCGTCTCTTGTGTGGAGGCCCGGAGACCGGATGGAACCTGACAACCCGCCACACAACGAGAAGACGGAGAACGAGATGACGATCGAAACCCCCGCCGCCACCGACATCGACATCGAGGCGCTGCGCCGCGAGATCGACGAGCTCGACGCGACGATCCTGGCCGCGGTGAAGCGGCGCACCGAGGTGGCCCGGATGATCGGCAAGGCCCGGATGGCCTCCGGCGGGACCCGGCTGGTGCACAGCCGGGAGATGCAGGTGATCGAGCGCTACAGCGAGCTCGGGCCGGAGGGCAAGGACCTGGCGATGCTGCTGCTCACCCTCGGCCGCGGCCGCCTGGGGCGGTAGTCGGGCTCGAGCCGGCTGGGCCGGCAGTCGGGCTCGAGCCGGC
>NZ_CALDGS010000061.1 GCF_937941905.1 uncultured Mycolicibacterium sp. | reverse complement strand
AAAAGCAACAAACAAAACCACCAACACACTATTGAGTTCTCAAACAACACACCCGGTTCGGCCGCGCGACGAACCCGCGGTGCGAAACCGCCGATTCGTAGTGCGGGTGGGCCGGCACCCGGTGCTCCGGGGCCTGCCCTCGGGATCGTCCGCGCTCCCGGGCTCGGGGCCCTGTCGCGCTGACGGGAGATAAGTTACGTGAGTTGTTTCCGGGAAGTCAAATCCGCTGCTAGCGCCGGGTTCTCGGGTTGATCTTGCCTGGTCGCGGCACCCCGGCGCGGCGGCGGCTCAGCCCACCTTCTCCACGCCGGCGATGTTGCGCTTGCCACGCCGCAGCACCAGCCACCGGCCGTGCAGGAAGTCCTCCGGTGCCGGCGTCCAGTCCTCGGTGGCGATCCGCTGGTTGTTCACGTACGCGCCGCCCTCGGCGACGGTGCGCCGGGCGGCGCCCTTGCTCGCGGCCAGGCCGCTGGCCACCAGCAGATCGACGATGGTGTCCGGCGCCCCCGGCGCCAGCCGCGCCACCTCGGTCTCGCCCAGGGCGGCGGCCAGCGTCGGCTCGTCGAGCCGGCCGAGCTCCCCGCGCCCGAACAGCGCCTGGCTGGCGTGCTCGACGGACTCGGTCGCGGCCTCGCCGTGCACCAGCGTGGTCAGCTCCCGGGCCAGCCGGCGCTGCGCGGCCCGCTCGTGCGGACGCTCGGCGGTGGCCTGTTCCAGTTCGGCGAGCTCGTCGGCGTCGAGGAAGGTGAACCACCGCAGGTACCGGATGACGTCGGCGTCGGCGGTGTTGATGAAGTACTGGTACCAGGCGTACGGGCTGGTCATCTCCGGATCGAGCCAGAGGTTGCCGCCGCCGGTGGACTTGCCGAACTTGGTGCCGTCGGCGGCGGTGACCAGCGGCACGGTGAGCGCGTGCGCGGTCGCCGCGAGCTTCTGCCGGATCAGCCGCACCCCGGCGATGATGTTGCCCCACTGGTCGGACCCGCCGATCTGCAGCTTGCACCCGTAGCGGCGGTAGAGCTCCACGAAGTCGTTGGCCTGCAGCAGCATGTAGCTGAACTCGGTGTAGGAGATGCCCTCGCCCTCCAGCCGGCGGCGCACCGTCTCCCGGTCGAGCATCACGTTGACCGAGAAGTGCTTGCCGATGTCGCGCAGGAACTCGATGGCGGTCAGCTGCCCGGTCCAGTTCAGGTTGTTCTCGATGATCGCCCCGGTCGGGCCGTCGTCGAAGGTGACGAAGCGCTCCAGCTGGCCGCGGATCCGTTCGGCCCACTCGGCGACGGTGTCCTCGGACTGCAGGGTGCGCTCCCCCACCTCACGCGGATCGCCGATGAGCCCGGTCGCGCCGCCGGCCAGCACGATCGGCCGGTGCCCGGCCTGCTGGAAGCGGCGCAGCGTCAGCAGCGGCACGAGGTGCCCGGCGTGCAGGCTCGGCGCGGTCGGGTCGAACCCGGCATAGACGGTGACCGGGCCGTTGGCCAGTTCGGACGCCAACGCCTCGGGGTCGGTCGACTGTGCGATCAGTCCGCGCCACTGCAACTCGTCGAGGATCGTGCCCATGGCACCGATCTTTCCGTACCGGCGTTCGTCAGTCGCTGCCGCCCGGTGCCGGAGCACGCGGACTGCGCCGGTAGGCCGACACCTCGGGCCGGCCCGGTAGCCAGAACCGCCAGGGCCGGTCGGCGGCCCGGCTCACCCCGACCCGCGGCCCGGCCGCGGCCGGCAGTTCGCCGTCGCCGAGCTCCAGCCGCACCGGGGCGTCCGGGTCGAACAGGTCGATTCCGTTGTCGTCCATGGTGATTCCGAGCGCGGCGCACAGATTGCCGGGCCCACGGGCCCAGGCCACCGGCCGCACCGCCGGGCCGCGCCGGGCGCGGGCGAGCCGGTGGCCGGCGGCCACCGCCGCGGCACGCAGCAGCACCGCCGCGGCCACCCCGTCGGTGGCGCACACCACGTTCGCGCAGACGTGGATGCCGTGGCTGCGGTAGGTGTAGAGCCGCCCGGGCGGGCCGAACATGACGGCGTTGCGGGCGGTGGGGCCGCGGTAGGAGTGCGCCGCGGCGTCCGGCCAGGGGCCGTCCTCCCCGCCGCCGTAGGCCTCGACCTCGACGACGACCGCGCGCACCCCGCGCCCGACCAGGGTGGCGCCGAGCAGCCGCCGGGCCGCGGTAACGGGGTCGACGGCCAGCGCCGCACCGTCCACGGCGGTCGCGGTCACGATGCGCCGGGGGCGCTCCGGCCGTGCCGCACCAACCGCTCGTGCTCGGCGTCGTCGGTGACCGTGACGGCCTCGTCGACGAGCAGCACCGGGATGCCGTCCTGGATCGGGTAGGCCCGCCGCAGCCGCGGGTTGTACAGGCACTCGCCCTCCACCAGCAGCAGCGGGCCGCGGTCGGCCGGGCAGACCAGGATCGCCAGCAGCCGGTCGTCGATCGCGCGGGTCACGGCGTGAGCTGCTGCTGGACGCCACCGCCGGGCGAGATGAAAACGCCGGCGGTGTTGGGGTTGTGCGGATCGGCCGGGACGCCGGGCGGCGGCTGGTTGATGCCAATGGTGAACGGCCCGGTGCCGGTGATCGAGTTGTCCGCCTGCGCCTGCCGCTTGCGCTGGTAGGCGATGGTGGTTTCGAGCGCCTCGATCAGCGGTTTCTGATTGGGGCGGTAGGCCAGGGCCTGCTCGATCTTGTCGAGATGGCCCTTGGTGGGCCGGAAGCCGAGGGCCCGCAGCTTCATCGCCTTCTCGACCAGCTTGGAGACCTGTCCCCCGCCGGCACCGGTGGCGTACTCGGCGTAGACGTCGTCGAGCACGTCGGCGTTGGCGGTGCCGATCCCCACCGACAACGGGGCGAACAGCGTGCCCACCGCCAGCGCGCCGCAGGCGACGGCCCGCGCGGCGGTGCGCCGCCAGTTCCCGCGCGTCATCGATCGCGTCATCGATCCTCCAGTTCGGCGCCGTACCGGCCGGGCGGCGGTTGCCGCCACGCCGGAGCCTAGCAGTGCGCCCGGCACCCGGCCGGGCGTCACTCGGCGGTCGCGCCGCGGGTGCCGAGCAGCTCGGCCCGGAGCGCCGCGGTGAACCGCCTGTACCGATTCGTATCGGGATCCAGGCACCAGGCGTTACGGGAGGCCCGCGGGATGCCGGCCCTGCGCAGCGGCTCCACCAGCGGGCGGTAGGCCGCGCCGAGCTCCATCCGGGGCACGACGTGCACGATGTCGGGCGGGTTGCCGACCGGCAGGTCGGCCAGCGCCTCGGACAGGTCGGCGCTCGGGATGGACCCGCCCGGCCGCACCGCCAGCGCGGTCACCGCCACCTCGCGGTCGCCCACCCGCACCCCGTAGGTGACCGCCATGTCGACCGCGTCGAGCCGGCCCACCTGGTCGTTGACCGCGGCGGTGTACACCGGGCCGCGCGGCGTGCGGATCACCCCGGCGCGGTTGTCGACCAGCCAGTAGTCGCCGTCCTCGTCACGGCGGAACAGGTACTCGGTCGACACCCAGGTGTCGGCGGGGGCGAACACGCCGCGCCGCACCGTGGCGGTGGGGTCGATGGGCCCGCGCGGCCGGGCCAGCAGCACGCCGACCTGGTTGTTTTCGGCGCGCCGGACGAACCCGACCTCGTCCTCGAGGATGAGGTCGTCGTCCGGGTCGTAGGCGGCCAGTTCGACGCTGCGCAGCCCGGGCAGCGGGCGGCCCTTGCTGCCGATCTTGTGCCCGGCGACGTTGGCCAGCACCGCCTGCCCGTCGGTGGTGGCGAAGAACTCGACCACCCGGGCGGGCTCGAACACCTCCACCACCCGCTTCCACAGCCCGGCGGGCATGCCGGAGCCGATGAACAGCCGCACCGGGTGGCTGCCGTGCAGCGCGAACGACGGGTGGTCGATGACCTCGCGCAGCATCGCCCAGGTGTAGGAGACGACGGTGACGCCGTACTGGCGGATCTCGTGCACGAACCGTTCCGGCCGCACCCCGCGGGTGAGCGCGATGCGGGAGCCGCCGACCACCGCACCGCCGAGCGCGACCAGCAGCCCGGACTGGTGGTGCAGCGGGGTCAGGCACAGCACGGTGTCGCCGCGGCCCAGGTTGGCCGCCGAGGCGGTGCCGAACGCCGAGACCGCCCACCGCCAGTTGGTGATCTGGCGGGCCACCAGTTCGCCGCCGATCGAGCTGAACGCGATGAACGCCAGGTCGCGGGCCAGCCCCGGGTTGGGCCGGTACCAGCCGGGCAGTTCCACCGCGTCCGGGTCGATGCGTTCCAGGTCGACGACGTCGTCGGCCTCGGGGATGTCGCCCCGGTCGCGGCTCTCGGCGCTGCCGAGCACCAGCACCCGCATGTGCAGCCGGCGGGCGGCCTGCAGGTGGCCGGGATCGGCGATGACATCGGTGATCCCGCCCAGCCGGGCGGCCTCGGCCAGGTCGACGTCCGGGGGCATGAGCACCGCGACCGCGCCGAGGCGCGACAGCGCGGTGATCGCCACCAGCGCGCTGGGCCGGGTGTCCATCAGCACCCCGACCCGGCTGCCCTGCCGCACGCCCACCTCGATCAGGCCGCGCACCACGTTGTCGATGCGCCGGTTGACCGCCTCGTAGGTGTGCACCCGGCCGTCGAACAGCAGGCACTCCCCGCGCGGGTTGTCGCGGGCCTGCTCGGCCAGCACGCGGCCCAGCGAGATGCGGGTGTGCTCGTTGATCTGGCCGAGCCGGGTGAGCCGGGGCAGCGTGCGCGCCGTCTCCACCGCCAGCGCCCGGGCCGACCGGTTGGCGGTGACCACGGTGTCGGCGGTCGAGCGGGCCAGCTGCAGCGCCATCTCGGCGGCGGCCGCGGCGGTGTGCATCACCCGGTCGCTGACCGACACCCCGGACTGGTTCGGTTCGGGCTGCTGGAACGGCATCGGCACGATCTGCTCGGGCAGCTTGCCGTCACCGTTGATCCAGCGCACCCAGCCGGCCACCGTCGGCCAGGTCTCCGACGACGCCTTGGAGCCCACCACCAGCCCGAAATGCCCGGCGCGCAGCGAGAATTCGTACACGTCGGCCTCGGGGGCGGCCCGCCGGATGCCACGCACCGACAGCGGCTGGCCGATGTCGTCGACCTCGCCGATCACCGCCAGGATCGGGCAGGTGATGTCGGAGAGCGTGACCAGCTCGCCGTGGATGGAGAAGCCGCCGGTCATCATCCGGTTGTGCGCGATGAACTGCTTGAGCAGTTCCTGGATGGCCGGGCCGGACCAGGCGATCCAGCCCTCCGAGGCCAGGAAGCGGCGCTGCTGTTCGCGCGGCAGCAGCGCCTCCCGGTCGTGCAGCTGGCGCAGGAACTCGATGCGGGCCTGCGCGGTCTTGATCGGGTCGAGGATCTGGAACCCGGTGCGGGCCAGCCAGCCCGGGATGTCGATGCGGTTGAAGACGTGGTCGGCCATGAAGTCGGCCCCGACCGCGCCGATGTTGGCCGGGATGTTCAGCGGCAGCGCGGCCAGCGTGTCGACCGGGGCGCCGAAGGCGATGACGCTGGCCAGGTCCTTGCTGCGGCGGTAGGCGGCGGCCTGGTAGCAGAACATGCCGCCCTGCGAGTAGCCGGCGAGGTGCACGTCGCGGCCGGTGACCTTCTTGACCACGTCGATGGCCTCCGACAGCGCCACCACGTGGTCGGCCAGGGTGCGCTCCATGCCGCCCTCCACCTTGTCCGGGGACCCGAAATCGATGACCCACGGGTCGATCCCGGCCCGGTGCAGGATGCCGACCGCGCCGTGCTCGCGGGTCACGTCCCACATGTCGGCCGACATCATCATCGGGTGCACCATGAGCACCGGCGGTCCGGCCGGCGGCGCGTCCGGCCGCGCGTCGGGCGGGAAGTAGCGGCGCAGCCGGTACATCGGCACGCTCTGGATGATCTGGAACGGCGACGGCACGTCCCCGGTGCGCAGCCCGCCGTAGCGCAGGATCTCCAGACCGTTCTGCGCGGTGGCCACCAGTCGCCCCACCGGCCGGGTGATCGACGAGAGGTTCACCACCGCGCGTCCTCCTTCATCGCCTGCGTCGCTTTCGGCTGCTCGGAGTGATCCGGACGACGCCATCATGGCACAGCGCCGGTGCGCCACCGGCCTATCATCGGCGGGCGATGGCCAACCTGATCAACCTCGAGCGCGTCTCGGTCTCCTACGGCACCCGCACCCTGCTGGACGGCGTGAGCCTGGGCGTGGCCGAGGGCGACGCGATCGGGATCGTCGGCCGCAACGGCGACGGCAAGACCACGCTGCTGCAGGTGCTCACCGCGACCCGGGAACCCGACGCCGGCCGGGTCACCCACGTCTCCGGACTGTCGGTGGGCTATCTGCGCCAGGGCGACGACTTCGCGCCGGGCGCGACGGTGCGCCAGGTCGTCGTCGGCGACGTCGCCGACCACGTGTGGGCCGGCCAGCCGGCGCTGCGCGAGGTGATCGAGCGACTGCTCGGCGGGGTGCCGCTGGACGCCGCGGTGGGCACGCTGTCCGGCGGTGAACGGCGCCGGGTGGCGCTGGCGTCGGTGCTGACCGGCGGGCACGACGTGCTGGTGCTCGACGAGCCGACCAACCACCTCGACGTCGAGGTGATCGGTTGGCTGGCCGGGCATCTGGCGGCGCGGCGGACCGGGGCGCTGGTGGTGGTCAGCCACGACCGCTGGTTCCTGGACGCGGTGTGCACCCGGACCTGGGAGGTGCACGACGGCACCGTGGACGCCTACGAGGGCGGCTACGCCGCATACGTGCTGGCCCGCGCCGAGCGGGCCAGGCTGGCCGACGCCGCCGAGGCGCGCCGGCAGAACCTGGTGCGCAAGGAGCTGGCCTGGCTGCGCCGCGGGGCGCCGGCGCGCACCTCCAAGCCGAAGTTCCGCATTCAGGCCGCCAACGCGCTCATCGCCGATGTGCCGCCGCCGCGGGATGCGCTGCAGCTGCGGAAGTTCGCCACCACCCGGCTCGGCAAGGACGTGTTCGACCTGCACGGGGTGCGGCTGGAGGTGGGCGACCCGCCGCGGGTGATCCTCGACGGCCTGAGCTGGTCGATCGGGCCGGGCGAGCGGATCGGGCTGGTCGGGGTCAACGGCACCGGCAAGTCGACGGTGCTGCGCATGCTCGTCGGTGAGCTCGAGCCCACCGCGGGCACCGTCAAGCGCGGCCGGACCCTGCGCATCGGGTATCTCAGCCAGGCGCTGGCCGAGCTCGACGGCGAGGCCCGGGTGATCGACGCGGTCGAGGACCGCAAGCGGATCACCCGGCTGGCCGACGGCCGCGAGCTGTCGGCGGCCGCCCTGCTCGAGGACTTCGGCTTCACCGGCGACAAACTGTTCACCCGGGTGGCCGAGCTCTCCGGCGGCGAGCGGCGCCGGCTGCAGTTCCTGCGGCTACTGCTCGACGAGCCGAACGTGCTGCTGCTCGACGAGCCCACCAACGACCTCGACATCGACACGCTCACCGTCGTCGAGGACTACCTCGACGGCTGGCCGGGCACGCTCATCGTGGTCACCCACGACCGCTACTTCCTGGAGCGGGTGAGCGACGTGACCTACGCGCTCGTCGGCGACGGCCGGTGCGTGCTGCTGCCGGGCGGGATCGACCAGTACCTGTCCGAACGGGCCGCGCGGCGGTCCGCGCCGGCACCGGCCGGGGGCCGGCCGCCCCAGAAGCAGGAGTCGGCGGCCGCCCGGCAGCGGCGCACCGCCAAGGAGTTGGCGCGCATCGAGAACCAGCTGGCCAAGCTCGAGGAGCGGATCGCCGCCCAGCACGAGGCGATGGCCGCCGCCGCGGCCGACCACGTCCGGCTCGCCGAGCTCAATGCCGAACTGCAGGAACTGCTCTCCCGCAAGGACGAGCTCGAGGAGGCCTGGCTGGCCGCGGCCGAGGACTGACGGCTCAGTCCAGGAACCCGCCGCACCCGCCCGGGCCAGCCAGCGGCGGGTTGGGCGTGCCGTCGGGAATGATGCAGCGGATCGGTTGCCAGAACGCCCCGAGCCGCCAGGTGTTCAACCGGGTGCCGTCCGGGAACGTCTTGCCCTCGCAGTAGCCCCCGTACCCGCTGCCGGAGATGGCCCCGTGCGGGTTGCCCGGACACCAGAACGGCGGGATCGGCACGTACGGGTCCGGCTGCGCCGCCACCGGCCCGGCCGTCCCGACGGCCACGGCGAACAGTGCCGCGACCACCCCCAGGATGCGTGTCATCGTTCCTCCCCTCGACGATGCACGTCGCGAATCTCCCCCGGCGACGTACGAGCCGAATGGTAGGGGACGGCACCGACAACCGCCGGTGGATCAGCCCAGCCGCTCCCGCAGGGCCGCGGTGGTCTCCCGCACCACACCGAGCTGGCGCGCCACCTGCTCGGGAGCGGTGCCGCCGCGGGCGTTCCGGGCGGCCACCGAGCCCGCCACGGTGAGCACCTCGCGCACCTCGGGGGTGAGCTCCGGGTGGATGCCGGCCAGCTCCTCGTCGGTGAGCTGCTCGAGGCCCACCCCGCGGGCCTCGGCGGTGCGCACCGCCGCACCGGCCGCCTCGTGGGCGATCCGGAACGGCACCCCGCGCCGGACCAGCCACTCGGCCATGTCGGTGGCCAGGGTGTAGCCCAGCGGGGCCAGCTCGGCCATCCGGTCGACGTCGAAACGCAGGGTGGCGACCAGGCCGGTCATCGCCGGCAGCAGCAGCTCCAGCTGCGCCACCGAGTCGAACACCGGCTCCTTGTCCTCCTGCAGATCCCGGTTGTAGGCCAGCGGCTGCGCCTTGAGCGTGGCCAGCAGCCCGGACAGGTTGCCGATCAGCCGGCCGGACTTACCGCGGGCCAGTTCGGCGATGTCCGGGTTCTTCTTCTGCGGCATGATCGAGCTGCCGGTCGACCACGAGTCGTGCAGCGTCACATAGCCGAATTCGGTTGTGCTCCAGAGGATGATGTCCTCAGCCAGCCGGGACAGGTCGACGCCGATCATGGCGAACACGAAGGCCGCCTCGGCGGCGAAGTCACGTGCCGCGGTGGCGTCGATGGAGTTGTCGGCCGCGGCGCTGAAGCCGAGCTCGGCGGCGATGGCGTCGGGGTCCAGGCCCAGTGAGGAACCGGCCAGCGCGCCGGAGCCGTACGGCGACACCGCCGCCCGCCGGTCGAAGTCGAGCAGCCGGTCCACGTCCCGCAGCAGCGGGTGGGCGTGCGCGAGCAGGTGGTGCGCCAGCAGCACCGGCTGGGCGGACTGCAGGTGGGTCTTGCCCGGCATGATCGCGGTGGGGTGCGCCTGGGCCTGGGTGGCCAGCGCGTCGACCAGGTCCAGCACCCCGGCCCCGACCCGGCGCACCGCGTCGCGCAGCCACAGCCGGAACAGCGTGGCCACCTGGTCGTTGCGGGACCGGCCGGCCCGCAGCCGCCCGCCCAGGTCGGCCCCCACCCGCTCGATGAGGCCGCGCTCCAGCGCGCCGTGCACGTCCTCGTCGGTGGGGGCCGGGCCGAAGCTGCCGGCGGCGATGTCGGCGGCGAGCCGGTCCAGCCCGGCCAGCAGCCCGTCGCGCTGCTCCTCGGTCAGCAGCCCGGCCCGGTGGAGCACCCGGGCGTGCGCCTTGGAGGCGGCGATGTCGTAGGGCGCCAGCACCCAGTCGAAGTGGGTGGACTTGCTCAGCGCCGCCAGCGCGTCCGACGGGCCGCCCTCGAAGCGGCCACCCCACAGCGATCCCTCGTTGGTGCTCACCTGTCAGTCCCCACTGCCGAGATCCCGATCGCCGAGATCGACGTTCGGGCGAGTTCTACTCGCACTTTCCCGCCCGTTGGTGCGTTTGGGCGAAAACGGTCACAGGCCGAGGTCGCGGCGGGCGGCGATCCGCGACGACAGGCCGTGGATGTGCACGAAGCCCTTGGCCATCGACTGGTCGAAGCTGTCGCCCTCGTCGTAGGTGGCCAGGTTGAAGTCGTACAGCGACTCCGGGCTGCGCCGGCCGTTGACGGTGATGTGCCCGCCGTGCAGCAGCATCCGGATCTCGCCGGTGACGTGCTCCTGGGTCTTGGCGACGAACGCCTCCAGCGCGGTCTTCAGCGGCGAGAACCACAGCCCGTCGTAGACCAGCTCGGACCACTTCTGGTCGGTGTGCCGCTTGAACCGGCCGAGCTCGCGCTCCAGGGTCAGGTGCTCCAGTTCGGTGTGCGCGGTGACCAGCACCATCGCGCCCGGGGCCTCGTAGACCTCGCGGCTCTTGATGCCCACCAGCCGGTCCTCGACCACGTCGAGCCGACCCACGCCCTGCTGGCCGGCGCGGCGGTTGAGCTCCTCGATGGCCTCGAGCACGGTCACCCGGCGGCCGTCGATCGAGACCGGCACGCCCCGCTCGAAGCCGACGATGACCTCGTCGGGGGTGTTCCAGTTGACCGTCGGGTCCTCGGTGTAGCTGTAGACGTCCTTGGTCGGCGCGTTCCACAGGTGCTCGAGGAAGCCGGTCTCCACCGCGCGGCCCCACACGTTCTGGTCGATGGAGAACGGCGAGCGCTTGGTGACGTTGATCGGGATGCCGTTCTCCTCGGCGAAGGCGATCGCCTTCTCCCGGGTCCAGGCGTAGTCCCGCACCGGGGCGATGACCTGCAGATCCGGTGCCAGCGAGGCGAACCCGACCTCGAAGCGGACCTGGTCGTTGCCCTTGCCGGTGCAGCCGTGCGCCACGATCGAGCCGCCGTACTCGCGGGCGGCCTTGACCAGGTGCTTGACGATCAGCGGCCGGGACAGCGCCGAGACCAGCGGGTAGCGGTCCATGTAGAGCGCGTTGGACTGGATGGCCGGGACGCAGTACTCCTCGGCGAACTCGTCGCGCGCGTCGACCACGACGGCCTCGACCGCGCCGCAGTCCAGCGCCCGCTGGCGCACCACTTCCATGTCCTCGCCGCCCTGGCCGAGGTCGATGGCCACCGCCACCACCTCGCGGCCGGTCTCTTTGCCGATCCAACTGATGGCCACCGAGGTGTCCAGGCCACCGGAGTAGGCCAGGATGACGCGGTCCGACATTTACCTGTTCTCCTTTGTGTTCAAGCCTTTGCGCAGGCCTATTTCAGCTTCTCGATCTGTTCGGCGAGCTCGGCGCCGGTCATGGGTTCGCGGGCGACGACGAGGATGGTGTCGTCGCCGGCGATGGTGCCGACCACGTAGGGCAGGGCGGCGCGGTCGATGGCGGCGGCCAGGTAGTGCGCCGCCCCGGGCGGGGTGCGCAGCACGGCCAGGTTGCCGCTGGCGTCGGTGGACACCAGCAACTCCCCCAGCAGCCGCGACAGCCGGTCGGTGCCGCCGGTGACGCCGCGCACCGGGCTGCCGTCCTCGGGAACGACGTAGACCCCGCTGCCCCCGTCGGCGCCGCGCAGCTTGACCGCGCCGAGCTCCTCGAGGTCCCTCGACAGCGTGGCCTGGGTGACCTCGATGCCCTCGGCGGCCAGCATGGCGGCCAGTTCGGCCTGGCTGCGCACCGAGTGCGTGCTCAGCAGCGCGACGATGCGCGCCTGCCGGGCCGCCCGGGTGGGCGCCGAGGCCGTCATCGCCACTTCTCCAGCAACCAGATCAGCAGCGCCTTCTGGGCGTGCAGCCGGTTCTCCGCCTCGTCCCACACCGCGCTGGCCGGGCCGTCCATCACCTCGTCGGTGATCTCGTCCCCGCGGTGCGCCGGCAGGCAGTGCAGCACAACGGCTTCCGAATCCGCCCGGGCGAGCAGCTCGGCATTGACCTGGTACGGCCGGAACGGCCCGACCCGGTCCAGACCGTCGTTCTCCTGCCCCATCGAGGTCCAGGTGTCGGTCACCAGCACATCGGCCCCGGCCGCGGCGGCCTGCGGGTCGGTGGTGACGGTGACCGAGGCGCCGGTGCGCTCGGCGCGGGCCCGCACCGCGGCCAGCACGTCCGGGTTCGGGGTGAACCCCTCCGGCGCGGCGACGGTGACGTGGATGCCGGCGGTCACCCCGCCC
Source organism: uncultured Mycolicibacterium sp. (assembly GCF_937941905.1). Lineage (GTDB taxonomy): Bacteria > Actinomycetota > Actinomycetes > Mycobacteriales > Mycobacteriaceae > Mycobacterium. The sequence goes on along the minus strand of NZ_CALDGS010000061.1, from coordinate 17,349 downwards.
AGCATCAGCGAGTGCGCCATGTTGTTGGCGCCGTCGCCGAAGTAGGCCAGCCGCAGGCCCGCCAACCCGCCCTTGCGCTCGGCGAGGGTCTGCAGGTCGGCCAGCACCTGGCAGGGGTGGAAGTCGTCGGACAGCGCGTTGACCACCGGCACGGTCGCCGCGGCGGCCATCGCGTCCAGCCGGTCCTGGCCGAAGGTGCGCCACACGATCGCCTCGACGTAGCGGGACAGTACCCGCGCGGTGTCCTCCAGCGTCTCGTCGCGGCCGAGCTGGGTGCTGCGGCCGTCGACGACGACGGCGTGCCCGCCGAGCTGGGCGATGCCGAGCTCGAACGAGAACCGGGTGCGGGTGGAGTTCTTGTCGAAGATCACCGCCACGCCGCGGGGGCCGTCCAGCGGCCGGTACTTGAACGGGTCGCGCTTGACCTCGGCGGCCAGCGCCAGCACCTCGGCCTGTTCGGCCGGGTCGAGGTCGTCGTCGCGCAGGAAGTGCCGGCTCATCCGCGTCCCTTCGCCAGAATCGCGGGCAGGGCGCCCAGGAACTCGTCGATCTGTGCCTCGGTGATCACCAGCGGCGGGGCCAGCCGGATCACCGCGTCGTTGGCGGCGTTGACCAGGAACCCGGCCTCCCGGGCGGCGGCCTCCACCGCCTTGGCGACCGGGGCGGTCAGCACCACGCCGAGCAGCAGGCCGCGGCCGCGCACGTGGTCGACCAGCGGGTCGCCCAGCTGCTCGATGCCGTCGCGCAGCGTCTTGCCGAGCACCTCGGCGCGCGGGACGAGGCCCTGCTCGTCGAGCACCCGCAGCACCGCCAGCGCCGCGGCGGTGCACACCGGGTTGCCGCCGAAGGTGCTGCCGTGCATGCCCGGGGTGAGCAGGTCGCCGGCCGCGCCCACGGCCAGGCAGGCGCCGATCGGCAGCCCGCCGCCCAGCCCCTTGGCCAGGGTGATCACGTCCGGGGTCACCCCGTCGTACTGGTGGCAGAAGAACCGGCCGGTGCGCCCGACGCCGGTCTGCACCTCGTCGAGCACCAGCAGCGCGCCGTGCCGGCTGGTGATCTCCCGGGCGGCGGCCAGGTAGCCCGCCGGCGGGGTGACCACGCCGCCCTCCCCCATGATGGGCTCCAGGAACACCGCCGCGGTCTGCGCGTCCACCGCCTGCTCCAGGGCCGCCACGTCGCCGTAGGGCACGTGGCTGACGTAACCGGGCAGCGGCTCGAACGGCTTCTGCTTGGCCGGCTGGCCGGTCAGCGCCAGCGAGCCCATGGTGCGGCCGTGGAAGGCGCCCTCGGCGGCGACGATCCGGGTCCGGCCGGTCAGCCGGGTGATCTTGAAGGCCACCTCGTTGGCCTCGGTGCCGGAGTTGCAGAAGAACACCCGCGCCGGCACGCCGAGGTGGGCGACGAGGTGTTCGGCCAGCGCCACGCCCGGTTCGTGGGCGTACAGATTCGAGGTGTGGCCCAGCGTGTCGAGCTGGCGGGTGACCGCCTCGATGACGGCCGGGTGCCGGTGCCCGAGCACGTTGACGGCGATGCCGCCGAGCAGGTCGAGGTAGCGCTTGCCGTCGACGTCGGTGACCACCGCGCCCTCCCCGGCGGCCAGCGCCAGCGGCGGGGTGCCGTAGTTGTTCATCATCACGGCCTGCCACCGCTCCAACAGCGTCATGAACGCACCACCTTCGTGCCGGTTCCTTCGTCGGTCAGCAGTTCCACCAGCACGCAGTGCTCCACCCGCCCGTCGATGATGTGGGCGCTGCCCACGCCGCCGTCGACCGCCCGCAGGCAGGCCTCGACCTTGGGCACCATGCCGGATTCCAACCGCGGCAGCAGCTGCGCCAGTGCGGCCGAGTCGATCTCGCTCACCAGCGACTCCCGGTTGGGCCAGTCGGTGTAGAGGCCCTCGACGTCGGTGAGCATCACCAGCTTCTCCGCGCCGAGCGCGGCGGCCAGCGCCGCGGCGGCGGTGTCGGCGTTGATGTTGTAGACCACGCCGTCGGCGTCCGGGGCGATGGTGGACACCACCGGGATCCGCCCGGCGTCGATGAGGTCGAGCACCGCGTCGGTGCTCACCCGCTCCACGTCGCCGACCAGGCCGATGTCGGTGGCCACCCCGTCGACGGTGACCTGCCGGCGCACCGCGGTGAACAGGTTGGCGTCCTCACCGGTGATGCCGACCGCGTACGGGCCGTGCGCGTTGATGAGGTTGACCAGCTGCCGGCCCACCTGCCCGAACAGCACCATCCGGGCCACGTCGAGCACCTCCGGGGTGGTGACCCGGAAGCCGCCCTTGAAATCGCCCGGGATGCCGAGCCGTTTGAGCATCGCGCTGATCTGCGGGCCGCCGCCGTGCACGACGACGGGCTTGATGCCGCAGTTGCGCAGGAACACCATGTCGGCGGCGAACGCGGCGCGCAGCGCGTCGTCGGTCATCGCGTTGCCGCCGTACTTGACCACGACGATGCGGCCGTGCAGCTGCTTGAGCCAGGGCAGCGCGGCGGCGAGCACCTCGGCCTTGATCCGGCGTTCGACGGGGGCGCTCATGAGCTGTAGGCCGAGTTCTCTTCGACGTAGGCGTGCGACAGGTCGGTGGTGCGCACCGTGGCCTCGCCGTCACCGAGGTTCAGGTCGACGACGACGTCGATGTCCGCGCCGGACAGGTCCACCTCGCGCGCGCCGGGCGCGCCGTAGCCGTTGACGCACACCGGGGATCCGTTGAACGACACCGTGATCCGGTCCGGATCGATGGTGAACGGCACCATGCCGACCGCGGCCAGCACCCGGCCCCAGTTCGGGTCGGAGCCGAACATCGCGGTCTTGACCAGGCTGTCGCGGGCCACCATCCGGGCCGCGGTGAGCGCGTCGGCCTCGCTGGGGGCGCCGGTGACGGTGATGTTGATCCGCTTGGTCACGCCCTCGGCGTCGGCCTGCAGCTGCGCGCACAGGTCCGCGCAGACCCGCAGCACCGCGTCCTCGAGTTCGTCCTGGCTGGGCCGGACCTCGCTGGCGCCGGAGGCCAGCAGCAGCACGGTGTCGTTGGTCGAGCAGCTGCCGTCGATGTCGAGCCGGTTGAAGGTCCGCTCGGCGGCCTTGCGCAGCGCGGCGTCGAGGGCCGCGGCGTCGGCGACCGCGTCGGTGGTCAGCACCACGAGCATGGTGGCCAGCGACGGCGCCATCATGCCCGCGCCCTTGGCCATCCCGCCGACGTTCCACTTGCCCGGGTGGTGCAGCGCGACCTGCTTGGGCACGGTGTCGGTGGTCATGATGGCGCGGGCGGCCTCCTCGCCGCCGGTCAGCCCGCCGGCGAGTTCGTGCACCGCGTCCTTGACCCCGGCGAGCACCTTCTCCATCGGCAGCAGATCGCCGATCAGCCCGGTGGAGCACACTGCGACCTCGATCGGGCCGGTCTCGGTGCCCCACTCCGACAGTTCGCGGGCCACCGCCTCGGCGGTGGTGTGCGCGTCCTGGAAGCCCTGCGGGCCGGTGCAGGCGTTGGCGCAGCCGGAGTTGAGCACCACCGCGCGCAGCCGCCCGGTCTTGAGCACCTGCCGGGTCCACAGCACCGGCGCGGCCTTGACCTGGTTGCTGGTGAACACCCCGGCGGCGTGGTAGTCCGGGCCCTCGTTGAACACCAGGGCCAGATCCGGCGCGCCGGAGGCCTTGATCCCGGCCGACACCCCGGTCGCGCGGAAGCCGGCCGGGGCGGTCACGCCCTGGGTCCGCACCAGCCGAACGGTCTTCGCGGTCTCGCTCACGGCGCCACTCCCACGATCGAAAGCCCTTCCGTCTCCGGCCAACCCAACGCGATGTTCATGGACTGCACGGCGGCCCCACCGGTGCCCTTGACCAGGTTGTCGATGGCCGCCAGCGCGATGAAGGTGTGCGCCGCCGCGTCGACGGCGACGGCCAGCTGGGCGGCGTTGCTGCCGATCACCGAGCCGGTGGCCGGCAGCCGGCCCTCGGGCAGCAGGTGCACGAACGGCTCGGCGCCGTAGGCCTTCTCGTAGACGGCGCGCAGCTCGTCGACGGTGGCCTCGGTGCGGGCGGTGCAGGTGGCCAGGATGCCGCGCGCGGTCGGGATGAGCACCGGGGTGAACGACACGGTGACCTCGGCGTCGGTGACCGCCCGCAGCCCCTGGGCGATCTCCGGGGTGTGCCGGTGCCGGCCGCCGACGTTGTAGGCCCGTGCCGACCCGATCACCTCGCTGGCCAGCAGGTCCACCTTCGCGGCCCGGCCGGCCCCGGAGGTGCCGCTCACCGCGACCACGGTGACCTTCGGCTCGACCAGCCCGGCAGCCACCGCCGGGACCAGCGCCAGCAGCGCCGCGGTCGGATAGCAGCCGGGCACCGCGATCCGCTTGGCGCCGCGCAGCCGGTCCCGCCCGCCGGGCAGCTCGGGCAGCCCGTAGGGCCAGCTGCCGGCGTGCGGTGAGCCGTAGAACCGCTCCCAGTCGGCGGCGTCGGTGAGCCGGAAGTCCGCCCCGCAGTCGATGATCAGCACGTCCGGCCCGAGCTGTTCGGCCAGCGCGGCCGAATGCCCGTGCGGCAGCGCGAGAAACACCACGTCGTGGCCGGCCAGCACGGCGGCCTCGGTGGGCGCCAGCTCCCGGTCGGCGAGCGGCAGCAGGTGCGGGTGGTGTGCGCCGAGCAGCGAACCGGCGTTCGAGGCGGCGGTGAGCGCACCGATACGCAGGCGACCGTCGGCGTAGGCGGGATGTCCGAGCAGCAGGCGCAGGATCTCGCCGCCGGCATAGCCGCTGGCGCCGGCGACGGCCACGGAAATCATGGAGCCATGATGCATGATTATGCAGTCCGATGCAAATCCATAACCTGCGGCTCAGCCGCGCAGCACCGCGCCGACCCGCTCGGCCGCGGTGGCCACCGCGGCCTGCCGCGCCGCACTCGCCTCGTCCTCGGTGAGCGTGCGGTCGGCGGCCCGGAACCGCAGCGCCAGCGTCAGCGACTTGCGGCCCTCGCCGATCTGCGGCCCGGTGTAGACGTCGAACAGCCGCACGTCCTCGAGCAGCTCGCCGGCGCCGTCGCGCACCGCCTCGACCACGTCCCGGGCCGGCACGTCGGCATCGACCACGAGGCTGATGTCCTGGAACACCGCCGGGAACGGCGACACCCGCGGGGCGGGATTGTGTTCCACGATCGGCATCGCGTCGAGGTTCAGCTCCACCGCGCAGGTGCCCTTGGGCAGCCCGGACCGCTCGATCACCGCCGGGTGCAGCTGACCGGCGTGGCCGACCACGGCCCCGTCCACGAGCACCTCGGCGCACCGGCCCGGATGCCACGGCAGCCGCTGCGCGGCCCGCAGGGTGGGCTCCACCCCGGCCGCCCGGCAGATGATGCGCACCGCCTCGAACGCGTCGTAGGCGTCGGCGGGCCGGCCCGGACCCCACGGCCCGGCCGGTTCGCGCAGCCCGGCGAGCACCACCGCGACGTGCTGCGGCTGGTGCGGCAGCGACGCGTTCAGCGCGGCGAGCTCCTCGTCGGTGGGCCGGCGGTCGGTGGGGATGCGCGCCATGCCGCGGGTCTGCGCGGTGGGCTGCACCACCTGCTGCACGGCGAACAGCGAGAGGTCCACCGCACCGCGGGAGACGTTGCGCACCAACGCCTCCAGCAGTCCCGGCAGCAGCGTGGTGGCCAGCTGCGGGCGGTCGGACTCCAGCGGGTTGAGCACCCGGGTGGTGACCCGGCGCGGGTCGTCGTCGGCCAGGCCCCACTGGTCGAACACCCCGGCGGGCAGGAACGGGGTGGGCAGCACCTCGACGTAGCCGGACAGCGCCAGCGCCTTGCTCACCGCGCGGCGGCGCCGCTGGGCGCGGGTCAGCCCGCGCCCGGCCGGCGCGGCCGGCAGCACCGACGGGATCCGCTCCAGGCCCTCCAGCCGCAGCACCTCCTCGACCAGGTCGGCCGGCTGCACCAGGTCGGGCCGCCAGCTCGGCGGCACCGCGGTGAGCCGGTCGCCGTCGACGTCGACCCGGGCGCCGATCTGGGTGAGCCGGCGCACCACCGCGTCGGTGCCGTAGTCGACCCCGGCGGTGCGGTCGGGCAGGTCCACCGGCATGCCGACCGGCGGGTGGGTCCAGTCCTGCCGGGGCGGTTCGCCGCGCCAGTCGGTGAGCGTGGGTTCGACGGTGCCACCGGCGATCTCGGCGAGCAGCGCCGCGCAGCGGTCCAGCGCGACCACCGAGATGGCGGGGTCGACGGTGCGCTCGTAGCGGCGGCCCGCCTCGCTGGTCAGGTGCAGCCGGCGCTGGGTGCGCGACACCGCGGCCGGATCCCACACCGCGGCCTCGAGCAGCACGTCGGTGGTGGTGTCGCGGACCTCGGTGGTGGCGGTGCCCATCACGCCGCCGATCGCGGCGACCGCGACGTCGTCGGCGATCAGCACGTCGACCGGGTCCAGGGTGCGCTCGACGTCGTCGAGGGTGACCACCTTCTCCCCCGGCTCGGCGAACCGCACGGTGAAGCCGCCGGTGATCAGGCTGCGGTCGTGGGCGTGCATCGGGTGGCCGAGCTCGAGCATCACGTAGTTGGTGACGTCGACGGCCGGCGAGATGGCGCGGATACCGGACAGCAGCAGCCGCCGCTGCAGCCACCACGGGCTGACCGCGGCCGGGTCGATGCCGGTGACCGGGCGCAGGCCGAAGCGCTGCACCCCGGTGCCGGGGCGGATGGTCAGCGGCCACGCCTCGCCCTCGGCGGGCAGCGGCGCGACCCGCTCGGCCGGGTCGACGAAGTCCAGGTCGTAGGCGCAGGCGATCTCGCGGGCCATACCGCGCACCGACAGGCAGTAGCCGCGGTCGGGGGTGATGGCCAGGTGGAACACCACGTCGTCGAAGCCGAGCACCTCGATCGCCGAGGCGCCGGGCTCGGCGGTGCCGGCCGGCAGCACCAGAATGCCCGAGGCGTCGGCACCGAAGTTCAGCTCGGCCGCCGAGCAGATCATGCCGTCGGAGACCCGCCCGTAGGTCTTGCGGCTGGTGATGGTGAAGTCGCCGGGCAGCACGGTGCCGGGCAGCGCCACCACGACCAGGTCACCGACCTTGAAATTCCTTGCCCCGCAGATGATGTCACGCGGCTCCGGCTCGCCGACATCGACCTTGCAGGCCCGGATGGGCTTCTTGAAGCCGGTGAGCTCCTCGATCTCGACCACCCGGCCGACGGTCAGCGGCCCGCTGACCGGGCCCGGGGTGATGACCTCCTCGACCTCGTGGCCGATGCGGATCAGGGTCTGTTCGAGCTCGGCGGGCGGGACGTCCCAGCCCGGGGCGCCGACCTGCACGACCTCCCGCAGCCAGCTGTACGGCAGCCGCATCAGATGCCCACCCCGAACGGCAGCGAGAAGCGCACGTCACCCTCCACCATGTCACGCATGTCCGGAATGCCGTTGCGGAACTGCAGCGTGCGCTCCAGTCCCATGCCGAAGGCGAAGCCGGAGTACTCCTCCGGGTCGATGCCGCAGGCGCGCAGCACGTTCGGGTTCACCATGCCGCAACCGCCCCACTCGACCCAGCCCGGGCCGCCCTTCTTGTTCTCGAACCAGATGTCGACCTCGGCCGACGGCTCGGTGAACGGGAAGAAGTGCGGGCGGAACCGGGTGCGGGCGTTGGGCCCGAACTCGGCGCGCGCGAACGCGTCCAGCGTGCCGCGCAGGTGCGCCATGGTCAGCCCCTTGTCCACCGCCAGCCCCTCGACCTGGTGGAACACCGGGGTGTGGGTGGCGTCGAGTTCGTCGGTGCGGAAGGTGCGGCCCACCGAGACCACGTAGACCGGCAGGTCGCGCTCGAGCAGCGCCCGGATCTGCACCGGCGAGGTGTGGGTGCGCAGCACCTGGCGCGACCCCTCCGGCGCGATGTGGAAGGTATCCGACTCGCTGCGCGCGGGGTGGTCCGGCGGGAAGTTCAGCGCGTCGAAGTTGAACTGCTCGGTCTCGACCTCCGGCCCCTCGGCGAGCTCCCAGCCCATCGCCACGAAGGTGTCCACCACCCGCTCGGACAGGATGGTGATGGGATGGCGGGCCCCGACCGGCTGGCGGGTCGACGGCAGCGTGACGTCGATGCGCTCGGCGACCAGCACCGCGGCGTCGCGCTCGGCGCGCAGCACCGCCAGCCGTTCCTCGTAGACCCGCTGCGCCTCGGCGCGCGCCAGGTTCACCCGCTTGCCGGCGTCGGCGCGCTCGGCCTTGGGCAGGCCGCCCAGCGCCTGCCGCGCGAGTGCCAGCTCGGAGCGGTCGCCGAGGTGTTCGGTCTTGGCGCGGGCCAGCGCCTCGAGGTCGGACGCCGCCGCGAACGCATGTCGTGCCGCGCTGACGGCTCTGGTCAGCGCTTCCTCGGAGAGATCAATTGGCCGATCAGCCACCCGGCGATCATAGGCGATGGCCCGATGCGGCCTTCGTCACGCACCCACCTCGTCGTCGGGCTCGTCGGGGCCCGCCGCGCCGCGCCGCCGCAGCCGGTACAGCGCCAGGTCGTCGGGCAGACCGGGTTGCCGCGGCGAGAACAGCGGCCGGCGCAGCCGTTTGGCGCTCACCCCCAGCGCGTCCAGCTCGGCCGGACCGATGCGGTCCAGGGTGGCCCCGGAGACCACGAGCCCGCCGCGGGTGGCCCGCTCCATCACCCGGGCGGCGATGTTGACGTCGACGCCGAGCCAGTCGGCGCCGATGCGCTGGGGCCGGCCGGTGTGGATCCCGGCACGCATGCGCGGGGTGTGGCCGTCGACCTCGACGGTGCGCACCGCCTCCAGCGCCTCCAGCACGGCGCCGACGGCGGTGCCGGGCTCGGCGAAGACGACCATGGCGCCGTCGCCGAGCCGTTTGACGATGTGCCCGCCGGCGGCCAGCAGCGGCGGCTCGGTGACCTGGGCGACCCGGCGCAGCAGCCGCAGCGCCGCGTCGTCGCCGGCGCGCAGCGACCAGGCCGAGAACCCGACCAGGTCGGTGAACACCAGGGTGACCTCCCGGTCGGCGGCACGGCCGGCGATCCGGTCGGTCAGCGCCTGCCAGACCTGCAGCGCCCCCAGGCTGAGCTCACGGGTGACCGCGTCGCGGTCCAGCAGCCGGTCGGCCGCGCGGGCGGCGACGTGCGGCCCGCCGGAGCCGGTCACCGACAGCGGGTCGCCGAACTCGGGGTCGCCGGGCAGCATCCGGCGCACCCGGCGGACCAGGTCGATCGCGCCCGCGCTGTGGTTGCGGTCCTGCAGCCAGCCCAGCGGCCCCCAGGCGGTCCGTCCGCTCCCCGATTCGGCCCCCACCCGGATCACCTTAGGCCCGGTTCAGCGCCCGGCGGCGCGGGCGCGGCGGGCGCTCTCCCACAGACAGATGGTGGCGGCGGCGGCCACGTTGAGGCTCTCGGCGCCGCCCCGCATCGGGATCCGCACCCGACGGTCGGCCCGTTCGGCCACCGCCGGGGCCAGCCCGTGCGCCTCCGGGCCGAACAGCCAGGCGGTCGGGGCGTCCAGACCGGCATCGTCGAGGTCGGTCTCGCCGTCGAGGGTGGTGGCCAGCACCTGCAGTCCGGCGGCACGCAGGGCGTCGACGGCGTCGAGGGCGGGGATGTCGTCGACGACCGGGATGTTGAAGATGCTGCCCGCCGAGGCGCGCAGACACTTGCCGTTGTACGGGTCGACGGCGTTGCCGGCCAGCACCACCGCGTCCGCGCCGAGCGCGTCGGCGGTGCGGATCAGGGTGCCGGCGTTGCCCGGTTCGGCGATGTCGACGGCGACCGCGATCAGCCGCGGGTCGCCGGCCAGCACGTCGGTGAGCGAGGTGTGCGGCATCCGGCACACCGCGACCAGGCCGACCGGGGTGACGGTGTCCGACAGCGCCTTGGCGGCGCGCTCGGTGACCAGTGCCACTGGGGCGCCGGCCAGCAGGTCGGCGAACCGGTCGGCGGCGGCCTCGGTGGCGAACACCTCCGACACCAAACCGCGCCGCAGCGCTGCCTCGACGAGGTTGGGGCCCTCGGCGAGGAAGCGCGCGGCGCGGCGGCGTGCGACGGTTCGGTGGAGTTTGACCGCGGCGGTCACCCGCGCGGAACGCTCGCCGAGCGTCAGGCGGCCTCTCCGGACGGCGCGTTGACATCGGCCGGCAGCGCGGCGCGGGCAACCTCGACCAGCGCGGTGAAGGCGGCCGGGTCGGTCACGGCGATGTCGGCGAGGTTCTTACGGTCCACCTCGACACCGGCGGCCTTGAGGCCCTGGATGAGCCGGTTGTAGGTGATGTCGTTGGCCCGGGCGGCGGCGTTGATCCGCGCGATCCACAGCTTGCGGAACTCACCCTTGCGGGCCCGACGGTCCCGGTAGGCGTAGTTCAGCGAACGCAGCTGCTGCTCCTTGGCCTTCCGGTACAGCCGGGACCGCTGGCCGCGGTAGCCCTTGGAGGCCTTGAGGATCGTGCGCCGCTTCTTCTGCGCATTGAGTGCGCGCTTCACGCGTGCCATGAGAGTCTTCCTTTGGGTTGCTTGGGGTCGGTCGTGGGCTCGGTCTCGGGCCTAGCCGTTGAGCATCTTGTTGACGCGCCGGGTGTCGTTCGCCGAGACGCCGGTGCGGCCGTCGAGACGCCGGGTGCGCTTGGTGGGCTTGTGCTCGAACAGGTGACGGCGGTTGGCCTTCTGGCGCACGATCTTGCCGGTGCCGGTGCGGCGGAACCGCTTGGAGGCGCCGCTGTGGGTCTTCGCCTTGGGCATGGGTGTCCTCAGATCTTCACTCGGGGTGGGGTGTTACTCGGATGCGGTGGTGTCGCCGGCCGCGCCGCGCTCGGCCTGCTGCGCCGCCTTGGCGCGAGTCTTCGCGCCGCGGTGCGGGGCCAGCACCATCGTCATGTTGCGGCCGTCCTGCTTCGGCGCGGTCTCGATGTAGCCGTACTCGGCGACATCGGTGGCCAGCCGCTGCAGCAGCCGGAGGCCCAGTTCCGGACGGGACTGCTCGCGCCCGCGGAACATGATCGTGATCTTGACCTTCGACCCCGCCTCGAGGAAGCGGATGACGTGACCCTTCTTGGTCTCGTAGTCGTGCGGGTCGATCTTGGGCCGCAGCTTCTGTTCTTTGACGACGGTCTGCTGCTGGTTTCTGCGAGACTCGCGCGCCTTCTGAGCCGTCTCGTACTTGTACTTGCCGTAGTCCATGATCTTGCAGACCGGCGGCCTGGCGTTCGGCGCCACTTCGACAAGGTCGAGATCGGCGTCCTGGGCGACGCGGAGAGCGTCTTCGATGCGCACGATGCCGACCTGCTCGCCGCCCGGTCCGATGAGGCGGACTTCCGGTACGCGAATGCGCTCGTTGACGCGGGTCTCAGTGCTGATGGGGCCTCCTATGTTGTGTCCTCGTAGGCGGAGCCCCACAGCCTCAGCATCTGCCCGCAAACCAGAGCAGAAGGCCCTGCTCGCAGCAGGGCCCGTACCGACCAGAACAGGCACCCCGGGGCGCCTGACCGGACCGCCGTGCCTCTGCGGCAGACGGTGGGAGCGGGACTCCACTTGTTTCGCCCTGCCCGTGCCCGGAACGCATCCCTGGCGCAGGCTGGGTCGGTCGCGCATGCAAGTCTAGCAGGCATGACCGAATCTCCTAACGCCTCGCCCGACGTGCGCGAGCTGGCCGACATTCCGTCGGTCGAGGTGATCACCCGCGCGGCGGTCATGTTGATGAGCGCCGCGGCCGAGAAACTGGGCCTGGCTTCGGAGGATCCCGACGAGAGCCCGCACCGCGACCTCGACGAGGCGCGCCGGCTGATCACCGCCCTGGCCGGGCTGGTGACCGCCTCGCAAGAGTACCTGGGCCCGCACCGCAAGCCGCTGCGCGACGGGCTGCGTTCGCTGCAGCTGGCGTTCCGGGAGGCCAGCGCGCACCCGGACGAGCCCGGCCAGGGCCCGGGCGAGCGGCTGACCGGTCCCGTGCTGCCCTGACCGTCGCCCGGCTGGGTCCGACGCGCCGGGCGCTCGCCCGGCTGGGCTCGACGCGCCGGGCGCTCGCCCGGCGGGCGGGCCGCGCAGCACTTATCCTCGCGCCGTGACGGCTACCGCAGCGCCTGTCGGTACGGATCGGTCGCGGCTGTCCCGGGTTCCGTCGGCGGCCGCCTGGATCGTCGGGGTGATCGCCACCCTGTCGCTCGTCGCCGGCGTCGCCCCGCCGGTGCGCGCCTGGATCCGGGTGCCGCGCGAGTTCATCGACGAATACCTGTTCAACTTCCCCGACACCAGCTTCGCCTGGGCGTTCGTGCTGGCCCTGCTGGCCGGCGCGCTGGCCGCCCGCAAGCGCATCGCGTGGTGGCTGCTGGTGCTGTATCTGGCCGCGGCGGCGGTGTGGAACGTCGGCGAACTGCTGGTCGGCGAGGAGTCTCCCGGCGCGCGGGTCGGCGAGACGATCGGCCTGGTGGTGCACGTCGCGGCGGTGGCCCTGCTGCTGCCGGACCGCTCGGCGTTCCCCGCCCGGGTGCGCCGGGGCGCGCTGGTGCGGGCCGCGGCGGTGTTACTGGCGGGGCTGGCCGTCGGCACCCTGGTGGGCTGGGGCCTGCTGGAGTTGTTCGGCGGCACGCTGGCCCGCGAGCACCGGTTCTGGTACGCGCTGAACCGGGTGGGCGGCTTCGCCGGTGCCGACCCGGACTGGTTCTCCGGCCACCCGCCGGCGGCGATGAACACGCTGCTCGGCCTGTTCGGCGCGCTGGCCCTGATGGCCGCGGCGATCGTGCTGTTCCAGTCGCAGCGCGCCGAGAACGCCCTCACCGGCGCGGACGAGTCGGCGATCCGCGGGCTGCTGACGCTGTGGGGCCGCGCCGACTCGCTGGGCTACTTCGCCACCCGGCGGGACAAGTCGGTGGTGTTCAGCCCGGACGGGCGGGCCGCGATCACCTACCGGGTCGAGGTGGGCGTGTGCCTGGCCAGCGGCGACCCGATCGGCGACCCGCGGTCGTGGCCGCGGGCGATCGCGGCCTGGCTGGCGCTGTGCCGCAGCTACGGCTGGGCCCCCGGCGTGATGGGCGCGAGCCTGGCCGGTGCGACGGCCTACCGCGACGCCGGGCTCAACGCGCTGCAACTCGGCGACGAGGCGGTGCTGCACACCGACAGGTTCCGGCTCTCCGGCCCGGACATGCGCCCGGTGCGCCAGGCGGTGACCCGGGCCCGGCGGGCCGGGGTGTCGGTGCGGATCCGCCGCCACCGCGAGCTGTCCGAGGCGGAGATGGCCGAGGTGATCGCCCGCGCGGAGGCCTGGCGCGACACCGACACCGAGCGCGGATTCTCGATGGCACTGGGCCGGCTGGGCGACCCGGCCGACGGCGAGTGCCTGCTGGTGGAGGCCGTGCAGGGCGACCGGGTGGTGGCGATGCTGTCGTTCGTGCCGTGGGGGCCGTCCGGCGTGTCGCTGGACCTGATGCGGCGCAGCCGCGAGCTGCCCAACGGCACGGTGGAGCTGATGGTCAGCGAGCTGTGCACCCGCGGCGACGAGCTGGGTATCGCGCGGATCTCCCTGAACTTCGCGATGTTCCGGTCGGCCTTCGAGCAGGGCGCACAGCTCGGCGCGGGACCGGTGGCCCGGCTGTGGCGGCGGCTGCTGGTCTTCTTCTCCCGCTGGTGGCAGCTGGAGACGTTGTACCGGTCGAACATGAAGTACCGGCCGGAGTGGGTGCCGCGCTACGCCTGCTACACCGAGACCCGGCTCATCCCCCGGGTCGGGGTGGCGTCGGTGATCGCCGAGGGCTTTCTGGTGCTGCCGTTCTCGCGGCGGGCCGGGCTGCACACCGGCCAGCACACCCGGGCACCGGAGGCGCTCACCGCCGGCGGCGCGCTGCACCCCGACGGCTCCGCCCCGGATCCGTCGGCGCTGGAGGCGGAGCTGGAGGGCGAGCGGCAGCGGGCGCTGCCCGAACAGGTCCGGGTGCGGATGGCCAAACTGGAGGCGCTGCGCGCGGCCGGCGTGGACCCCTACCCGGTGGGCACGCCGCCGAGCCATACCGTGGCCGCCGCGCTGTCCGCCGCCGACGGCACCGAGGTGTCGGTGGCCGGGCGCGTACTGCGCATCCGCGACCACGGCGGGGTGCTGTTCGCTCAGCTGCGGGACTGGTCGGGCGAACTGCAACTGCTGCTCGACGACGCCGACCCGGCCGGCACCACGGTGGCCGACTTCACCCGCGCGATCGACCTCGGTGACCTCGTCGAGGCGGCCGGCGTGATGGGCGCGAGCCGCCGCGGCACCCGCTCGCTGCTGGTGCGGCGCTGGCGGCTGATCGGCAAGTGCCTGCGCCCGCTGCCGGACAAGCGCAAGGGCCTGGCCGACCAGGAGGCCCGGGTGCGCGCCCGCTACCTGGACCTGGCGGTCAACACCGAGGCCCGCGAGCTCGTCACGGCTCGCAGCGCGGTGCTGCGCGCCATCCGGGAAACCCTGTACGCCAAGGGATTCCTGGAGGTGGAGACCCCGATCCTGCAGCAGATCCACGGCGGCGCGAACGCCCGCCCGTTCGTCACCCACATCAACGCCTACGACCTGGACCTGTACCTGCGCATCGCGCCGGAGCTGTACCTGAAACGGCTGTGCGTCGGCGGGGTGGAGCGGGTGTTCGAGCTGGGCCGGGCGTTCCGCAACGAGGGTGTGGACTACAGCCACAACCCGGAGTTCACTCTGCTGGAGGCGTACCAGGCGCACGCCGACTACCGGGTGTGGCTGGACGGCTGCCGCGAACTGATCCAGAACGCGGCGCGGGCGGCCAACGGCGAGCCGGTGTTCCTGCGGCCGCGCGCCGGCGGCGGCTTCGAGCCGGTGGACATCTCCGGGCCGTGGGCGGTCAAGACCGTGCACGACGCGGTGTCGGAGGCGCTGGGCGAGCACATCGACGTCGGAACCGACCTGGCCACGCTGCGCCGGCTGTGCGACCGGGCCGGGGTCGCCTACCACCCGAACTGGGACGCCGGCGCGGTGGTGCTGGAGCTCTACGAGCATCTCGTGGAGGACCGCACCGAGGCGCCGACGTTCTACATCGACTTCCCCGCCTCGGTGTCGCCGTTGACCCGGCCGCACCGCAGCGTCCCCGGGCTGGCCGAGCGGTGGGATCTGGTGGCCTACGGCGTGGAGCTGGGCACCGCCTACTCCGAGCTGACCGACCCGGTCGAGCAGCGCCGCCGGCTGCACGAGCAGTCGCTGCTGGCCGCCGGCGGGGACCCGGAGGCGATGGAGCTCGACGAGGACTTCCTGCAGGCCCTCGAGTACGCGATGCCGCCCACCGGGGGACTCGGCATGGGTGTCGACCGGGTGGTCATGATGATCACCGGCCGCAGCATCCGGGAGACGCTGCCCTTCCCGCTGGCCAGGCCCCGCTGACCGGCGGTTCCCACCGGGCGGCGGTCACGCCGCGTCGCTACGGGGCGGTGCGGGGCCGCCGGGTTCGGCGGCCGGGTCGGGCTCGGCCAGGCCGGCGACCAGCCGTTCCGGCCGGTGGACGGTGTTGACGCGGCCCTGGCCGGTGTCCAGCGCCGCGGGCGGGATCCACTCCACCTCGTGCCGGTCGTTCATCCGGGTGGTCCAGGCGGCCGGGTCGGCGGCGTCGACCTCCCGGTTGTGCGGGCCGCAGGCCAGCCCCATCTCGTCGACGTTGGTGTTGCCGCCCGCGGCCCAGTCGCGCGCGGCGTGATGCGCCTGGCACCCGTACGCCCCGACGGTGCATCCGGGTTTGGTGCAGCCGCCGTCGCGGGCGATGAGCATGAATCCTGCGCCGCGCCGGCGGTCCGCCTGCCCCGGAAGTGCGCCAGTGCTGAACCGGTGGCCCGGTCGAACACCGCGAGATGGTGGTCGGCGTGTGCGGCGAGCCGGAGCACATCGCCGATCGGCAGGGTGGTGCCGCCGGCGGTGGTGGCGATGCCGGCCCGGGTTTCGAGATCCTGCAGGGTGGTTCGGATGACGATCGACACCGGTAGGCCGTTGAGCTGCCCGAGCTCGCCGCTCATCAGCGCGATCCGGCAGGCGGCCAGCAGCGCGTCGTGCTGACGCTGCGCCAGGCTGCGCTGGTCGTTGTCGATCTGCTCCTGGGTCGGGGTGCCGGACACGCACGGTTCGGGGTCCGCGGGGTTGCACATCCCCGGCGCGGCGAGTTTGGCGAACAGCGCCTCCAGGGTCGCCCACAACTCCGGGGTCACCCGGGCCCGCAGCTCGACCATGGCGTCGTCGAGCTGCCGGGCCGTCCTGGTCGAACAGGTACAGGATGAGCCGCGCGCTGTCCTCGACCTGGCCGGGCGAGTTGCCCGCGGCCAGCCGCACCGGATCCCGCTCGAAGCGGTCACGGGTTCGGGATCGACCCACGGCGGGACCCGGTCGACCGCCCGCCGGATGACCTCCGCGTGCTCCGGGGTGATCGCGCCGGCGGCCTGGGCGGCGGCGGTGGCCGGCAGTCTGGGCGGCAGCGGCTCGCCGGTCAGGGCCCGCGGGGACCGAACGCCTCGGCCTGGGTCAGCCACCGGTTGGCCGCACCGCCGGAGAGCCGGTACCGCACGCGCAGCGCCTCCCGCCAGCTGCGGGCGCCGAGGTCGCCCGGGCTCGTCTCGACCTGCAGTCGCGCCACCAGTCGGTGCCGCAGCGCCGGCAGCCGGCAGGCCAGGGCGTGCACGTCGTCGAGGACCGCGAACAGCTGATCGGCGGTGAGCAGGTCGAGCCGGCCGGCGGCGGCCTCGTCGAAGGCCGCCCGCAGCGTCCGCACCGCCGCCTGCACGTCCGATCCGTCCATGACTCGAACATACATTCGACCTCCGACAGATCCGGTCCACCGCCGGGCACCGGGAACACGGGTAGCGTGGGCGCATGACCACCGACGATCCGGACGACGGGGTGCCCACCTTCGAGGAGGTACGGGACAGGATCGAGTCCCGGTACGCCGCCGCGCAGGGTTCGGCCGAGCTGGCGGCCGAGACCCCGGAGGGGCGCCGGGCCGCCGAGCAGTACGAGCAGCGGCAGCAGGCCGCCGCCGAGCGACTGGCCCGGATCCGCGCGTCGATGCGCGAGCACACCGACCCCGCCGGTACCGGGAACTCCTAGCGCCCCGGCACCCGGCCCGCGCCGCCGGCTACGCGCTGGCCCGGCCGCGCTTGCCGGCCGGCACCGGCAGGTCGAGCAGCTCGGCGAGGAACTGCCCGGTGTAGCTGTCCGGATTGGCCGCGACATCCTCGGGGGTGCCCTGCGCGACGACGGTGCCGCCGCCGGCGCCGCCCTCCGGGCCCATGTCGATGATCCAGTCGGCGGTCTTGATCACGTCGAGGTTGTGCTCGATGACAATCACGGTATTGCCCTTGTCGACCAGTCCGTGGATCACCTTGAGCAGCTTGCGGATGTCCTCGAAGTGCAGGCCGGTGGTGGGCTCGTCGAGGATGTAGACGG
>NZ_CALDGS010000060.1 GCF_937941905.1 uncultured Mycolicibacterium sp. | reverse complement strand
TTTACCACACTTCACCTGCATCGATCGGCGTGTCCGCGAGAGGTGGTTCATGATGCGGTCGGTGGCCACACAATCTTCTTCACTATGGAGTTGGAAAGGTGCTCTGAGCTGCGTGCGAGTGGTTCCCGGGGCTTGCGCACCGCAAGGAGCGCTCGCTAAAGGATGATCGGACCACTGGGAGGCAATTGGCGGGGGACACCAATGGTGGCGACTGCCGGCGCAGCGTCGCACCGGCCGAGGTCGACGTGGATGACCGAGTCTGCTCGGAGATCCACCGCTTTGTGGATCTCAGACCGCCACCGAATCAGTTCCAGCTCGGACAGATCGCACAAAAAGACCGAGTACTGCAACCGAACTCCGTAGTCTTTCATGATCGTACAAACGCGCCGGAGTCGTTTCGGGTTTCGGATGTCGTAAGCTATGAGATAGCGCCGTCGTGCCATAGATCACCGGGTTGTCATCGGGCTATATTGCTCAATCTCACCCACCATTACCGCTGCGGCTATTCGCGCTTGGATATCCATCACGCGGCGGTAGGTGACCTGGTACTTGAAGATGGGGTGCCTGACGCGGGTGTCCAGGCGCCGCTCGTATGCGCGCATAACCGCTTTTCTCCCTTGTGCGGTGAGCCAGACCGCGCGACCTTTTCGGGAGAAACTTGTCGAACTGACCTCGCCGTTGTTCAGTGCATTGATGACTACGGAGTCGGCGATGAGCGGGCGAAATTCTTCCATGAGGTCGAGCGCCAACGCGGGCCGTCCGTAGCGGGGACGGTGGTACACCCCGAGGTAGGGGTCCAGTCCGACCCCGAGGCATGTTGCAACCATGTCCTTCAGTAGGAGCGAGTAGGTAAATCCCAATAGCGCGTTTATCGGATCGGGTGCCGGGCGCCGTTTTCGGCCGTTCGTGTCGAATTCTGCTGTGGCGAATTCGGGAGCGATCATGCGTGGAAACGCAGAGAAATAGATCCGTGCAGCGGCGCCCTCAATACCGAGCAGCGAACTCGCCGAATCTGCGGTAGCGGCCCTTTCGGCAAGCCGGCCGAGCTGGGCGAGCTCGGCGGATACGTCGGCGCGGGCATTACGCCGTAACAACGTTCGGCTGTTCTTGATCTTTCCGACGATCAATTGACGGGCGATATCGAAGCCACCCTGGGCATGTACTGCGGTCTGGCGTCGTCGCAGCTCGACGTACTTTGACATCTCTCCCTGAGCCCAGCCCCGTAGCCAACCTCCGTAGGAGAACCACAGAACAGGCGTGCCCCGGGCCCATAACTCGGACAGTGCCTGCGTGCTGACCTGTACGTTGCCGTAGACGCACAGCTGGGCGACATCGATGAGGCGGACTTCCGCCAGTTCTTCTCGGTCCTTGGTGATTCGGAGCCGTCCGCTACGCACACCGACATAGGCGCCCTGCTCGGTGACGTATAGGGGCCGGTGGTCGGGGTCTCGGGGCACGATGGTGCGCACCGGAAGGTCATCTCGGGCAAGCAGCGCGTTGGTTTCATCGGGCAGGCACAGTCCGAGGAGCGAGCAACGGGGACACTTGGGGCTGTGAACCAGCGGTAGCGGTGGACGGGGACGACATGCCACCTCGCGTGCCCGTGCCGCGATCTCGGTAACTTCGTCGAGCCCTTCCGGCGTCACCGGCACATCGACACGCTGATGAGTTTCTGCGTAATAGAGAACCGCCTTACGTACTCGATATCCGGCATCCTTCAAGAGTGCTGCTTGGGCGAGCGCTTGTACGCGATCGGCCGGCCAAGGAAGGCCATCAGGATCCGGCCGACCCTTCTTGATATCTACAGGGCAGACGTACCCGTCTTCGCCCTCGACTCGATCGATCACCGCGACCAGACCAAGCCGGTCGGACTGGATTCTCACCGACGACACGTTCTTGAGAATCGCCGCGAATTCTGGGTCCGGAAGGGAACCTTCGCGTCGATCACTAGCGCGGTGAGTGAACCTGCCCTGTTCGGTGTCGGCGCTGTCGGCCCATCGGTCGTCGACCCATTCCAGGTAGAAAAGGCGTGGGCAGTAGACGAACTCGTTGAGCATCCGCGCGGGAATGTGCTCTGGAATGGCGCTACTGGAAGGTGCGCCGGTGGAAGGCATGCCGCGCTCGGTCTCGTTCATCGCGCTGCTACCTCTGTGAGCCGCGCGCAATCTGCTTCGCAGGACCGAATGACCCATAGCCCTGCCCAGACCGTACAATCGACGATTCCCAGATCGATCGGATTCCCCACGCGCAGAGTGATTCTGCATCGTGCTGACGGTGGTTTGGATCTTCACCTACGAGACGTCTGTCGGTGACGATCGCGGCCACTGCGTCATATGTGAGCGGGGTATCCCACACCGGCCAGCGGAAGGCACCTCGATTCCAGTTTGAGTCGCATGCCGGAGTTACCACCCGGGCCCGGTCCCGGCCGGGGATCAAGGACAGCGGGTAGAGCGCCAGTCCGCGGAACGCGAGCCAATCGGCGCCGGGCACGCCTTTCACCGGTTCGTTGGCCGGCGGAACCGCCCTCAGTGCCTGCATCCGTTCGCCCTCCTTTTCAAATCGCAGGGTGGAGAGCAAACTTTCATACCGCCACGGGCCGTAGATGGCCTCTGAAAGCATCTCGGCCGTGAGAGATTCAGCGATGTCGCGGACGACTTTGAGGAACTTGACCTGCCCGGCCGAGAAATCAAAGTGGGTGGGTTTCGACCGATTGTTGTTATCAAAGCCTCCCTCGATGACCAGTGCAGACCACAAGTCGATGTCCGGATCGTTGTCAGGTAGATCTGCGATCCGTGCGGCCCAGGCGGTCAATTCCTCCGCAGTGCACTTCAGCGTGTCGTACGGCTTCCCGGCGGGGTGATTCAGAACCGCGCCATTCAACCGTTGGTCGCGGTCAGTCAGCACGAGGTCAATCAGATCCGTCGGGTCGACGCCTGTGAGTACGGCGTGGGGGATGAAATCGGATGTCCAGTGGAGCTGCAAGTCGGGCGCAGAGAATCGCGTGGCCGCCATGACCCCCATTGCGGCGAGGAAACCATGCGCGGCGTCCGCTCTGAGTCCAGTGAGATGTATCTCCGTCATGACGTCCTCCGATCGACGTTGCCGGCGGCGTTAAGTCGGCTGGCGCCGTGGTCGGCAAGCCGCAGTATCGCCTCCAGCCAGGCGACTCCCCACCAGCCGAAGCTGCGTATGGCGTCCGCGAAGTCGTCCGGTGTTCCGCCGGCCGGCGCGCCTCCCCGGTAGGGGCTTTCGCTGCAGAGGGCTCCATGCTCCCCCCGATACTCCACCTGGTATTGGTCGGGGTCGATTTGGGCGGGAAAGAACGGGCGACCGTATCCGTGATGTGATGCGATGAGAAACCGTGTCAACCCGGGATTAGGTGTGTCTCTCAGAAGTTCTTGCGCCAAGGCAACCGAGGCAACCTCGTGCCGAAGACCCCGTGGATACCCAGAGCGCAGTCTCGCCAGCCTGTTCCGTTGACGATCTTGCGGAGGGATGTCCGACTTAGCCAGAAGTACATCATTCTGCTGTGTGATCGCACCCTCACGCAGGTATGCCTGGAAACGGGCATCGGCCTTGCCGAGATCGTGCAGGCGGGCGGCACTGACCACCGCCTCGGCCAGTGGTGACCCAATCCCGAGGCAGTCGACAAACTTCGCAGCCCATTCGGCGACATCGCGCAGGTGGTCATCGAGGAGACACCGGCACGCGGTGGAATTGCTGCGAGCGGGCTCGCTGTCAATGGCCTCCCGGTCGATGTCGCTGGATAGCACATAGATCGGCCCGAACTCACTGGTGACGACCTGCACGTTCCGCTTCGTTATCTGCCCGAAAGACTCCAGGATGTGCGGTGCGGCATGCTGCGAAATCCAGTCCTGGAGCAGCGCGTGCGGGTGTACATCGAACGCCTCGGCGGTTTCAGGTGTCGGTATCCGTCCCGTGATCATGGGTTCGCCGTCGCGGTCGAGAGTCACTGATCCGACCAGGGCTTGCAACCGTGCGAAGCGTTCACTTTCCGAAAGTGGCAGGAGTTCGTCCTCGGAGGGAAGCCCAAGATTCGGGAAATCTGAGGGCTTGAGCGTAGCCGGGTTGATCCTGAGCAGCGCACGTCCCGTTGCGCGCACCGCCGCTTCCGCGACGTCAGTGACGGGCTGCGTGCTTGAGGGAGCCCAGTTGCCGGCCTCGAGACCGCCATACGAGGAAGGCACGATAACGGTGTCCCCAGGCTGGAGATCTGAACCCGACGTTGTGACGAAACAGCGGCCATCGCGCCACACCAAGCATGGGCGCAGGTGCTGTGGCTCAGCGCCTTCCGATGCCGGTGCCTCGAGATCGGTGAGAACCACCTCCCGGGGGGTGGCCTGGGCGCTTGGTCGGCCGCGGTCTAGCCATTCCTTGACCTGCAGGATGGGTACTGACACCGCCTCGTCTGGCGTCGGGGGGATCGCACTGATCAGATCGGAGAACTCCTCGAGTCGAGCCTCGACGTCATCACCACTGGCGATGGTGCGTAGTGTCTCCGCGGAAACATCCTTGCGCCAAACGACTTCGACATCTGGGTCCGGCCTGCGACCGAGGCCGTGGAGAAATGCGTCGATGTCGACGTCCGCGTCCGGTCGCGGAGATGTCCGCACGAGGCGGTCGAGATGCGATCGCGTCAGGATCGGCCCGGTTGAGCGCGGCGCCATCAATTCAGGAAGGTTTTTCGTTTCGGAGATCACGTTCGACAAGATGCCGAAGTCGACCTCGTCCCCACGCCGGGACAACCACTCCCAGGTTGCTGCCAGCGCGGTCCCGTACACCGGATCCACGCGGTCCTTCGCCAGGCGATCGGTCCCGACGATGACGCTGAGCGGCGGAGGAGATTCCTCACCCATCTGAGTGCTGAATTCACCCAACCTGTCGACTCGGCCGAACCGCTGGACCAACGCATCGATGCTGGCGCAATCGGTGACCACCACATCGAAGTCCAGATCGGCGCCCGCCTCGACCGTCTGGGTGGCCACCACAACGATCTTCGAAGGGGCATCGGTGCTCTGTCGTGTCCGGCCGGATCCCGAACCTACGCGCTCTTTGACACGTTGCAGGACCAGGTTTCGTTCGTAGCCCCGCATCCGGCCGGTGATCAACCTGACCTCCACCGCGTCACCGTGTTTGGTGGTGAGCTCGCGGTGGACGAGCGAAGCCAGGCGTACCCGGTTCACGATTACACCGACCGACCGCACTCGCTCGTCACTGAGGAGCTCAGTCACCAGCGCGGCGTGCCTGGAGGCCAAGGTGACCTGGGCACGCTCCGGGTCCGCTGGGACTTTGCACGTGGCAAGGCGGGCCGGTTTGCGTGCGGTCAACCGCTTGCCCAACACGGGGTGTTCCCAGTCGTGCTTCTCGAGGGAGAACGTCGTTGTGTTGTCGGTCCGGTCGGGTGTTGCGGACAGCTCCACGATCTGCCATCGGTTCGGCAGACCATCTGCCTGAGGTCGATACCTCTGTTGGATCCTGCGGAGGATGGCGGCGAATGGCCGGGCCAAGTGAACCTCATCGAGGAGGATCAGCGTGTCGTTGCCAAGAAGGCCGGCATGCACCGGTGCCATGTTGTCCGATACACCGTAACCGCGGAACAGCAGTCGCGACCCGACCTGATCCACGGTGGAGGCGATGACGGTCGGCACATCGGGACGCTCCGCCCACTGCCGATCTTGTTCGATCGCGCCACGCAGTTCGGCAACCAACAATGGAGGCCTGGGTTCGGCTACGTCGGCGTGCAAACGCAACAATCCGTCAGCGACCGCCTTGACGTGTGGATCGGTGCTGTCAGCGAGCAGACGCGCAAGGTGACGCGCGTGCTCGGCGGACTGTTGGACGATTACTCGTCGGTCGACGACAAATACGATACGGCGGGGGACCGGAAGGCCGGCGGCGAGCGTGTACACCGCGATGTCAACCGTCGACGACTTCCCGCTTCCGGTGGGAAGGTCCAGGAGGCGTGGCCATTCACCGTTCGTCTCGAACAGTCTTTCCACCAGGCGCATCTGCCAAGGGAATGGACGGTGACCGCCGTTCACTGCGGCGAAGAAGTCAGGAAACCGATCTGGACTAAGTTCAGAGTTCACTGGCTGTCCTTGTCGAACCGGGAGTGGGCAGCAGTAGGCCATAGCCGAAATAACGGCCGGCGCCGATAATCAATGGTCCGCGCACATCCTCGGGGAACTCGATCGTCACGTGGGTGGTGAACCGACGGTCACCACGACGTCCTCCCACGCAGTACTGGGGGAAGCCGCGGCGCGAGCCGAATGCGACGGGTGGCACAGCCGACCACACCGAAACCGGCGAAGCAGTGACGGATTCCGGGACTGGAAGGCCCACCCGCTCACACATCCGGGAGATGATGGGTGCGACTGCGGCAGAAAGCTCGTCGAGGTCAGGATTGCGTCCGATCCGTGGATGGCGGTCGAGAGCGACAGGAGTTACCGACGACCAGGTGCGTGCCCGTCGCGCCCAGAACTGGCGCGACGCCACGGGTGCCCGTATAGGTAGTGCTCCGGAATCAGCATCGAGAACGCCTAACTCGAGGTCGCGACTGAGGCCTCCCGGCAACGTGAGCCGGTATCTGTCGCCCCCCGCGTGAGCCGACCACCGATCGAGTGCATCGAGCACAGTAGTGCGGTCATCCGGCGAAAGGTCGTCAGGCAGGCAGATCGCCGCAGCCTGGATATACCCGTCCGAATAGGCATGAGTGACGTTGGGAAGGCAGAGCACTGACATGTGCGGTGCTCTGAGTTGCTCGGCGGAACCCTGAATATGGCCACTGATCAGCGGCGGGACGGGATCCGGCGCGTGTGAGATGAGCGCGGCGCGAACCGCCCGGGCCACGTCCAGTGTGCGGCTGATGGGAAGCTGCTGACGAGACTTGAATCGAAGGATGATCCAATCGCCGATCTCATTCTGCCGAGTCGGGACAGTGCTCGGTTTGCCAGCACGGACGTACCCGGTCAGACGCGCGGGAAGAACGTGCTCCAGGTACCCGTGATGACGCTCATATTCCTCCAGGAGCGCCTCAAGCAGGCCGGTATCGGTTGTTCGTAGCTGCCGCTCGCACGCCGGCGATGAGGTCGGCACCCATACCGGATCCGGTGGATCGTCGGTTATTCGACAGGACACCGTGCTGGCCGAATGCCCAACACGGCCGATACGTCCCAGTATCGCATCCAGGGTCGACCGTTGTTGTGCGGTGGGATCTGCTGAGCGCCAGATGAAATAGACGTTTGGATCGTCGGGAACAGCCGTCGGGAACGTCCGTGGCTGCTTGCCCCGGCGATGCGGCAACACTTCGGCGACGCGGTCCATCACCTGGAGCGACTCTTTCCCGGTGGGCCTGGTGTAGCGTTCGGTGGCTGTCCGGACCTTCGCGATCACCTTGTCCAACGCCTTCTGGGCCTTCGCGGCGTCGCTCGGTGAACCGCTCGACTGTGCTTCCATGAGTGACCGTTGATGGCGTTCAACCTCTCGCCACAGGGGTTGAAAGTCGTTGGTCCAGGAGCTTGCGAAGTTGCCCGGTACGTAGTGATCGACCACCGAGCGGAGAAGGGCCTCAGAACAAGCGATCTCCGGAGCGCCGAGCGTCTCCCACCATCGCAACACCTCGACTTCGGCGTCGTCAGGCTCCGATGACTGGTAAACGACGTTGACCGCCGCGTAGAAGAGACGGGCGGGTTCCGGTGGCCACTCCGCTTTCCGGCGATCATCGAAACTGCTGGCACGGTAACGACCGCCAAGCAGCGTCATCTCGACGGCGAGCACTAACCCTCCACAGGAGCCGAGGCGATTGCGGCGTCGCGACTGCGGCGGACGAGTTCGATGAGTCGTTCCGTGGGGGTTAGCCGGTGCAGACCAGAGCGCCAGCGGAGTCCGGCTTTGGCTGCCGCATCAGCGGATTCGGCGACAAGCGCCAGTGCTTCCGCGCCGGTCAGCGTGAACGACTCCACTTCTCCTGCGCGGCCTACCGCATCAAACACGAGTTCGGAGGTGGGGGCCAGGACACACCTCGACCGCAGATCGAACCCCTGCTCGAAGGCGAGGGTAGTGGCGGCGAGGCCGAGTGCGGCCAGTGTCGTACGTGCTGCATGGCCGGCGGATTGGTCCAGCGGTGCTCCATCGGTTGTCTTCGGGAACTTCAGGCGGCGTAGCTGGATCAGCGAGAGGACCGTGGTCGCTTCGATCGATGCGGCGGTAATACCGCCGGCCTTCGCATCGATAGAAGGTGTTACGTTGCCGTGATTGATTTCCGACGGTCGAATCGGTTTGGACTTCGGCACGGCCTGGGATTCGTCGAACGTCCAGGAACCGTCCGTGGACCGGTAGATTCCGTCGACCTTCTCGATACCAAGTGGGTCGATACGAGATGATGTCTTCTTTCCGAGCGCGATGCCGGTGGCCACGATCTCGCTGGTGATCGCTCGTTCGAACTTGCTGCCGCGCCCACCTCTGGGGCCGGTGGAATCCCAGGCGCCGAAGAGGAGGGCGGATGGTGAGTGTTGATATAACGCGGTGGCGTTGTCCACGGTGGCTTCAGTCACCGCTCTTCCGATTTCGCCGAACCTGAACGGGACTTCGCTGTCGAGCGAGTCGCGGTGGATAGCGTCGTACACGCGGTGCGGGGCATCGAGGTCGGTGATCGTGCCGTACTCCTCCAGACCTTCGATCTGAGAGAAGTCGGTACCGATCAGCGGCAGGTCCAGGTCGTTGGCTTCCCATGCCGCGCGCAGTGCACGAGACAGTTGGTGGGCCTGCGCCGCGACAGAATTGAGCACCACTGACTCCACCTGTGCTGTCGTCCCATCGGCGGTGTCGACAACCCGTAGTTCCGTGGCGTACTTGGTGGCGGCGGAGTCCTCGACACCGTACGTCGGTGGGAACACCTTGTCCCTAGGACCGCCGAGTGGTTCCAGTTTGGACACAGCGCGGATTCCCGCGTAGGTCGAGACGTAGGACGAAAGCTGTTGATAGTCGAGGGACATGCGGACCTCCCCCTGTTCCCGAATGGATATTGCCTGGCGCCCCGATGGCGCCGAATGAAATCCATACCATGTTGCACCGACAAACGGGCGGCGAACTTCAGGTCGGGGGGCGGCGCCCTTGGCGATGAACAGCCCGGATCGCGACCGGGCGGGCTATTCCGCAGACCGGTGCCGGCGCTGACGCGTGGATCGCAGGCCGTCCGGCCACCGGGTGAGCAGACCCGCGGCAGCGCGTCGGCGGATCACCGCGGCATCGGGCAGCTCGGTGCGGACCGGCGATCCGCCCGGGCTACCTCGCCGCCCATGCGATCCCTCCGGCGCCGTCCACCGGGTCGTGGTCGGGGTGATCTGAACGGTCTGCGGGGTGACCGGTACGGTCCCATGCTCAGCCGGAATGCCCGGCCGGTCGGTGAACGGACTGCGGGGGATCGAATTCGTCGCCGCCTGCGGGGTTGAGCGCGTCGGCCAGGCGGGCATCGGTCAGTTCGGCGGCCAGCCGGATGCGGTCGACGCTCAACTGCCCGGCGGTGAGCAGCGACGCGATCAGCCGCTGCCGGGCCGGCGCCAGCGACGCCAGATTCGGCGGCGGAACGACGGTGCCGTCGGCGCGGATGATGATGCCGTGCCGGCCGAGCGCGGTACGCAACTGGGCGAGTTGAGCTTTGATCGCCCTGACCTCGTCGGCCGCGGCGTTCGCGGCGGCGGCGACCGTGGCGGCCGCCCGGCCGTGCCGCTGCAGCTGATCGGCGATGGTCTCGGTGCGGGTCCGTGCGGCGTCGGCGCCGCCGCCCCGCCACGTCCCGAACGCGCGCAGGGACCGCAACCGTGAACCGGCCTCGCCGGCCGCCGCCGCGCGGGCGTTGCCCGCCGCGCCGACCGAGCGGATCGCCTCCGGGTTCCAACTGTCGATATCGGCGATTGACATGACCATTGGCCGGTTCCCCGATCAGATCTGTTCGGCGGTGGTGCGGACGGCATCCGCTTCGGTCGCGTCGGCATCGCTGTACTGGCGTGCCGCGGCGCCGAACCGCTGCCCGTGCTCGACCAGGTCGCGGTGCAGGTCCCGGGTCACCCGTTGCCACTCGGTCAGGACGGAGGCCAGCGCGGCCGCCGAATCGCCCCGCCACCCGGGCCGCGCGGCGGCGATCCGGGCGTCGCTGGCGGTGAAGGCCGAGCGCACCTGTGCGGCGATCTCGCCGAGCGCGACACCGGACTGGCGAAGATCGAACGGGGCGCTCCTCAGTTCACGCATGCGTCGCCTCCCGGCTGTCCGGACCGCAGCAGGCGCCCGACCGTCGCGGCGGGGGAGGCGGGCACCATGGCCCACCGGAATTGGTTGCGGTGCACGGTGATGTCCTGTCGGTCGAGGGCGTCGGGTCCCGGCAGGTTCGAGGCTAACACCGCCGCGACGGCCTCCGACGCACCAATTTCTCCGCCTCGACCTGCGGAAACACCGCTGCGCACCGCTCCGGTGGCCCCGCGTCCGGTGTTACCGCGGTATTTCTGGTCACGGCGAGTCGAATACTGGGCGGCGTCGGCCGGTGACGGCACGATGCGACGAGTGACTACCGAGGTCGCGACGCTTTCGGTCGCCCGGGGATCGAATCCGCCGCCCTGGTATCGGCGTCCGGCGCTGCTGCGCTCGATCGCGCCGGTGGCGCTGCTGGTGGCCTGGCAGCTCGCCAGTCAGACGGGGCTGCTGTCGGCGCGCATCCTGCCCGCCCCGTCGGTCATCCTGGAGGCCGGGCTGCAGGTGTACCGGTCCGGCCAGCTCGGCGACGCGCTGCTGGTCTCCGGCCAGCGCGCGCTGTTCGGGTTCCTGCTCGGCGCGTCGGTGGGCATCGGGTGCGGGGTGCTGGCCGGGCTGAACCGGATCGCGGAGTACGCCGTCGACCCGCCGCTGCAGATGCTGCGCACCATCCCGCTGTTCGGGCTCATCCCACTGTTCATCATCTGGTTCGGCATCGGCGAGGAGCCCAAGGTCTACCTGATCGCGCTGGGCGTGGCGTTCCCGCTCTACCTCAACACCTTCGCCGCGATCCGCCACCTCGACCCCAAGCTCATCGAACTGGGCAACGTGCTGCGGCTGACCCGCGGCGAGCGGATCCGCTACCTGGTGCTGCCGGGCGCGCTGCCGCAGA
Source organism: uncultured Mycolicibacterium sp. (assembly GCF_937941905.1). Lineage (GTDB taxonomy): Bacteria > Actinomycetota > Actinomycetes > Mycobacteriales > Mycobacteriaceae > Mycobacterium. The sequence goes on along the minus strand of NZ_CALDGS010000060.1, from coordinate 5,124 downwards.
TCCTGGTCGGCATGCGGCAGAGCCTGGGCATCGCCTGGCTGTCGCTGATCGTGGCCGAGCAGATCAACGCCAACGCCGGGCTGGGCTACATCGTCAACAACGCCCGCGAGTTCCTGCGCACCGACATCGTCATCTTCGGCCTGCTCGTCTACGGCCTGCTCGGGCTGGCGACCGACGCGATCGTGCGGTGGGCCGAGCGGTGGGCACTGCGGTGGCGCCCCGGGGCGGTGGTCCGGTGAGCGCGGCGGTGCACGGACCCGTCGCCGAGGTGCGCGGGCTGACCAAGGGGTTCGACGGGCGGGTGGTGCTCGACGGCATCGACCTGACCGTGCGGCCCGGCGAGATCGTCGCGCTGGTGGGGCGCAGCGGCTCGGGCAAGTCGACCCTGCTGCGGGTGCTGGCCGGGCTGTCCGACGACCACACCGGCGAGGTGACGGTGCAGGGCACCCCGACGGTGGTGTTCCAGGAGCCGCGGCTGGTGCCGTGGCTGTCGGTGACCCGCAACGTCGCGCTCGGCGATCCGCAGCGCCGGCGCCGGAAGGCCGCCGAGGCCAGGGCCGTCCGGGTGCTCGGCGAGGTCGGCCTGGCGCACCGGGCCGACGCCTGGCCGCTGACGCTGTCCGGGGGCGAGGCCCAGCGGGCGGCCCTGGCCCGGGCGCTGGTCGCCGAACCCACCCTGCTGCTGCTCGACGAGCCGTTCGGGGCGCTGGACGCGCTGACCCGGCTGACCATGCACGACCTGCTGCTGCGACTGTTCGACGAACACGGCTTCGGCGTGCTGCTGGTGACCCACGACGTCGCCGAGGCGGTCACGCTGGCCGACCGCGTGCTGGTGCTCGAGGACGGCCGCATCGCGGCGACGGTCGAGGTCGACCTGCCCCGGCCGCGCAGCCATGCCTCGCCGGAGGCGGCCGTGTACTCCGCCCGGCTGCTGGAGCTGCTGGGTGTCGAGACCGGTACCGAAGACCTGCTGCGACAACCGTGAAGGAGTCTGTGGTGAAGAGAACGCTTGCGGCCCTGCTGGCGGTGCCGGCGCTGCTGCTGTCGGCCTGCGCCGGCGGTGACTCCGAGCCCGCCGCCGCGGAGGGCCCGGTCGACCTGTCCACCGTGACGCTCAAGGTCGGCGACCAGCGGGCCATCTCCATCGAGGTGCTGATGACCGCCTCGGGGCAGTTGAAGGACACCCCCTACCGGGTGGAGTTCTCCACCTTCACCGCCGGGCCGCCGATGGTGGAGGCGGCCAGCGCCGGCGGCATCCACATCGCGCAGGTCGGCAACACGCCCGCGGTGTTCGGCGCCGCCGCCGGCGCCGACATCAAGGTGGTCGGCGCGCTCGAGGCCACCGGCAAGGGCGATGCCATCCTGGTCGGCAAGGACTCGCCGATCACCGCGGTGGCCGAGCTCAAGGGCAAGAAGGTCGCCGTCACCAAGGGCAGCTCGGCCAACGCCAACCTGCTGCTGCACCTCGAGCAGGCGGGGCTGGGGCTGTCCGACATCGAGCCGGTCTACGTCTCGCCGGCCGACGGGTACGCCGCGCTCACCCGCGGCGAGGTGGACGCCTGGGCGGTGTGGGACCCCTACACCGCGATCGCCGAGCAGGAGAGCGGGGCGCGGGTCATCGCCGCCGCCGACACCGCCGGCAACGGGTACAACTTCTGGGTCGCCTCGGGGGCCGCGCTGAAGGATCCGGCGGTGACGGAGGCCATCGCCGACTTCCTGGACCGCTACGCGGTGGCCACCAAATGGTCGGCGGACAACCTCGACGAGTGGTCGGCCAAGTACGCCGAGCTCACCGACATCAGCCCGGAGGCGTCCCGGATCACCTGGACCCGGTCGATCAAGTACCCGGTGCCGCTGTCGGAGCGGATCATCGCCTCCGAGCAGGAGATCGCCGACGCGTTCACCGAGGCCGGGGAGTTCCCGGGCCACGTCGACTTCGCCGAATACGTCGACGACCGGTTCCAGGGCGAGGGCAGCTGACCGGCGCCTACGAGGCGGCGTGGTCGGCGGCGGCGAACTCCACCAGCGGGGCCGGGGCGTCGCCGGCCACCGACCGCACCGGCAGCCCGGCGTCCACCACCGCACGCCGGATCACCTGGGCGAACTCGATGAACCGTTCGCTGCGGGAGTTGTTGGCGCGCCAGACGATGCCGATGCGGCGGCCCGGGGCGGGCTCGGCGAAGGTGGCGATGCCCAGCGTCGCGCCGCGCGTCTCGACCGGCACCGCGGTGGCGGGCAGCAGCGTCGCCCCCATGCCGGCGGCCACCAGCTGCACCACCGTCTGCAGTGAGTTGGCCCGGGCCACGTCGTGGCCGGTGTCGACGACGTTGGCCAGCGCGCACACCTCCAGCGCCTGGTCGCGCAGGCAGTGGCCCTCCTCGAGCAGCAGCAGCGGCTGGCGGCGCAGCGCGTCGGTCGGCACGTCGGTGGCGCCGGCAAGCTCGGACTCCGCGCTGACCGCCAGCACGAAGTCCTCCTCGTAGACCGGCTGGGCGACCAAACCCGGCTCACTGATCGGCAGGGCCAGCAGGGCGACGTCGATCTCGTCGCGGCGCAGCGCGTCGAGCAGCCGCAGGGTCTGGTCCTCGCGCACGAACAGCCGCAGGTCGGGCGCCTGGTCGTGCAGGGTGCCGAGCAGCGTGGGCAGCAGGTAGGGCGCGATGGTCGGGATGACCCCGAGCCGCAGCGCCCCGAACAGCCACCCGGTCGGTTCGGTGGCGTCGACGATGGCGTGGATCGCCTCGACGGCGGCCTCGGCGTGCGGCAGCAGCCGCTGGCCCGCGGGGGTAACGAGCACCCGCCGCGAGGTGCGCTCGATGAGCTGCAGACCGAGGTTGGACTCCAGCTTGGCCAGCAGCTGGCTCAGCGTGGGCTGGGAGATCCCCAGCTGCGCCGCGGCCGCACCGAAGTGCTGCAGCCTGCTGACCGCGACGAACGCGCGCAGCTGGGCGACCGACGGCGTGCTGGGCATGTCTGATGCTAGCTCCGGTCCCTACCCGTCAGCCCGCAGCCGGAGCCGACGTGCGGATGAGGTGGTCGAACGCCGACAGCGAGGCGGTGGCGCCGGACCCCATCGCGATGACGATCTGCTTGTACGGCGCGGTGGTGCAGTCGCCGGCCGCGAACACCCCGGGCACCGAGGTGGCCCCGGCCGCGTCGACGACGATCTCGCCGCGCTCGGAGAGCTCGACGGTGCCCTTGAGCCAGTCGGTGTTGGGCAGCAGGCCGATCTGGACGAACACCCCCTCCAGCGGCAGCTCGTGCAGCTCGTCGGTGTCGCGGTCGCGGTAGCGCAGGCCGGTCACCTGGGTGCCGTCGCCGACCACCTCGGTGGTGGCGGCGTTCACGATGACGTCGACGTTGGGCAGGCTGTGCAGCTTACGCTGCAGCACCGCGTCGGCGCGCAGCTTGGTGTCGAACTCCAGCAGGGTGACGTGGCCGACCACGCCGGCCAGGTCGATCGCCGCCTCGACGCCGGAGTTGCCGCCGCCGATGACGGCCACCCGCTTGCCCTTGAACAGCGGGCCGTCGCAGTGCGGGCAGAAGGTGACGCCCTTGTTGCGGTACTCCTGCTCACCCGGCACGTTCATGGTCCGCCACCGGGCCCCGGTGGCCAGCACCACCGACCGCGCCGACAGGGTGGCGCCGTTGCGGAAGCGGATCTCGGTCAGCCCGCCCGGCTCGGTGGCCGGGGTCAGCTCGACCGCCTCCTGCATCGGCATGATGTCGACGTCGTACTCGCGGACGTGCTCCTCGAGCGCGGCGGCGAGCTTCGGGCCCTCGGTGTGCGGCACCGAGATGAAGTTCTCGATCGCCATGGTGTCGAGCACCTGCCCGCCGATCCGCTCGGCCGCCAGGCCGGTGCGCAGCCCCTTGCGGGCGGCGTAGATGGCGGCGGTGGCGCCGGCCGGTCCGGCGCCGACGACGAGCACGTCGAACGGGGCCTTGCCCTTCATCTTCTCCGCCTCGCGGTCGGCCGCGCCGGTGTCGAGCTTGGCGACGATCTGCTCGATGCTCATCCGGCCGGAGTCGAACAGCTCCCCGTTGAGGTAGACGGTGGGCACCGCGAGCACCTTGCGCTGCTCGACCTCGTCCTGGAACAGGGCGCCGTCGATGGCGACGACCCGGATGCGGGGATTGAGCACGCTCATCGCGTTGAGCGCCTGGACGACGTCCGGGCAGTTCTGGCAGGACAGCGACATGTAGGTCTCGAACCGGTAGTCGCCGTCGAGGTTCTTGATGGTCTCGGCGAGCTCGTCGGAGACCTTGACCGGGTGCCCGCCCACCTGCAACAGGGCCAGCACGTAGGAGCTGAACTCGTGGCCCATCGGGATGCCGGCGAACTGTACCCGGATATCGGTGCCGACCCGCTCGATCCGGAACGACGGCCGGCGCGGGTCGTCGTCGGCGCGGCGGTAGGTCACCTTGTCCGAGAGCGCGGCGGTCTCCTGCAGCAGTTCGGCGAGCTGGGCCGACTTCGGGCCGTCGTCGAGGGAGGCCACCAGCTCGATCGGCATGGTGACCTTCTCCAGATAGGTCTTCAGCTGTGCGGTGGTCGAGGCGTCGAGCATGGCGGTCTCCTGGGGTGGTGGTGGGAAAGGGCGGGGTCCGGCGGTCCGCCGTGCGGGACGGGTGCCGGACCCCGCAGGGGAGGTCGGAACGTCAGATCTTGCCCACGAGGTCGATCGACGGGGTCAGGGTCTCCTCGCCCTCTTCCCACTTGGCCGGGCAGACCTCGCCCGGGTGGTTGCGGACGTACTGCGCGGCCTTGACCTTGCGCAGCAGCTCGGCGGCGTTGCGGCCGACACCCTCCGGGGTGATCTCGACGTACTGGATGACCCCGTCCGGGTCGACCAGGAAGGTGCCGCGGTCGGCCAGGCCCTGGCCCTCACGCATGTTGTCGAAGTTGCGGGTGATGGTGCCCGACGGGTCGCCGATCATGTAGAAGCGGATCTTGCCGATGGTGTCGGAGGCCTTGTGCCAGGCCGCGTGCACGTGGTGGGTGTCGGTGGACACCGCGTAGATCTCGACGCCGAGCTTCTGGAACTCGTCGTACAGGTCGGCCATGTCGCCCAGCTCGGTCGGGCAGACGAAGGTGAAGTCGGCCGGGTAGAAGAAGAAGAT
>NZ_CALDGS010000059.1 GCF_937941905.1 uncultured Mycolicibacterium sp. | reverse complement strand
AACGTGGTCGAGGTGCTGCGCCGCGAACTGGCGCGGCGGTCGTGGCAGCGCGAGACGGTCGCGCTGGGCACCAACACCGACCCCTACCAGCGGGCGGAGGGCCGCTACGCGCTGATGCCGGGGATCATCTCGGCGCTCGCCGACTCGGGCACCCCGTTCTCGATCCTGACCAAGGGCACGCTGCTGCGCCGCGACCTGCCGCTGATCGCCGAGGCCGCCCACCGGGTCGACGTCAGCGTCGCGGTGTCGCTGGCCGTCGGCGATCCGGAACTGCACCGCGACGTCGAGCCGGGTACCCCGTCGCCGCAGGCGCGGCTCGGGCTGATCTCGGCGATCCGCGACGCCGGGCTGGACTGTCACGTGATGGTCGCGCCGGTGCTGCCGTACCTCACCGACTCGGTGGAGCATCTCGACGGGCTGCTCGGGCAGATCGCCGCTGCCGGGGCGACGGGGGTGACGGTGTTCGGGCTGCACCTGCGCGGATCGACGCGCGGCTGGTTCGTGCAGTGGCTCCAGAACTCGCACCCGCAGTTGGTGCCGCGCTACCGCGAGCTGTACCGGCGCGGCGCCTACCTACCGCCGGACTACCGAAAGATGTTGCACGACAGGGTGACGCCGCTGATCCGCCGGCACCGGCTGAACCGGGCGGTCCGATCCCAACCGGCGCCGCGCCAGCACGCCGCGCCGGCGGCCGTCGCCGCGGTTCAGCCCGCTTTGTTCTGAGGGAGATGGGCGATCGCGCCGGAGAACTCCGCGATAGAACCGCCGGCGGCGATCTTCTCCCGCGCGCCGACCTCGGCTTGCTCCTTGCCGCGCAGCAGCGCGCCGAGGCCGACCGCTTCCTGCGGCCGCAGGAACACCACGCCGTCGGAGTCGCCGAACACCACGTCGCCGGGGTGCACCACCGCGCCGCCGACGCTCACCGGCACGTTGATCGCGCCCTCGATCCCGCCGATCCGAGTGGTCAGCGGGCTGTAGCCGCGGGAGAACACCGGGAAGTCGTAGGCCAGCGTCTCGTCGTAGTCGTTGATGCAACCGTCGATCACCGCGCCGGCCGCGCCACGCGCCTTGGCGGTGAACGACACCAGCCCGCCGAAGCAGGACCGGCTGTGGTCGCCGCACTGGTCGACCACCAGCACGTCGCCCGGACGCAGGTGATCGACCGCCAGATGCACCGCGGTGGAGTCCAGGTGCGGGATGCGCACGGTGACCGCGCTGCCGAGCACCTTGACCGGCCGCTTGTTGGGTACCAGCCCGAGCGCGAAGCCGTGGTCGCGCAGATGCCCGAGGGTGGACACGCACACGTCCTGCAGTTCGGCCAGTAGCGCCGGATCGACCTGTGGGGGCATGTCTTTCATCGTGAACATGTCTGAAACACCTTTCGGTTCATGTCGTTTCATTTCGCGCCGGAGGCCGACGGCAGGAACGTGACGATGTCGGGGAACAGGATCAGCAGCGCCACCACCGCCAGATCGGCGACCATGAACGGCACGATGCCGCGAAACACCCGGTCCAGGCCGGCCTCACGCACCACGCCGGAGTAGACGAACGCGTTCATCCCGACCGGCGGGGTCACCAGCGCCATCTCGGCCACCTTGACGATGAGCACCCCCAGCCAGATCCCGTCGAAGCCGTAGCCGATCAGGATCGAGTGCAGCAGTGGCGCGGCGATCAGGATTATCGAGATGCCGTCCAGAAACATGCCCAGCGGCAGCAGCGCCGCCAGGCACAGCACCAGCACCAGATACGGCGGCAGGTCCGCGCCCGTCACCACCTCGACCAGCGCGGTGCTCGCCCCGGAGAGCGCCAGCACGTAGGTGAAAACCCCGGCGCCGACCATGAGTAGGAACGTCATCGCGGTCAGCCCGATCGCCTCCCGCAGCGACTCGGTGACCTCGCGCAGCCAGGCCGGTGGCCGGTTGCGCAGCAGCAGCGCCACCAGCGCGGCCAGCGCACCGAACGAGGCCGCCTCGGTCGGGGTGGCCACCCCGAGGTAGATCACCCCGATTGAGACCGCGAAAATCACAGCCAGATAACCGAATCCGACGAAATCGAGGCGCGGCTGGGCGGGGTCGTCGGAGGTCGGGTCGGAGGCGGTGTCCACCGGCGCGACGACGGCCGGCTGCGGGGCGCGACGGTACCGGCGCAGTACCAGCAGCACGACGGTGACCGCGTAGGCCGCGATGGTCAGCAGCCCGGGACCGATCCCGGCGATGAGCAGCTGGCCGATGCTCTCCTCGGTGACGACGCCGTAGAGCACGAGCACGATCGACGGCGGGATCAGCACGCCGAGCGTGCCGCCGGCACACACCACCCCGGCGGCCAGCCGGATGTGGTAGCCGGCCCGCACGATCGCGTCGGTGGACACCCGCGCCATGGTCGCGACCGTGGCCACGCTGGAGCCGGTGACCGCGGCGAACAATCCGGAGCCGGCCAGCGAGGCCAGCGCGGGCCCGCCGGGCAGCCGTCGCAGCGTGATCGATGCCAGGTCGAAGCCGGCCTGCGCCAGACGGGCCCGCACCGCGAACACGCCCATCACGATGAACAGCGGGATGATCGTCAGCGCGTAGTCGGCGGCGGTGGAGAACGGCTGGTTGGTCACCGTGCTCGCCGCCGCGCCGGTGCCGCGCAGTAACAGCACCCCGATGAACGCCGCGATGAGCAGCGACAACCCGACGTGCAGCCGGATTGCCAGCAGCGCGAAGAAGATTGCCAGGACGACGAGCAGGACGATGCCGGTGGTGACGGTCACGACCGCAACTCCCCGTCCCGGATCGCGGCGAAGGTGAGCAGCTCCTTCCACACCGCGACCACGAAGAACGCGGCGAAGGACACCAGCAGAACCAACTTCGCCGGCCAGGTGGGCAACCGCAGGATGTCGTTGGTGGTCTCACCGCGCTCCACCGCGCTGGCCAGCACCTCGCCCAGCCCCCACACCATCAGCAGGCCCAGGCCGACGAGCAGCAGCGCGCGCAGCACCGAGAACACCACCCGGGCGCCCGGACCCAGCCGCATCTCCACCAGTTCGACGGCCACATGCCGGCCGTCGGCTTCGGCGGCGGCCAGGCCCAGAAAAGCGATGGCCACCAACAGCATTGTCGAGATGTCGACCGTGCCGACGATGGAACGCCCGCTGGCGTTGCGGCTCACCACATCGGCGATGGTCAGGACGATCAGCGTGAGCAGCAGTAGACCGGCCACCGCACTGAGGCCCTGCACGATCACCGCCACCGGGCGGGGCAGAGCGACCTCGGGGGTCGTTTCGGGGATCGGGGTTGTCATGGGGTCGTTCCTTCGAGGCAGGCGATGAACGGGTCGGCGTAGCTGGACCGGGGGGTTTCCTCGGCGATGATCCGGCGGTAGTCGTCGAGCACGCGCTGGGCGTCGTAGCCGCGTTCGGTGTAGCGGGCGACCCAGCCTTCGGCGATGCCGGACCGCTGTTTCCAGGCCCGCACGTCGGCGCTGGGCATCCGCGCCATTTCGGTACCGGAGGCACGCAGGTCCTCGCACGCTTTCCGGCCGGCTGCGCTCATCTCCTGCAGGCCGGCGGCGATCGCGTGTTCCGACGCCACCCCGATGGCCTGCTGGTAGTCCGGCGGCATCGACTCCAGCAGTTCGGAATTGATTACCACGATCGACGACGAGTAGGCGCCGATCCCGGGGTCGACGAGGAAGGGGGTGGTCTTCGACAGCCCGAAGGTGGGCAGGTTGGCGATCGCCAGGGCGGTGTAGCCGTTCACCACACCGCGTTCCATCGCCTCGTAGATGTCGGTGGCCGTCATCGCCACCGGATTGGCGCCGACGGCCAGCAGCGCCTGCGAGGTCAGTCCGCCCGACCGGATGCTTCGCCCGACCAGCTCGTCGGGGTGGTAGGCAGGCTGCTCCAAGCCGATGAGGTCGATGCCCAGCGGCAGCGGGAACAGCAGGTGCACGCCCTGGCGGTCGAAGTCCTTACGGAAGGTGGCGTTCTCCTCGTAGAGCCGTTTGATGGCCGTCATCTGGACCTCGGGATTGCTTGTCTCGAAAGGCAATTCGATGACGGTGAACATCGAGAGGTCACTGGCGGCGTAGATCGAGCCCACCTGGGCCAGGTCGGCGCGGCCGTCCAGGGTGGCCTGCAGCGATTCGTCGGCCCCGACCAGGCTCTGGGAGAAGTGGAACTGCACCCGCACCCCGCCGTCGGTGAGTTCCTCGACCTCCTCGGCCCACCGCTTGGCGGTCAGCGACTGGTCGGAGGTGGGGGAGGAGTAGGTGGTGTAGTGCAGCACGTAGCGGCCGTCCTGGTTGCCGGCACAGGATGTCAGGGCGGTGGTGCACAGCACCGCGACGGCTGCGGTGAGTCCACGGCGCAGCCCCATCTCAGGCCTCCGGGACGACGCGGTAGCGGCGCAGTGTCAGCGCCGGGTTGATCGTGCGGACCTGCTCGATGCGGTCGCGTTCCAACCGGGCGACCGCCACCCCCGGCGCCTCGCCGAGCGCGGCCACCGGGATGCCCATGGGGTCGACGACAGCGCTGTTGCCGCTGCCGGCCGGGCCGGTCTGGTCGGCGGCCAGCACGTAGACGGTGTTCTCGATGGCCCGGGCCCGCACCAGGGTGTTCCAGTGGTATTCCTTGAGCGGGCCGGGGACCCACTCGGCGGGCAGCGCAACCACGTCGGCGCCGGCGTCGACCAGCGCGCGGGTGGTCTCCGGGAAGCGCAGGTCGTAGCAGGTCTGCATGCCGATCGTGAATCCGTTGAGCCGCAACAACTGTGGTGTCGTGGGCGCGGCGGCGAGGACCCTGTCGGACTCGCGGTAGCCGAAGGCGTCGTAGAGGTGGACCTTGCGGTAGACCGCGGCGATGCGACCGTCCTGGATGCCGACCAGGGTGTTGTGGATCCGGCCGTCCCCGGCGGACTCGTTGACCCCGGCGATCACCGTCAGGCTCAGCTCCGCGGCGGCCACGGCCAGCCGGGTCACCGTCGGCCCGTCCAGCGATTCGGCGCTGGCGACGAACCGGTCGTCCATCACCGGTACGGTGAACACCGCGTACTCGGGCAGCACCACGAGTTCGGCGCCGCGGTCGGCGGCCTGCCGGAGTATCCCGATGATCGCCTCGAGGTTGGCCGCCTTGTCCTCGGACGGGGCGAACTGGGCGACGGCGGCCGTCAGCGTCATCGGGCTCATCGAGTGCTCCTCATCTCTTCGCGGATCTCGTCGATCTTCTGCATGGTCGCGGTGAACCCGGTCAGCATGGCCCCGTACTGCATCGCCGCGACGACGGTGTGGGCGCCCTCCTGCAGCGCCAGCCGCTGCTCGGCCTCGCTCCAGGCCGGCAGCAGCCAGGGTTTGCCTGCGGCGTTGGCGGCGCAGGCCAGGCGGCGGAGGTCGTCGAGATCGGCGTCGGTGACGGCGTAGGCGCCCCGGTCACGGCGCAGCGACAGGTCCGAGGGGCCGATGAAGATGCCGTCGACGACCGGGAGCTCGAGGATGGCGGTGATCTCGTCGAAGGCCGAGGCGTCCTCGATCATCGGGTAGCAGTGGGTGCTGGTGTCCTGCACGGTCACCCACTCGTCGGTGAAGCCGCGGTAGTTGGACGTGCGCCCACCGGCGAAGGAGCGGTCGCCCAGCGGCGGGAACTTCGCGTACCGGCAGATCTCGGCGGCGTGCGCGGCCGAGGTGATGTGCGGGACCGCGACCGCGTCGGCGCCAAAGTCCAGCGCCTGCTGGATGGGCCCGCGTTCGGGGCCGAGCACCTTGGCGATGACCCGCATGCCGTTGGCGCGGATGAACGGGATCAGCCAGTCCAGTTCCCGCAGGTCGAATAAGCCGTGCTCGATGTCGAGCACGACGGTGTCGTAGCCGGCCAGCCGGCCCATCTCCACCGCTGCGGCCGAGGGTTCGGACAGCCAGATCGAGATGGACGGGCGGGGGCTGGTTTGTGGCGCTGACAACGCGAACCCTTTCCGAATGGAACGAACACAATGTGTGGATAGCTTGTATACACGGCGTACGCACCACGTGCAAGTGATTCAATAGGGAGGTGTCCAGCATTGACCGCCGCCCCGGCACCGACGGCGTGAAGGCCTCGGCCGGCCAGCGGGCGTACGAATGGATCCGCGACGCGATCCTCGGCGGCGCATTCGCCGAGGGGGAGTTTGTCGACGAGGTGGCGCTCGCCGATCGGGTGGGAACGTCCCGCACGCCGGTCCGCGAGGCGCTGCAGCGGCTGCAGGCCGAGCGCTTCGTCGACCTCGTCCCGAGGCGCGGCGCTCAGGTGCGTGTGGTCACGGTGGTGGAGATGCGCGAGATCTACCAGGCCCGGTTCGTGCTGGAATCCGATGCGCTACGCAACATCTGCCAGCGGCAGGCGGGCACGCCGGATGCCGCCCGGGAGCTGCTGAGCGAGATGGAGGAGGTCGGCCGGGCCGGCGACTGGAACCGGTTCGCCAGGCTGGACCAGCTGTTCCATTCCGAGATCGTGCGCAGGCAGGGCAACGCGGTGATCGCCGAGCTGTACGAGTCGTTGCAGCCGCGGCAGATCCGGCTGGCGATCCGCACGCTCAGCGAGGCGCCGTCCCGGCTGACGACCATCGAGGGCGAACATCGGGAGCTGGTCGACGCTCTCGACCGGCACGACGGCGAGGCCGCCGTGGACGTGTTGCGCCGCCACCTGCAGCTGATCCCCGAACTGGTCGACGCGTTCTCCGGCGGCCCCGCTCAGACGGGCTAGCTGCGGCCGCGCTTGACCTCTTTGAACGGGATGCCCCGGTCGGCGGCGTACTCGCGCGGGAAGCCCAGCACGCGTTCGCCGATGATGTTGCGCGCGATCTCGGTGGTGCCGCCGCCCAGCGCGGCGGCCTGCCGGGACAGGTAGCGCTCGCCGTGGCGGATGAGCCCGTCGTCGACATCGACGACACCGGCGCTGGCGGTGATCGCCAGCGCGGTGTCGAACTCCAGGTGGTGGACGTCGGCGTGGGCGATGCGGATGATCGACCCGGCCGCCGGCGGCAGCGACCCGTCGAGCACGCCGTGGTAGACGTGGTCGATCAGCTGCTCGCGCACCGCGCGGTGCACCAGGGCGCGACCGGCCATCTCCTGCAGCCGCTCGTTGTCGGCCTGACCGGTCTTCTCCAGCAGCTCCGCGTAATCGGTCGGCACATCGGACTTGCCCTCGGCGCCGACGCCGCTGGCGAACTCCGAGCCGCCGCCGACCGCGCGCCGCTCGTGGTACAGCTGGCGCGAGGCCACCGCCCACCCGTCGTTGACCTCACCGACGACGTCATCGTCGGTGAGTTCGAGGTTGTCGAAGAACTCCTCGCAGAACTCCACCGACCCGTTGACCTGTTTGATGCGGCGCAGCGTGATGCCCGGGCTGTTGATCGGCACCAGGAACATCGTCAGGCCCTCGTGCTTGGGCACGTCCCAGTTGGTGCGTGCCAGCATCAGCCCGTAGTCGGCGGCGAAAGCGCTTGTGCTCCAGGTCTTGGCGCCGTTGATCACCCACTTGCCGTCCTTGCGGTCGGCGCGGGTGATCACCCCGGCCAGGTCGGAGCCGCCGCTGGGTTCGGACAGCAGCTGCACCAGCACCTCGTCACCGCGCAGCACCGCCGGGATGTGCTTGCGCTTCTGCTCCTCGCTGGCGGTGTCGAGCAGGGTAGCCGCGCAGATCGTGAACGTCGGCGTGTTCAGGATGATCGGCAGTTCGTATTCGCGCGAGACCGCGTTGAACGCCCGCTGGTACTCGATCGGCAGCCCGAGCCCGCCGTACTCCTTCGGAAAGCAGATACCCGCGAACCCGCCGTCCCACAGCTTGCGCTGCAGTTCGCGGGCGCGCAGCCAGGGCTCCTCCTCGCCGCGGTCGTGCTCGGGCGGGTCGTTCGGGTCGATGCGCGGCATGTTGTCGGCCAGCCACGCGGCGGCGCGTGCGGCGAACTCCTCCACCGTCTCGGTGGTGGCCGGGGCCGATGTGGTCTCGGTCATGAGGCTTGCAGCTCCTTGGTGAGCGAGTAGACGCGCAGGTTGTGGTCCTCGGGGGTGCCGTACAGCGAGCGGTACAGCGTCGCGCGCCGCAGGAACAGGTGCAGGTCGTGCTCCCACGTCACACCGATGCCGCCGTGCAACTGCACGCACTGCTGCAGCATCGTCGGGGAGTGCTCGCCCACATAGGATTTCGCGACGCTGACCGCCATCGACGCCTCGGGGGAGCGGGCGGCCACCTTGGCCGTGGCGTTGTTGGTCGTCGCGCGGCAGGCCTCGAACCAGATCTTGAGATCGGCGTACATGTGCTTGAGCGCCTGGTAGGAACCGAGGGGCCGGCCGAACGAGTGCCGGTCGAAGCCCCACTGGATGGTGAACGCCAGCACGGTGTCGAGGATGCCGACCACCTCGGCGCACTGCAGCAGGATCGCGATCTGGCTCTGCCGCTCGATGAGATCCGGTGTCTGCCCGGCCGATCCGACGGCCGCCGCGGTGGCGTCGACCTCGACTCCGTCGAACGTCACCCGCGCGTAGCTCTTGACCATGTCGATGCTGCGCTGCCGCTGCACAGCCACCCCCGGCGCGTCGGCCGGTACCAGGAACTGGCGCACCCCGTCGGGGGACTGCGCGGTCACCAGCAGGATCTGGGCGTCGGCCCCGGCCTCCACCCGGTCCTTGACGCCGTCGATCCGGAAGCCGCCGCCGGTGGGCGTGGCGGTGACCGTCGGGGCGAGCGGAGCCCACTGCCGCCCGGGCTCGTAGACGGCCCAGGAGGCCACCTGCTCGCCGGCGATCAGCGCCTCGATGGTGTCCTCGTGGCCGGCGGGTGCCTCCACGAGCCCGGCCAGCACGGTGCTGACGGGGTGCAGCGGCCCGGGGGCGACTGTCTTGCCGCCGATCTCGGCGACCAGCGCCAGATCCTTCACCCCGTCACCGGAGACGCTGCCGCCGCCGAGATCCTCGGGCACCAGCAGGCTGGTCCAGCCGAGCTCGGCGGCGCGCCGCCACCAGTCGGGATCGAACGAGGTGCCGTCCTCGTGCATCTGCCGGATCCGGCTCAGCGGTACCTCTTTGTCGAGGAACGACTGGGTCGTCGAGGCGAAGAGCAGCACCTCGGGGTTGGTGTCGGTCACAGGCACCGGCTTTATGTCGGGAGGGCGGTCAGGCGGGGATGACGAGCTCGGGCACGCCCGGGTTGTGGACCACTTCGTTGGGCACCTTGAACAGCTCGATCATGTTGCCGCCCATGACTTTCCGCTGGCCCTCCGCGTCGAGGCCCTGCAGGTCGTCGACGAGGTGGGTGGGCTGCGCCAGCCCCTCGGGGTGCGGCCAGTCCGAGCCGAAGATGACCCGGTCGATGCCGATCAGGTCGGCCATCTCGGCGAAGTCGTCCTCCCAGAACGGGGCGACGTACACGCAGCGCTTGAACGCCTCGATCGGATGCTCGGCGAACTCCTGGGGCATCTTCTTGTAGGTGTTCTCGAACTGCTTGAACAGGTAGGGCACCCAGTCCGCGCCGTTCTCGATCGACAGGATGCGCAGATCGGGGTTGCGCGACAGCGCGCCGTGGCAGACCAGCGCGGCCATCGAGTCCTCGATCGGGCGCTTGCCCATCGCCACCATCCGGAATGCGGTGGGCCGGAACGGAAGGAACTCGTCGGCGGGCTCCCAGTCGTTGAGGTACTCCGCGTAGCCGGAGTCCGACGCGTGCATCGAGACCGGGATGCCGGCCTTCACACAGGCCTGCCAGAACGGGTCGAACTCGGGCAGGCCGAAGGACCGGGTGCCGCGCACGCCGGGCACTGGGGCGGGCCGCACCAGCACGGTCTTGGCGCCGCGCTCGAGGCACCACTCGAGCTCCTCGAGCGCGCGGTCGACGATGCCGAGGTTGATGACCGGGGTGGAGAAGATCCGGTTTTCGTAGTTGAACTGCCAGGTCTCGTACATCCACTGGTTAAGCGCGTGGATGACATCGGCGATCAGCTCGACGTCGTCCTTCATGCGCTCCTCGACGAGGCTGGCCAGCGTCGGGAACATCAGCGAGTAGTCCAGGTTGAGGCCGTCCATCACCTCGAGGCGCGCCGCGGGATCGCGGAA
>NZ_CALDGS010000058.1 GCF_937941905.1 uncultured Mycolicibacterium sp. | reverse complement strand
CCTCGTCGGCGTCTTCGGCAATACCCTCGTCGACCGATTCCGCTTCCGCGACAGGCACTTCGGCGCCGTCCTCGGCCACCGGTTCCGGCTCGGCCGGCTCGGCGGCAGCCGCGGGCAACTCGCCGGCGGGCTCCTCGACGACGTCCACATCGATGACGTCGAGCTCGCTGCGGCCGTCGATACCGTCGTTGCCGCCCCGCCCGTCGACGACGTACTCCTCGACGCGGACCTGCGCGGCGACCACGACCCGCCGGGTGGACACCCGCTCATCGGCCTGGTCGCCGTAGTCGTCCTCGTCCTCGTCGTACTCGTCGCGCGGCGGGCGCCAGTCCGGGTCGGTGGGATGGCCGCCCGCGGGGCCGCGCCGCAGCAGGCGCGCACTGTTGCCACTGGTGAGCACGCGGGTCGCCAGAGCCACGTCGGAGGTGCGACGTACCGCCTCGCGCTTGCTGATCAACATCGGGACCAGCACGAACAGCCACAGCACGACGAGCGAGATCCACAACAGGGACTGGGGGATGCTTGGCACGTCGCCGCTCCTTTCCCCATCAGGCTAGGTCTTGCGACCAGCGCAGCCGTCAGGGCGCGCCGGACTAATTACACACCTGTAATTCGGGTGGTACAAGCACCACGCGTCACTCATGTCACATTCGTAACAGTCAGACCCAGTCGGCCCGGCCCTGTCGCACCAGCGCGGCGGCCGCCGAGGTGGCCATCTCCTCGACCGTGATCGCCACCAGCAGGTGGTCCCGCCAGGCCCCGTCGACCTCGAGGTAGCGCAGCAGCAGGCCCTCCTCGCGGAAGCCGACCTTGGCCAGCACCGCCCGGCTCGCGCCGTTCTCCGGCCGCACCGTCGCCTCCACCCGGTGCAGCCGCACCGGCCCGAAGCAGTGGTCCAGCCCCAGCGCGAGCGCGGCGGTGGCCACGCCCTGGTTGGTCACCTCGCTGGCCACCCAGTAGCCGATCCACGCCGAGCGCAGCGCGCCGTGGGTGACGTTGCCGATGGTCAGCTGCCCGACGAAGCGCCCGTCGAGCTCGATGACGAACGGCAGCATCCGCCCGCGCCGCGCCTCGGCCCGCAGCCCGGCGCACACCGACGGCCACGCCGTCACCAGATGCCTGGTCTCCCAGTCCACCCCGGCCGAGGGTTCCCAGGGTTCCAGGTGCGCGCGGTCGGCCAGCCGGATCCGGCTCCACTGCACGCCGTCGCGCATCCGCACCGGCCGCAGCCGCACCACCCCGCCGCGCACCCGCAGCGGGCCGACCGTCGTCGGCCACCCGGGGTGGGCGGCCGCCGGACGCCAGAGACTCACCGCGGCCCGCCGTCAGCCGCGCTGGGCCAGGAACGCCACGTCGACGGCCTCGCCGGTGCGCACCTGCTCCACCTCCGGCGGCACGATCACCAGGCAGTTCGCCTCCGCCAGCGTGGCCAGCAGGTGGGAGGAGTCGCCGGGACCGCCGCCGAGCACCTGGACCAGGTACTCGCCGGTGTCGTGGTCGCGCAGCAGCTGGCCGCGCAGATACCCGGTGCGGCCGGGCATCGACGCGATCGGCGAGAGGGTGCGGGCCCGCACGATGCGCCGCATCGGGTGGCGCCGGCCCAGCGAGAGCCGGATCAACGGGCGCACCATCACCTCGAACACCACCAGGGCGCTGACCGGGTTGGCCGGCAGCAGGAACACCGGCACCCCGTCGCGGCCGAGCTGGCCGAAGCCCTGCACCGAGCCGGGGTGCATGGCCACCCGGGTGACCTCGAGCTCGCCGAGCTCGGAGAGCACCGAGCGCACGGTCTCGGCCGCCGAGCCGCCCACCGCGCCGGCGATCACCACCACCTCGGAGCGGTTGACCTGGCCCTCGACCACGTCGCGGAAGGTCTTCGGGTCGGTGTCGACGATGCCGACCCGGGTCACCTCGGCGCCGGCGTCGCGGCCGGCGGCGGCCAGCGCGTAGGAGTTGACGTCGTAGACCTGGCCGTTGCCCGGGGTGCGGGAGATGTCGACGAGCTCCGCACCCACCGAGATCACCGACAGCCGCGGCCGCGGGTGCACCAGCACCCGTTCGCGGCCCACCGCAGCCAGCAGCCCCACCTGGGCCGGGCCGATGATGGTGCCGGCCCGCACCGCCACGTCACCGGGCTGCACGTCGTCGCCGGCCCGGCGCACGTAGGCGCCGGAGCGCACCCCGCGCAGCACCCGGATACGGTTCTCGCCGCCGTCGGTCCAGCGCAGTGGCAGCACCGCGTCGGCGAGGGTGGGCATCGGGGCGCCGGTCTGCACCCGCACCGCCTGCTTGGGCTGCAACCGGGTCGGGGTACGCGCCCCCGCCTCGATGGTCGCCATCACCGGCAGGGTGACCTCCCGGCCGCCCTCGCCGTCCTCGCCGGCGCCCATGACATCGACGCTGCGCACCGCGTAGCCGTCGATGGCGGCCTGGTCGAAACCCGGCAGCGGACGCTCGGTGACGACTTCCTCGGCGCACATCAATCCCTGCGCCTCGGCGATGGCCACCCGCACCGGGCGCGGGGCCACCGCGGCGGCGGCTATTCGAGCCTGCTGCTCCTCGACCGAACGCACAACACGCCTTTCTCCCGTCGTCGAAGGACCCGTGCGCGATGCCGGTGTCGGTTCACCGTTCGGTCAGTCCCAGCCGTTCGACCAACCACCGCCGCAGATCGGGGCCGTAATCGTCGCGTTCCAACGCAAAGTCAACCGCAGCCTTGAGGTAGCCCCCGGGATTTCCGAGGTCGTGTCGGGTTCCGCGGTGCACCACCGCGTGGACGGGATGGCCCTCCTCGATGAGCAACGCCACCGCGTCGGTGAGCTGGATCTCCCCGCCCGCGCCCCGCGGCACCCGCCGCAGCGCGTCGAAGATGGCCCGGTCGAGGATGTAGCGGCCCGCCGCGGCGTACGGCGACGGGGCGTCCTGCGCCTTGGGCTTCTCGACCATGCCGCGCACCCGCAGCACCTCGGGCCGCGGCGAGTCGTCGACGGGTTCGACGTCGAAGACCCCGTAGGCGCTGATCTCCTCGCGCGGCACCTCGATGGCGCACAACACCGAGCCGCCGTGCTCGGCGCGCACCTTGGCCATGGTCTCCAGGACGCCGGTGGGCAGCACCAGGTCGTCGGGCAGCAGCACCGCGATGGCGTCCTCGTCGGGCAGCAGCGCCGGCTCGACGCAGCTGATCGCGTGCCCCAGGCCCAGCGGCTCCTGCTGGATCACCGACTCGACCTTGATCAGCGCCGGCGCCCGGCGCACCTTCTCCAGCATCGACTGCTTGCCGCGCGCCTCCAGGGTGCCCTCGAGCACGAGGTCCTGCACGAAGTGCGCGACCACCCCGTCCTTGCCCTCGGAGGTGATGATGATCAGCCGTTCGGCGCCCGCCTCGGCCGCCTCGGCAGCGACCAACTCAATACCGGGCGTGTCGACGACTGGCAGCAACTCCTTGGGCACCGTCTTGGTGACAGGCAGAAATCGCGTCCCCAGGCCGGCCGCCGGGACGACGGCCGTGTACGGAACCGGTACTTGTGTTGGTGTCATCACCCCCACATTAACCTGCCGGTGCCGGATCGACCCGCCCCGCGCAGCCGCAGGTGGTGGGCCTGACGGCGTGCGAAGGTGGAGGTTGTGACGGCTGAGACGAAAGCGGCGTGGCGGCGCCGGTTGCTGGCCGCCCGGCGTGCGCTGGGCGCCGCCGAGCATGCTGCCGAGGCGGCCGCGCTGGCCAGGCACGTGCTCGCACTGGCCACCGCGGGCGGGACCGTCTGCGCGTACGTGCCGGTGGGCGGCGAGCCGGGTTCACCGGCCATGCTCGACGCCCTGCGCGGGGCCGGGATGCGGGTGCTGTTGCCGGTGGTCTGCCACGACGAGGCGGGCCGGCCGCTGCCGCTGCGGTGGGGCGAGTACCGCCCGGACACGCTGGTGCCGGGCGCCTACGGGCTGCGCGAGCCGGCGCCGCCGCACCTGCCGGCCGGCGCGGTGGCCGGGGCGGCGGTGCTGCTGATCCCGGCGCTGGCGGTGGACCGGTCCGGGGTGCGGCTCGGCCGCGGCGCCGGGTTCTACGACCGCACGCTGCCGCTGGCCGATCCGGCGGCGCGCCGGGTGGCCGTGGTGCGCGACGAGGAACTCGTCGACGCGTTGCCGGCCGAACCGCACGACGTGCGGATGACCCATGCGCTCACCCCGGGCCGGGGCCTGGTGGCGCTGGGGGTGACCTCACATGGCGGGGCTAGCACTTGAGACGGTAGAGTGCTAACAGACTTTTGTGACTCGGAGGTTCACGTGCCGACCTACACCTATGCATGCACCCAGTGCGGTGACCGCTTCGACGTGGTGCAGGCGTTCACCGACGACGCCCTGACCACCTGCGAGAAGTGCTCGGGTCGGCTGCGCAAGGTGTACGGCAACGTCGGGGTCGTGTTCAAGGGCAGCGGGTTCTACCGCACCGACAGCCGGTCCTCGGGCAACGGCTCGTCCAAGAGCAGCGAGTCCGGCTCGTCGTCGAGCTCCTCGAGTTCGTCGAGCTCGAGCTCGTCGAGCAGCAGCACCAGCACCGCGGCCGCGTCGAGCTAGTCACCGGGTTATCCACAGCCGGGCCGCTTTCGGGCGCGCCCGGCTTTTTGTGCTGCCTACCGTGGCGGCATGGCGCATCCGCTCGACCCCACGCCGCTGGCCCGGCTGCGCGCGGCGCTGCGCCCGGACTGGACCCGCACCCTGGCCGCCCGCCGGGCCGCCGCGGCCGGGCTGGTGCTGCTCGCCGCGGTCGCGGCGGTGCGCGGCGACCCGGCCGCCGACCGGGTCCCGGTGCTCGTCGCGGCCCGCGACCTGGCCCCGGGCGTCCCGTTGACCGCCGCCGACGTGCGGGTGGCGTCGCTGCCGGCGGCGGCCGTCCCGGACGGGGCGACCGCCGACCCGGCGACGGCGGCGGGCGCGGTGCCGGCCGGCCCGGTGCGCCGGGGCGAACCGCTGACCGACGTGCGGTTGCTGGGCACGCGGCTGGCCGAGTCGGCCGCCGGGCCGGGAGCCCGGATCGTCGGCCTGCGCCCGGCCGAGCCGGCGCTGCTGGCCTACGTCCGCCCGGGCGACGTCGTCGATGTGCTCGCCGCCGATCCGGACGGCGCCGATCCGCGGCCGCGCGTGCTGGCCACCGGCGCGGTGGTGGTGCTCGTCTCCCCCGACGACGGCCCCGAGCCGGCCGGCCGGCTGGTGCTGGTGGCGTTGCCGGCCCGGACGGCGAACGACGTCGCCGGAGCGGCGCTCGGCAGGGAGATCACCCTGACCCTGCGCTGAGCGAATTCGTCCGGGACGCCGTCCGCACCGCGTAGCGTGCAGCGGTGTCAGCTACCGGCAGCACAAAGGGGGTCCCCATGCTCAAGGGGTTCAAGGATTTCCTCGCCCGCGGCAATATCGTCGACCTGTCGATCGCGGTGGTCATCGGCACCGCGTTCACCGGGCTGGTCACCGCCTTCACCGACGCGGTGGTCCAGCCGCTGATCGACCGGGTGGGCGCGGGCACCGACGCCGACTACGGCATCCTGCGGATCGCCATCGGCGGCGGACAGACCATCGACCTCAACGTCCTGATCTCCGCGGCGATCAACTTCCTGCTGGTCGCGGCGGTGGTGTACTTCCTCATCGTCGTGCCGTACAACCGGCTGCGCCGCAAGGGTGAGGTCGAGCAGGCCCAGGACACCGAACTGTCGCTGCTGACCGAGATCCGCGATCTGCTCGCATCGGCCGACGGGTCGGGCGGCCGGCATGTCGCCGGCCCGGGCACCGGTCCGCGTCCGGACACCGCCGACACCACCAGCGCCGACCGCACCTGATCCGGATACGAAGACGGCCCCCGGCGCAGGCCGGGGGCCGTCTTTTCCGACCGGCGAACGGTCAGTTCATGTTCCAGGGCTCGCCGTAGGTGGTGACGGAGTCACCGGTCGACGAGATCAGCCGGGCGAACGGACGCAGCAGCACACCGCCGGCCGCACCGGTCACGGTGCCGTGCGCGTTCGAGACGGCCACAGCGCCCTCCGGGCCCTCGACATCCACCGAGAAGGTCGCGACCTCCTGGATGCCCGGGCCGTTGCCCAGGTCGGCGCTGATGGACAGCCCCGGCAGCAGGTTCGGGGTGATGACCGAGTTCAGGCCGAACGGCGGGGCGGTGATGTCACCGTCGTCGATCAGGATGTTGGGGGTGGTGTAGCTGAAGTTGATGCCCACACCCAGCGACCAGGGGAAGCCGATCTGGTAACCCAGCTCGAGGGTGCCCTCGAAGTCCTCGGCGCCCGGGCCGGTGACGATGTACTTCGCCTTGCCGGAGTGGAACCACTCACGGGTCAGCCGGTTGCGGTCCAGCGGATACACCCCGTTGAGGAAGGTGTCCCACTGCTGGATGGTCAGCGTCCGATCCTGGCCGTCAACAAGGCTCAGCTCGTTGTCCAGCCCTGCGTTGGAGGTACCCGCGCTCGCGAAGACGGCCGCAACCGCGGTCGCCGCCGCGGCGAGCACCCGAGTGATTACCTTCATTCTCTCCCTATCTGTTCGACGGTGTGGTGACCGCCATTGGTTGGAAACGCCCCCGCGTTCCCGTGGCGCCGGTCACTCTGGGAGTCGACCGGCGCCACGAAGTCGTTACACCCCCGTCAGTTCATGTTCCAGGGCTCGCCGTAGGTGGTGACGGAGTCACCGGTCGACGAGATCAGCCGGGCGAACGGACGCAGCAGCACACCGCCGGCCGCACCGGTCACGGTGCCGTGCGCGTTCGAGACGGCCACAGCGCCCTCCGGGCCCTCGACATCCACCGAGAAGGTCGCGACCTCCTGGATGCCCGGGCCGTTGCCCAGGTCGGCGCTGATGGACAGCCCCGGCAGCAGGTTCGGGGTGATGACCGAGTTCAGGCCGAACGGCGGGGCGGTGATGTCACCGTCGTCGATCAGGATGTTGGGGGTGGTGTAGCTGAAGTTGATGCCCACACCCAGCGACCAGGGGAAGCCGATCTGGTAACCCAGCTCGAGGGTGCCCTCGAAGTCCTCGGCGCCCGGGCCGGTGACGATGTACTTCGCCTTGCCGGAGTGGAACCACTCACGGGTCAGCCGGTTGCGGTCCAGCGGATACACCCCGTTGAGGAAGGTGTCCCACTGCTGGATGGTCAGCGTCCGATCCTGGCCGTCAACAAGGCTCAGCTCGTTGTCCAGCCCTGCGTTGGAGGTACCCGCGCTCGCGAAGACGGCCGCAACCGCGGTCGCCGCCGCAGCGAGCACCCGTCCGATTGCCTTCATACGCTCCTCGTTCCTCTTCCTGGTTCACCGGGATGGCGAAGGGCGCCGGCATCTCGCTCACCGGCCACCGGTCGAGACCGAGATGAAGGTTGGATTAGAAAACCCACGTCCGGCTCTAACGCTTCGCTCATCGATGACACGAGGAACATAACGGGGCGGCATCGGCCCGGCAACGCGAACCGGCGATACCGGGATTCACACCCGTGACGTCGCCGAAATTTGCTGGAATGCGCGGTTCGGGGACGATTCGCGACGTGAATCCGAAGCCGCGGCCCGGATTCGTGTCGCGCCCGGGCGGCCGGTCGCCGTCCCGGACCCACCCGGCCGACCTGGGGTTTCAGAGATCGATCGAGCCGATCGACCTCTGATCATGATGAGGCGGAATATTGTCCCGCAGCCAACGGTCGCGATCGACCGCGTCTTCGTAGGAGTCCCGGTCGCGCTCGTTGGGGCCGATCTCCGGCATCACATCGCCGAAAATCTTGTTAACTGCCTCGCGGCTCGACTTCGCTGGCTCGCTCACTCCGACACCTCTGTGTGATTAACATCACACGCGTTATGGGGACCCTGTTCATCCGACAGTAACACGGCTGACCTGCGGGTGTTGCGTCCCGACCACCCCGGGTAGCGGTCGGGGCGGCAGTGCCACTGCCGCCCCGATCGTGCGTATGAGCCTGTTCACCGGGCCCGGTTAGATCTCCAAACTGGATAGCTGCCCGATCACCTGGGCGGCCAGCGGGCCGAGCGTGGCCATCCCGTCGCGCACCGCGGCGCGGGAGCCGGCCAGGTTGACCACCAGGGTGCTGCCGGAGATCCCGGCCAGCCCGCGCGAGAGCCCGGCGTCGGTGATGCCGGCCGACAGCCCGGACGAACGCAGCGCCTCGGCGATGCCGAGCAGTTCGCGGTCGAGGATCTCCCGGGTCGCCTCCGGGGTGACGTCACGCGGGGTGACCCCGGTGCCGCCGACGGTGACCACCAGGTCCACACCGCCGATCACCGCGGTGTTGAGCGCGTTTCGGATCTCCACCTCGTCGGATGCCACCACCACGACGCCGTCGACGACGAACCCCGCCTCGCCGAGCAGTTCGGTGACCAACGGACCGCTGTGGTCCTCCTCGCCGTGTGCGGTGCGGTCGTCGACGACGATCACCAGCGCGCGGCCGACCAGTTCCCCGGGCTTGTCCATGCCTGCCACCGTATATCCGTTGGCCGCGAGCGTGTCACCGATCATTGCTGCATCTTCCCGAGGGTGACCTCGATGGTCCGCGGCTTGCCGGACTCGTCGACGAAGGTCAGCTTGACCTTGTCGCCGGGCGCCTTGGACCGCACCGCGGCGACCAGTGCGTTGGCGCTGTTGATGACGCGGTCGTCGAGCCGGGTCACCACCACCCCGCTGGGCAGCCCGGCGGC
The DNA here is from genome assembly GCF_937941905.1 of uncultured Mycolicibacterium sp. GTDB lineage: Bacteria > Actinomycetota > Actinomycetes > Mycobacteriales > Mycobacteriaceae > Mycobacterium. Next base: position 5,051 of record NZ_CALDGS010000058.1, on the reverse strand, counting down.
GGCCGCGGCGCCGTCGCTGTTGACCTCCATGATCTTGGCCCCGTCGGTGCCGGCCTCGTTGGTCACCTGCACGCCCAGCGAGGCGTGCGAGGCCTTGCCGTACTTGATGAGCTCGTCGGCGATGCGCTTGGCCTGGTCGACCGGGATCGCGAAGCCCAGGCCGATCGAGCCGCTCTGCGCCTTGGTCGACGGCCCGCCGCCGAGCGTGGCGATGGCCGAGTTCACGCCGACCAGTTCGCCGTTCATGTTGACCAGCGCCCCGCCGGAGTTGCCGGGGTTGATCGCGGCGTCGGTCTGGATGGCGTCCAGCACGGTGTTCTGGTTGCGGATGTCGCCGCCGGCGGCCACCGGGCGGTTGAGCGCGCTGATGATGCCGGTGGTGACGGTGCCCTCCAGGCCCAGCGGCGAGCCGATGGCCACCACGTCCTGGCCGACCCGCAGATCGGCCGAGGAGCCGAGGGTGATCGGAGTGAGCCCGTCGACCCCCTCGGCGCGCACCACCGCGATGTCGCTGCTGGGGTCCTGGCCGACGATGGTGAACGGGGCGGTGCTGCCGTCGGCGAAGGTCACTTTGGTGACGGTGCCGCGCGGCGCGTCCTTGGCACCGGCGATGACGTGGTTGTTGGTCAGGATCAGCCCGTCGGAGCTCAGGATGATGCCCGAGCCCTCCTCGGCCTGCCGGCCCGCGGTGACCTCGAGCTTGACCACGCTCGGCACCACCTTGGCCGCGACCTGTTCGACGGTGCCGGCCGGCACGCTGGCGGCGGGCAGCATCGAGGCGTCGCCGCCGAGCGCCGACATCACCGGCGCGCGGTCGGGCTGGGCCAGCACGGCCACCCCGCCGCCGATCCCGGCCGAGACCACCGCGATGGCCAGCGCCCCGGCGAACAACGCGGCGCGGGAACGCCTTTCACCGCCGGTGTGCGACTGGGGCAGCGGCGGCCGGACCGGCCCGGCGCCCGGCCGGTACGGGTCGTAGGGCATGCCGTAGCCCGGCTGGGCCGGGTACTGCTGCTGCGGTTGCGCAGCCGAACGCCAGTCGTAGGGCTGCTGCTGGTAGGGATCGGGCCGCTGGGGTTGCGCACCCGGTTGCGGCGACGGCGGCGGCGAGTACCGGGGGTAATTCGTCATGTCGTTGGTGCTCTTTCTGTACCGAACCACGTCCGCCGAATGCGGTCTCTCACTGTGCCGAACGATCGGCGCCTCACCACGGTGCCCGGCCGGGCTGAGATTCCACTGAGAGTTCGCCACCGGGACGCTCTCAATCCGGGGAAGTTGTCTACCTATTCTCGGTGCTGATCACCGGATCGTCGTCGCCCTCGCCGGAGCGTGTCGCGTCCCCGGGCAGCGGCCGGCCGGGCAGCAGCACCGAGATCGTCGTGCCGGGCTGCTCGGCGCCCGGGGTGGTGTCGGTGATGCGCAGCGCACCACCGTGTTTGAGCACCACCTGCTTGACGATCGCCAGCCCGAGGCCGGACCCGGGCATGGACCGCGCGGTGTCGGACCGGTAGAACCGCTCGAACACCAGGTGCCGCTCGTGTTCGGGGATGCCGGGGCCGTGGTCGCTGACCACCACCTCGGCGTGTACCGGATCGACCTGGCGCAGCCGCAGCCCGACCCGTCCGCCGGGCGGGCTCCACTTGGCGGCGTTGTCGAGCAGGTTCAGGATCGCCCGGGTCAGCCCGGCCGGGTCACCGATCACCTGCCAGGGCTGCACGTCGACCTCGAAGGTGATGTCGTTGCGGCGCCGCCGGACCCGTTCCAGGCAGCGGTCGACGACCTCGGTCATGTCGACCGGTTCGTGCACCGCCGCGCCGGCGTCGTCGCGGGTGAGGTCGACGAGATCGCCGACCAGCGTGGACAGCTCCTCGATCTGGCCGATGACGTCGGCGCGCAGCCCGGCCATCTCCTCCTCGGGCAGCTGCGGCGCGCCGGGCTTCATCGAGGCCATCAGCAGCTCGACGTTGGTGCGCAGCGAGGTCAGCGGGGTGCGCAGTTCGTGGCCGGCGTCGGCGACCAACCGGGCCTGCCGCTCCCGCGACTCGGCGAGCGCGCGCAGCATCGCGTTGAACGCCTCGGTGAGCCGGGCCAGCTCGTCGTTGCCGACGACCGGGATGGGCCGCAGGTCGTCGGTGCGGGCCACCCGTTCGGTGGCCTCGGTGAGCCGGGCCACCGGGCGCAGCCCGGCGCGGGCCACCATGCCGCCGGCGACGGCGGCCACCGCCACGCCGACCCCGCCGACGATGAGCAGCACGGTGCCCAGCCGTTTGAGCACCTGCGTGGTCGGGGTGAGGCTCTTTGACAGCAGCAGGGTGCTGCCGTTGGGCAGATGCTGGGCCAGCACCCGCTGATGGTTGGCGGTGCGCAGGGACAGGATCAGCTCGCCATCGATGACCTGGCGCTCCCGCTCCCCCAGCGGCAGGGTCTGGCCCTGCTGGTTGGCGGTGTAGATGGCTCGCCCCGGGTTCACCAGCATGGCGTTGACGTCGGAGTACGCGGTGCCCTCGATGGCCTTGCCGGGGTCGGCGTCGAGCACCCCGCTCTCGATGAGCAGCCGGGCCCGGCTGTAGAGCTGGTTGTCCAGATCGTCGTAGAGGGCGCGGGACACCACCGCGTAGACGGCGAGCGCCATGAGCACCACGACCATCGCCACCATCGACATGGCCAGCACCATGACCCGCCAGCGCAGCGACAGCGAGCTGCCGCGGGGCGGTGGCGGCGGTGGTGCGGGCCAGCCGGACGGCTGCGGGGCGGCCATCAGGGCGGGGTCTCGCGCAGCACGTAGCCGACACCGCGCACGGTGTGGATCAGCCGGGGTTCGCCGGCGGCCTCGGTCTTGCGGCGCAGGTAGCCGATGTAGACCTCGAGCGCGTTGCCGGAGGTGGGGAAGTCGTAGCCCCACACCTCCTCGAGGATGCGGCTGCGGGTGAGCACCCGGCGCGGGTTGGAGATGAGCATCTCCAGCAGCGCGAACTCGGTGCGGGTGAGGCTGATCTGCCGGTCGCCGCGGGTGACCTCGCGGGTCACCGGGTCGAGCGTGAGGTCGGCGAAGGTCAGCACCTGCGACTCGGCGGCCTGCTCCGGGGTGGTGCGGCGCAGCAGCGCCCGCATCCGGGCCAGCAGTTCCTCCAGCGCGAACGGCTTGGGCAGGTAGTCGTCCGCGCCGGCGTCGAGCCCGGCGACCCGTTCGGAGACCGAGTCGCGGGCGGTGAGCACCAGGATGGGCAGATCGTCGCCGGTGCTGCGGAGCCGGCGGCACACCTCCAGCCCGTCGAGCTTGGGCATCATCACGTCGAGCACGACCGCATCGGGCCGGTTGGCGGCGATGCGTTCGAGGGCCTCCTCGCCGTCCTCGGCGAGTTCGACGGAGTAGCCGTTGAAGGAAAGCGACCTGCGCAGCGATTCCCGCACCGCACGATCGTCGTCGACGACAAGTATCCGCACAGCCACAGTCTCAACCTGCTGTCTGAGAGTGACCTGAGAGGCGCGGCGCGGGAACCGCCGTCCCGGGGGTCAGCGACGGTCGAGGTCGATGAGCCCCAGACGCGCGGCCTTGAGCAGGCGGCGCGGGACGCGGTACTGGCGGCCGGCGACGGTCACGCCGACCAGCTCCGGCGACTTGGCCTTCCACTGCGCGCGACGGCTACGGGTGTTCGCGCGCGACATTCTGCGCTTGGGCACAGCCATGATCGAAGTCTCCTCGTAACGGGGTGATGCCGCGCGCGTCGGGCAGGCGCAGGCAAGTGCTGATCAGGATACCGGGTGGGCCCCACCGGCTCCAAAACCGCCCGGACCCGCACCGGCCGGGACCGGCCGCGGGCTGAGAGCAACCTCTCGTCGTTCGCCGGATGCGGGCGTGAACACAGTTCAGCTACCGATCTTGCATGTGCCGATGTTCGTCGTAGGCTGACGGCGATGACTACTCCAGCGTCGGGGAATGGTTCGATGCGGGCCGCCGATACTGACCGGATCCGGGTGGCTCACCTGTTGACTGACGCGGCGGCGCAGGGGCATCTGCGGATCGCCGAGTACGAGGAGCGGCTGGCCAAGGCCTACTCCGCGCAGACCTACGACGAGCTGGAACGGCTGTCGGCGGACCTGCCCTGCGTGGTGGCCTCCGGCCGCCGCGCCGACGCGGTGCATCCGGCCCCGTCGACGACGTTGCTGGCCATCATGAGCGGCTTCGAGCGCCGGGGCCGGTGGAACGTGCCGAGCCGGCTCACCACGGTGTCGGTGTTCGGCGGCGGCGTGGTGGACCTGCGCTACGCCGACTTCACCTCGCCGGAGGTGGACATCCACGCCTACTCGTTCTGCGGCGGGCAGACCATCCTGGTCCCGCCGGAGGTGAACGTCGCGCTGCGCGGCCGCGGGGTGATGGGCGTGTTCGGCGGCAGCGTGCTCGGCGACGGGCTGGCCGGGGCGCCGCGGGTGAACATCAGCGGCCTGGCGTTCTGGGGCAGCGTCAATGTCCGCCGCCGCGGCCGCAAGCGCCCCGACGACGAGTAGGCGAACAGGCGCCGCGCCGACCGACCCGAGAACGCACATCGGCCCCCTCCTGGCGGAGGGGGCCGATGCGTCGGTTCAGCGGTTCACTGCCGGGCGGGCCGGATCACTCCTCGTTGTCGTCCGAGGGAGCGTCGTTCTGCTCGGTGTCCCCACCGGTCAGCGAGTCGACGGCGCCGCCGATGGTCTCGGAGACGTCGTCGAGGCTGCCGCCGCCGGTGCCGGTGCCGCCGGTGCCGGAGCCGGTCTCCTCGCCGCCGGTCTTCTCCTCCTGGGCCTCGAGGTCCTCGACCTGCTTCTGGAGTTTCTTGTCGTCGATATCGTCGTCCTCGCCCTTGACTTCCTCGGTCTCGGGCTCGGGCTCGTCGACGTCGTCGACCTCCGGCTCGGCCGGGGTGGAGTCGGTCGGCACCTCGTCAGGGTCGGCCGAGAAATCGGTGGCGATCGACAAGCCGAACACCCGGTTCAGGTCTCCCGAATTCTGGGACTGCTCCTCGCCGCCTTCCTCGCCGCCCTCGTCGCTGCCCTCGTCGTCGCCGCCCTCGTCG
>NZ_CALDGS010000057.1 GCF_937941905.1 uncultured Mycolicibacterium sp. | reverse complement strand
CGAGGCCGCCCGGACCGCCGCGCCCGCCGCGATCGAGGCGCTGCACGTGCCCGGCGAGGGCATCATCGACCCGATCCGGCTCACCATCGGACTGGCGAAACTGGCCGTGCTCAACGGCGTCGAACTGCGCCGGTCCACCCCGGTGACCGGGTTCCGCCGCGACGCGAACGGGGCGATCACCCACGTCGTGACCCCCGACGGCGCGACCGCCGTGGGCGCGGTGGTCAACGCCACCGGCGTCAACGCCGACCTGATCAGCGAGGCCGCCGAGGCGGAGTCGTTCACGATGTGGCCGCGCAAGGGCCAGTTCCTGCTGTTGGACCGGGCCGTCGGGCATCTGGTGCCCAAGATCATGTGCACCGCGCCCACCCCGCACACCCGCGGCATCTACGCCATCCCCAACACCAACCACACCGTGCTGGTGGGCCCGACCGCCGTCGACGAGCAGGACCGCGCCGACAAGAGCACCGACGCCGACACCGTCGATCAGGTGTGGGCCCGGGCGCAGCGGCTGCTGCCGCCGGAGCTGGACCGGCGCCACGTCACCAAGACCTTCGCCGGGCTGCGCCCGGCCAGCGACCGCACCTACCGCATCGAGGTGTCGGCCACCGTACCGAATCTGGTGCACGCGGCCGGGATTCGCTCCACCGGGGTGTCCTCGGCACCCGGAGTGGCGAGCTACGTGGCCGACCTGATCGCCGACCACATCGTCGCGCTGCCGCCGAAATCCACGGTGGTCGAATCGGTTCCGCGGATCCCGCGGCTGGCCGAGCTGGACACCGACACCGCCGCGGCGACCTTCGCCCCGCGCCCGGACGCCCCGCCCGACGCGCATCCGATGGTGGTGTGCGCCTGCGAGCACGTCACCGCCGCGGAGATCGCCGCCGAGTGCCGCGGGCCGGTCCCGGCCACCTCACTGGACGGGGTGCGCAAACGCACCCGGGCCACGGCCGGCCGCTGCCAGGGCGCCTACTGCACCGTGGGCGTGAGCTTCATCCTGTCCTCGGCCACCGGCCAGGAGCCCGGCGCGGTCTGCCAGGGCGAGCCGGGATCGACGTGGGAGACCCCGAACCGATGAACAGACCGCAGATCGCCGTCGCCGGCTCCGGCCTGGCCGGGCTGCACACCGCCGCACACCTCGCACCCGCGGCGGATGTCACCGTCTACGAACGACTTCCGGTCGCCGGTGGCGAGCATTGGCAGGACCCGACGCACACCCGGCTCGTCGAGCGGACCCGCCGGGCCGGGGTGCGGTTCGCCCCCGGCACCCAGGTGATCCGCTGGGAGGGCGACCGCCTGCTGGCCGTCGGGTCGGGCGGCGGCCTCGCCGCCGCCGACGCGCTGGTGATCGCCACCGGGCACCGGCCCCCGACCCGCGCCGAACTGCGCATCGACGGGCACCGCTGCGCCGGGGTGGTGCCCGCGACGGTCGCCCTGCACCTGCTGCAGCAACGGGTCACGCTCGGGGTGCGCATCGTCGTCGCCGGGGAAACCGAATGGGCTCGCTCCTGCATCGAAACCTTCACCGCCGCAGGCGCTTCGGTGCTGTGGGTGGGCGGGCCGGCGGCCGATCCGCGCGCCTCGGTCACGGCGCGGCCCCAGGCCCGGGTCACCACCACGCACGGCATGCCGCGGATCACCGGGGTGACCGTCACCGACGGCACCGGCGACGAGCACGTCCCATGCGACTGCCTCGTGCTGGCCGGCCCGCCGCTGCCGTACCGCAACGTCGACGGCGCCGTCCTCGACGACGCGCCGGTGGTCTACGCCCAGCGGCGCGGCGACGGGATCGACGACCCGGCCCGCATCGGCGAGCGCGCGGCCCGTGAGGCGCTCGCCCTTGCCCAGCACCACCCCCGCACCCGCACCGCCGTGTCACCCAGGATTGGACAACCGCTGTGAAAGTGACCTCCCCCGTCGGCGAGTTCCCGTTCGACTTCGAGCGCATCCGGCTCGACGGCGCCCGCGTCGTCATCGAGGGCCGGATGGGCACCTGGCCGGCCCGCATCGAGGCCGGCGTCGCCGACATCCCCGCTCCGCTGCGCGCCGGCGCCGTCGCCGCCGCGTCCGGTCTGCTGTTCGCCTCCCTGATCCGCCGCCGCCGTCGTCGGCACTGAACATCCCGCCGCTCCCCTGCTTTTCGGCAGCCCTGAAAGGAAGCCCGCCGTATGGCCATGCTCGGAAACATCGCCATATACCTGATGATGACGTTCGTCGTCATCGGTGCCGTGTCGCTGGCGTTCCGCGGTGACCGCGGAATCGGCCACGAGTTCAAAGAAGGCCTGTACGCCCTCGGCCCGCTGTTCATCCCGGTCGCCGGCATCATGGCGGGCCTGCCCTATCTCGCCTGGTTCGTCGAGCACATCCTCGGCAAGCTCTACGAGCCGTTCGGCGCGGACGCGGCCATGGCCGCCACCACGCTGATCGCCAGCGACATGGGCGCCTACCAGCTGGCCAACATCACCGCCGATTCCACCGGTGCGTGGATCACCGCGTCGGTCAACGGATTCCTGCTCGGCGCGACGATCTCGTTCATCATCCCGGTGGGCCTGGCGATGCTGGACGTGCGCGACCACAAGTACTTCGCGCTGGGCATCATGAGCGGCATCCTGACCGTGCCGCTCGGTGTCGCGGTGACGATGGCGATCCTGATCCTCAACGGCGGCACCGTGCGCGGCGAGGTGACCACCGACGGGCCGTCGACCGCCGGTTTCGACGGCTACACCATGCTGCACGTGCTCATCAACCTGCTGCCGGTCATCATCGTGACGGTGGCGATCGCGGCCGGGCTGTACTTCGCCACCCGCGCCATGATCACCGGGTTCATCTGGTTCGGCCGGTTCCTCAACACCGCCATCTACCTGGTGCTGGCGCTGGCCATCGTCGAGCACGTCACCGGCCTGTTCAGCCAGTGGTTCGGCTGGTGGAACTTCGATCCGATCATCGCCGACGCCGACGACCAGATGCGCGCCCTGGAGGTGGTCGGCAACGTCGCGATCGTGCTGGCCGGCGCGTTCCCGCTGGTGTATGCGATCCGCACCTACCTGGACAAGCCGCTCACCGTGATCGGCGCCCGGATGGGCATCAGCGCCGAGGGCACCGCGGGCCTGCTCGCGGCGACCACGAACATGCTGGCCGCCTACCACCTCATCCGGCACATGCCGGCCAAGGACAAGGTGCTCGTGGTGGCCTTCGGCACCACCTGCTCCGCGCTCATCGGCGACCACCTGGCCTTCACCGCGAACTTCCAGCCGAACATGATCGCGCCGCTGATGATCGGCAAGATCACCGCCGGGGTGACCGCGATGCTGCTCGCGCTGTGGATCGCGGTGCCCACCGCCAAGCGGCTCGAGCGCGAGCAGGCCGAGGCCGAGGCCGCCGGCGACGCGGAGGCCGCGGCACAGCCGGCCTGAGCGGGATCGATTTTCGCGCAGGGTGGCACCCCGGACGGGTGCCACCCTGCTCGGCTTTTCGGGCGAACGTGGTGCTTCCGGTTTACGCCCAGGCGTTCACGCGCAGCGTCGAGGACCGAAGTGCTTATCGAGAAGCCCTCGCGACGATGTCGGCGAACATTTGAGGAAACAGCCGTCATCGCATCCGGGCCGACAATGACTCCTCAGCCAATCAATATCGCCCGAATATCCAGGAGCCGATTCTTTTGTCGCGCAGGTGCACGATGCAGTGCCGCGCGATGCGATAGCGCACCGACATCGAAGTTGCACCGTCAGAATCCGCGCAGCTGATTCCTGTGCGCCAAGGGACCGAGAAACATACTGTCGGCACCCACCCCCGTGCCCCCAGTGGGACTCGAACCCACACTTGGCGGATTTTAAGTCCGCTGCCTCTGCCAATTGGGCTATAGGGGCCTAGCCGAACAGACACGATACTTCGGCCGGCCGACGCGCCGGACAAGAACCCGCCGGGGCATCGTCCCCGCTCACCGCGCTGCGGCGACCGTTCGGCGCGGCCGGGCATCGTTTTGGCGACAGTGGCCCGCGCCACAGTTGCGCGCAACTAACGTAAGGACCACTATGGCCGGCTACCGCGAACTGTACGAGTACAGCATCTCCAACCCCACCGCGTTCTGGGCCGAGGCCGCCAAGGCCGTGACCTGGACGAAGGAACCGCAGCGGATCCTCGACGACTCCCGTCCGCCGTTCTACCGCTGGTTCCCCGACGGGGAGCTCAACACCTGCGCCAACGCGCTGGACCGCCACGTCGCCGGCGGCCGCGCCGAGCAGCCGGCCCTGATCTACGACTCCCCGGTCACCGGCACCAAGCGCACCTACAGCTACGCCGAGCTGCTCGACCAGGTCGCCCGGTTCGCCGGGGTGCTGCGCGGGCTCGGCGTGCAGAAGGGCGACCGCGTCGTCATCTACATGCCGATGGTGCCGGAGGCCGTCATCGCGATGCTGGCCTGCGCACGCCTGGGCGCGGTGCACTCGGTGGTGTTCGGCGGGTTCGCCGCCCACGAGCTCGCCGCCCGCATCGACGACGCCGAACCCAAGGTGGTGGTCTCAGCCTCCTGCGGCATCGAGCCCAAGCGCATCGTCGAGTACAAGCCGATGCTCGACGCCGCCCTGCGCGACAGCACCGCCAAGCCCACCCACTGCGTCATCCTGCAGCGCGACCAGCAGCGCTGCGAGCTGCAGCCGGGCCGCGACCTGGACTGGCACGAGGCGATGGCCACCGCCGAGCCGGTCGACCCGGTGCCGGTCAAGGCCACCGACCCGCTGTACGTGCTCTACACCTCGGGCACCACCGGCAAACCCAAGGGCATCGTGCGTGACAACGGCGGCCACGCGGTGGCGCTGCTGTGGACGATGACCAACATCTACGACATCAACCCCGGCGAGGTGTTCTTCACCGCCTCCGACGTGGGCTGGGTCGTCGGCCACTCCTACATCGTCTACGGCCCGCTGCTGCACGGCGCCACCACGGTGCTCTACGAGGGCAAGCCGGTCGGCACCCCGGACCCCGGCGCGTTCTGGCGGGTGGTGTCCGAGCACAAGGCCAAGGCGCTGTTCTGCGCGCCGACGGCGATCCGCGCCATCCGCCGCGAGGACCCCGACGGCAGCCACATCGGCCGCTACGACCTGTCCAGCCTGAAGTACCTGTTCCAGGCCGGCGAACGGCTCGACCCGGACACCTACGCCTGGGCCACCGAGAAGCTGGGCATCCCGGTGGTCGACCACTGGTGGCAGACCGAGACCGGTTGGGCCATCGCGGCCAATCCGATGGGGCTGGAACAGCTTCCGATCAAGGCGGGCTCGCCCACCGTGCCGATGCCCGGCTACGACGTGCGCATCCTGTCCTACGACGGCAGCCCGTGCGCGCCCAACGAGGAGGGCGCGATCTGCATCAGCCTGCCGCTGCCGCCCGGCACCCTGCCCACCCTGTGGGGTGACGACGCCCGCTACGAGGCCTCCTACCTGTGCGAGCACCCCGGCTACTACCTCACCGGCGACGGCGGCTACCTCGACGAGGACGGCTACCTGTTCGTCATGGGCCGCATCGACGACGTCATCAACGTCGCCGGCCACCGGCTGACCACCGGGGCGATCGAGGCCGTGCTGGCCACCCATCCGGCGGTCGCCGAGTGCGCGGTGATCGGCGTGCCCGACGAGCTCAAGGGCCAGATCCCGCGCGGCTTCGTGGTGCTCAAGGCCGGTGCCTCGGCCGATGGGCTGCAGGAGGAACTGGTGCAGCTGGTGCGCGAGGAGATCGGCGCGGTGGCCTGCCTGCGCCAGGTCGACGTGGTGCCCGCGCTGCCCAAGACCCGCTCCGGCAAGATCCTGCGCAAGACCATGCGCGGCATCGCCCAGGGCAAGGACGAGCCGGTGCCCTCGACCATCGAGGACCCGAACGTGCTCGACACGCTCAAGCCAATCCTGCGCGACTGACCCGGGGTTGGCCGCCGGCGTCACCGGGTATCCGGTGGCCATGACGACAACCACGCCCAAGGTGATGGCGGTGCAGGCCGCCGCGGCCGCGGTCGGCGCGGTGCTGCTGACCGTCGGCGTCCTCGGCTTCGTCCCCGGCGTCACCGCCGGCTACGACACCTTCGCCTGGGCCGGGCACCACTCCGGTGCCCGGCTCTTCGGCATCTTCGCCGTCTCCGGCGCGGCCAACCTGATCCACCTCGGGCTCGGCCTGGCCGGACTGGTGCTGTCGCGCACCTACGCCGCCGCGCGGGCCTACCTGCTCGCCGGCGGCGCGGGCTTCTTGGCGCTGTGGGGCTACGGCCTGACCGTGGCCGCCGAGGACCCCCGAAACGTTCTGGCGCTCAACGCCGCCGACAACTGGCTGCACCTGGCGGCGGGCGGGCTGATGGTGCTGTTCGGCCTCACCCTGGGCGCCCGGCGCGACCCGACCCGCCGGCCCCGCCGCCGCCCGCACGGGCCCCGGCCGCGCCGGCACGAACCCCGGCGGCAGCCCGGTCGGGGCGTGCCCGCCTGACTACAGCAGCGACAGCGCGATGCCGTCGAGGATGTCGTGCTCGCTGACCACCAGCTCCTCGATGCCGGCCCGCTCGCCCAGCACCCGGGCCAGCTCCTGCACGATGATCGCCCCGCCGCCGATCACGTCCACCCGGCCCTCGTGCATCGGGCCGAGTTCGGCGCGCCGGGCGCGCGGCATCGCGATCAGCTCGTCGCACACCGCCAGCAGGTCGTCGAACGGCACCCGTGACAGGTGGATCCGCGCCGAGTCGTAGGCGGGCAACCGGTGGGCCAGCGCGGCCAGCGTGGTCATGGTGCCGGCCACCCCGACCCAGGTGCGGGCCCGCTGCACCGGCACCACACGCAGCACCTCGTCGAGGGCGGCGCGCACCACCGCACGCGCGTCGGCGATCTCGGCGGCGGTGGGCGGATCGGATGCCAGGCAGCGCTCGGTGATCCGCACGCAGCCGATGTCGGCCGAGTAGCTCGCCTGCACCACGTCGGTGCCCACCACCACCTCGGTGGACCCGCCGCCCAGGTCGACCACGACGAACGGCCCTGCGGCCGAGTCGAGTTCACCGACCGCACCGCGGAACGACAGCGCCGCCTCCGCGGTGCCGGTGATCACCTCGGCCACCGCACCCGGAGCCACCGTGCCGAGCAGCCCGGCGGTCATCGCGAAGAACTCGTCGCGGTTGGCGGCATCCCGCGCCGCCGAGGTGGCCACCATCCGCACCGTCGAGACCCCGTGGCTGCGCATGAGTTCCACGTAGTCGGCGAGCGCGGCGCGGGTGCGTTCGAGCGCCTCGGGGGCGAACCGCCCGGTGGCGTCCACCCCCTCGCCCAGCCGCACGATGCGCATCTCCCGGTGCACATCGACCAGCCGGCCGTCGACGGCGTCGGCGATCAGCAGCCGGATCGAGTTCGTGCCGCAGTCGACCGCCGCGACCCTCACGCCCACACTCCGGGCTCCAAGATTCCCTCCAACTCCGGATCGTCGGCGATCATGCGCAGCGCCTCGTCGCCGATCGGGTTCACCCCCGGCCCCTTGGCCAGCGAGTGCGCCACCAGCACGTGCAGACACTTCACCCGGTCCGGCATGCCGCCGCCGGAGAACGTGGTGCCCAGCGACTCGATGGCGTCCCGCTCGGCCAGGTAGGCCTCGTGGGCGCGCCGGTAGGCCGCGGCGAGCTCCTCGTCGGCCTTGAGCCGCTCGGTCATCTCCCGCATCACCCCGGCCGACTCCAGCCGGCTCACCGCCGCCACCAGCGCCGGATGGGTCAGGTAGTACAGCGTGGGGAACGGCGTGCCGTCCGGCAGCCGCGGCGCGGTCTTGACCACGGCCGGCTCCCCGTTGGGGCAGCGGTAGGCGATCTCCAGCACCCCGCGGGGCTCGCGGCCCAACTGGCGCGCAACGATTTCCAGGTCGGTGCGATCAACCACCAGGCACTTCCTCCGGTACGGGTGGGGGTTCCGGCCCCGGCTCGGGCGGCGGGAGGGGCTCTCCCGGCGGCGGCGCCCCGGGGTCGTCCGGACCCCCGATCGGCGCCGAAACCCCGTGCGGCTCATCGGCGATGGTCCGCCACAGGGCGGTGTACCAGGGCTCGTCGCTGGGTGCGAGCGCCTCGTGCGGCCCCGGCTCCGGGGCCGGGATGTCGGCCGTCGGCGGCAGCTGCACCTGGTACGGGATGTCACCGGGCATCACGAAACCCAGCCGCTCCCGCGCCTGCGCGGTGATGTAGGCCGGATCGGACAGTCTGCGCTTCTTCTCCTCCAGCTCGGCGATCTGCGCCCGCAGCTCCCGCTCGGTGGCCTCCAGCTGGCGCATCTCGGTGCGCTGCGCGAAGTAGGTGCGCACCGGGCCGGCGATGGTCAGCGTCAGCACGCAGACCACCGCCGCCAGGATCGCCGCCCGCCGGGCCACCGAGCCGAACCGCTGCTCGGACTGCTGCGCGGCGAGCCGCTCGGCCCGCTCGGCGATGAACCGCCGGATCGACGCCCCCGCCCCGCCGTCGTGCCCGGGGTCGGGGTGTGGCTCGATCGCGCGGGGTTCCCGCCGCGGCGCGGCCGCGCCCGGTCGGTCCCGCTTGGCATGCGGCCGGTCCGCGCGCGGCCCGCCCGGCCTCGAGGCCGGGGCGCGCCGCCGCGAATCTGGCCGCTTGCCTTCGGGCACCGGCTATTTGGCCTCGAACCGCGGGAAGGCCAGGTCGCCGGCGTAGCGGGCGGCGTCGCCGAGGGTCTCCTCGATGCGCAGCAGCTGGTTGTACTTGGCGACCCGCTCGCTGCGGGCCGGGGCGCCGGTCTTGATCTGGCCGCTGCCCACCGCGACGGCCAGGTCGGCGATCGTGGTGTCCTCGGTCTCGCCCGAGCGGTGGCTCATCATGGTGCGGTAGCCGCTGTTGTGCGCCAGGGTCACCGCGTCCAGCGTCTCGGTCAGCGTGCCGATCTGGTTGACCTTGACCAGCAGCGCGTTGGCCGCGCCCTTGGCGATGCCCTCCTCGAGCCGCTCCGGGTTGGTCACGAACAGGTCGTCGCCGACCAGCTGGATGCGGTCGCCGATGGCGGCGGTCAGCGCCACCCAGCCGTCCCAGTCGTCCTCGGACAGCGGGTCCTCGATCGACACCAGCGGGTACTGGCCGAGCAGGCCCTGGTAGAACTCGGTCATCTGCTCGGCGGTGCGGGTCTGCTTCTCGAACTTGTAGCCCTCACCGGCGGTGTAGAACTCGGTGGCGGCCACGTCCAGCGCCAGCGCCACGTCCGGGCCGAGCTTGAAGCCCGCGCCCTCGATGGCCTGCGCGATCAGGTCCAGCGCGGCGGTGGTGCCGGGCACGTCCGGGGCGAACCCGCCCTCGTCGCCGAGACCGGTGTTCAGGCCCTGCTTCTTGAGCACCGACTTCAGCGAGTGGTAGACCTCCGCGCCCCAGCGCAGCGCCTCCTTGAACGAGGGCGCGCCGATCGGGGCGATCATGAACTCCTGCACGTCCACGCCGGTGTCGGCGTGCGCGCCGCCGTTGAGGATGTTCATCATCGGCACCGGCAGGATGTGCGCGTTCGGCCCGCCGATGTAGCGGAACAGCGGCAGCCCCGCCGACTCCGCGGCGGCCTTGGCCACCGCCAGCGACACGCCGAGGATGGCGTTGGCGCCCAGCCGCGACTTGTCCGGGGTGCCGTCGAGGTCCAGCAGGGTCTGGTCGATGACCCGCTGATCGTCGGCGCTCATCTCGATGACGGCCGGGGCGATCTCGTCGAGGACCGCGTTGATGGCCTTCTGCACCCCCTTGCCGCCGTAGCGGGACCCGCCGTCCCGCAGCTCGACCGCCTCGTGCTCACCCGTCGAGGCGCCGGAGGGCACCGCGGCCCGGGCGAAGGTACCGTCGGTCAGGGCGATCTCGACCTCGACCGTCGGATTGCCGCGCGAATCGAGGATCTCGCGGGCTCCGACCTGCTCGATGATGGGCAATGCTGTCTCCTTGGTCGTGCGACGTCTGCGGCTTGACACTGAGCCTAGAGCCGCGAGCCCCGGCTGCGCTCAGAGGGCGTGCCCGTTGGCGTAGGCGGTCGCCCAGTCGCGCACCTTACGGGCGTACTGGTCCGACGCATTGTAGGCGCGCAGCGCGTTCATCCAGCCCCGCGGCGTGGACAGGTCCTTGCCCCGGTAGCAGAGGTACCCCGCCGAGGACAGCGCGGCGTCGTCGATGTTGTCCGGGCTGATCTCGCCGTCGTTGTTGGCGTCCACCCCGTAGAGCCGCCAGGTCTCCGGGATGAACTGCATCGGGCCCATCGCCCGGTCCAGCTCGGCGTCGCCGTCCAGCTCACCGCCGTCGCTGTCGAGGATCTCCATGTTGCCCGAGGTGCCGTCCAGCCGCATGCCGCGGATCGGCGGGGTGACCGACCCGTCGGTGGACACCATCGAGCCCTTGTAGGTGCCGTGGTGGCTCTCCACCATCCCGATCCCGGCCAGCGTGGTCCAGGCGATCTTGCACTTCGGGTTGACCACCTCGGCCACCCGCGCGGCGTAGGCGTAGGCCTCCAGCGCGGTGACCGGGATGCCCAGCTTGGGGGCCCGCTCGGCGGCCCAGTCGTGCAGCTGGTCGGCGGGCCGGCCCGGGGCGTCGATGTCGATGGCCGGCACCGGGTCGCCCGGTGGCGGCGGCACCCCCTCGGGGATGGGCACCCCGAGTTGCCAGGAACAGCTCGCGGCCATCACCAGTGCCGTGACGCCGAGCACCGCGCCCGCACGCGTCCATCGAACCGCTGACACCTGACTCCCCACAACCCGTATCGGTCGTAAGCCATCGTCCCACGGGCCGGAACCGGCGTCCGCCGCGTACCGCTCCTGGCGAACATACTTTCGGTTACAGATACCTGTTACTCTCGGTAAGGTAAACCAAGCCTTGGTTACTGCAACGTCCAGACCGGGTGAGCGAGGACCCCTGACATGACCGCCATCGCGGATGCACCGCTGACCATCCAGTATCTCGCTGCGCCCAACGTCACCGCGCAACTGTTCGGCAGCGGGCTGATCGGCCTCCGCGAAGGCCTCGAGGCCGCGATGGTCGTCACCATCCTGGTGGCCTTCCTGGTCAAGTCAGGCCGCCGTGACGCGCTGCGCTGGGTGTGGCTCGGCGTCGGCGCGGCGGTGCTGATGACCGTCACGGTGTTCCTGGCGATCCAGCTCAGCGCCTACACCATCACCGGGCTGGCCGCCGAGGCCATCGCCGGGGTGGCCTCGCTGATCGCGGTCGTCATCGTCACCACCATGGTGCTGTGGATGAAGTCCGCGGCCGCCGGGCTGTCCGGTGAGCTGCGGTCGAAGATGTCCGAGGCGCTGGAGCGCGGCTGGCTCGCGGTGCTGATGCTGGCCTTCCTGGCCGTCGGCCGCGAGGGCGTGGAGACCGCGCTGTTCATGGTCGGCTACGCCGAGGCGCAGACCGCCTGGCCGCTGATCGGGCTGATCCTGGGGATCCTGCTGGCCGGCGCGATCGCCTACGGCATCTACGCCGGGGCGGTCCGCATCGACCTGGGCAGGTTCTTCACCTACACCGGGGTGTTCCTGGTCCTGGTGGCCGCCGGCATCCTGTCCTACGGGATCGGCGCCCTGCAGACCGTCGGCTGGCTACCGGGCGGCGCCACCAGGCTGTTCGACATCACCGGCTGGTTCAACTGGTCGGCCTGGTACGGCGAGATCGTCCAGGGCATCTTCAACATCACCCCCACCCCGACCGTGCTGCAGTTCACGCTGTGGCTGGCCTACCTCGTCATCGTGCTCGCGGTCTTCCTCCGGCCGAGCCGCGGCACCGCAGCCGGCACCCCCGACCCTGCCCCGGCACCCACTTCCTCCTCCGAAAGGACCACTCCGTGACCAACATCGCCAGACTGGGTATCGCCGCTGCCGCCGCCTTCTCCGTCGGCGTGACGATCGCCGGCTGCACCCCGAAGGAGTCCGCCGAGGCCGGCGACGACACCAGGGAGTTCACCGTCAGCGCCTCCGACGACAGCTGCGAGCTGTCGGCCACGGAGGGCACCACCGGCGCGAACACCTTCATCGTCACCAACAACGGCAGCAAGGTCACCGAGTTCTACATCTACGGCGCCGGCGACCGGGTGATGGGCGAGGTGGAGAACATCTCCCCCGGCCTGCAGCGAAAGCTCATCGTGCAGCTGTCCCAGCCCGGCACCTACCAGTACTCGTGCCGGCCCGGGATGATCGGCGACGGCATCCGCGGCGACTTCGTCGTCACCGGTGAGGCCGTGCAGATCGACACCGAGGGCAAGTTCAAGGAAGCCGCCGAGAGCTACAAGCGCTACGTGGTCAGCCAGGTCGACGCCCTGGTCCCGGCGGTCGAGGAGTTCGTCGCCGCGATCAAGGCCGGCGACATCGAGTCGGCCAAATACCAGTACCCGCGTGCCCGGGTGTACTACGAGCGCATCGAGCCGGTCGCCGAGTCGTTCCCGAACGACCTCGACCCGCGCATCGACCTGCGCGAGGCCGACCTGGAGCCGGGCCAGCGCTGGACCGGCTTCCACCGGCTGGAGAAGGACCTGTGGGTCGACGGGCTGCAGCCCGACACCAACGAGATCGCCGACCAGCTCGTCGCCGACGTCAAGGAGCTGCAGGACGGGGTGAAGGCGCCCGACTTCGTCATCGACTCCACCCAGATCGCCGGTGGCGCACAGGGCCTGCTCGACGAGATCTCGATCAGCAAGATCACCGGCGAGGAGGACATCTTCAGCCACACCGACCTGTGGGACTTCAACGCGAACCTGCAGGGCAGCCAGACCGCGGTCGCCTCGGTGCGGCCGATCCTCGACGAGCGCGATCCCGAACTGGGCAAGCGGGTGGACCAGCGCTTCGAGGAGGTCGAGGAGCTGCTCGAGCAGTACCGCGACGGCGACGGGTTCGTCTCCTACGACAAGGTGACCGAGGAACAGCGCCAGGAGCTCTCGCGCGCCATCGACGCGCTGAGCAAGGAAGTCAGCCAGGTGCAAGGTGTCATCGCCCAGCAGTAACCACCGGCACGACAACGGATCCGACCGCAAGGGCATCTCGCGTCGCCAACTCTTCGGCGCCGCCGGGGTGACCGCCGCGGTCGTGGGTGCGGCCGGTGCCGGGTTCGGGGCCGGCCGCGCCACCGCGGCCGCCCCGGCCGGGACCGAGCACCTCGCCGCGCCGGTCCCGTTCCGCGGCGAGCACCAGGCCGGCATCGTCACCGAGGCGCAGGACCGGCTGCACTTCGCCGCGTTCGACGTCACCACCGACCGCCGGGAGGACGTCGTCGAACTGCTGCGGGAGTGGACCGCGATGGCCGAGCGGATGACCCGCGGCCAGGAGGCGTTCCCGGACGGCGCGGTGGGCGGCGGGCTGTACTCGCCGCCGAAGGACACCGGCGAGGCGCTGGGGCTGCCGCCCTCGGCGCTGACCCTGACCATCGGGTTCGGGCCGTCGTTCTTCGTCAAGGACGGGGTGGACCGGTTCGGCATCGCGGCCCAGCGGCCCGCACAGCTGGCCGACCTGCCGAAGTTCCCCAACGAGTCGCTGGACCCGAACCGCTGCGGCGGCGACATCTGCATCCAGGCCTGCGCCAACGACCCCCAGGTCGCGGTGCACGCGGTGCGCAACCTGGCCCGGGTCGGCTTCGGCACGGTGGCGGTGCGCTGGTCGCAGCTCGGGTTCGGCCGCACCTCGTCGACCACCCGCGAACAGGAGACACCGCGAAACCTGTTCGGGTTCAAGGACGGTACCCGCAACATCAAGGCCGAGGACACCGCCAAGCTCAACCGCAGCGTGTGGGTGAACGCCGGCGACGGCCCGGACTGGCTGACCGGCGGCACCTACCTGGTGGCGCGGCGCATCCGGATGCGCATCGAGCTGTGGGACCGCACCACCCTGCAGGAGCAGGAGCGGGTGTTCGGCCGGGAGAAGGGCACCGGCGCGCCGATCGGGTTCGTCGACGAGTTCGCCCCGCTGGACTTCGAGCTCAAGGACAAGGACGACAACCCGCTGATCGACCCGAACGCACACGTGCGGCTGGCGTCGGCCGAGCACCTCGGCGGGATCGAGATCCTGCGCCGCGGCTACAACTTCACCGACGGCACCGACGGGTTCGGCCACCTCGACGCCGGGTTGTTCTTCATCGCGTTCGTGCGCGACCCGGTCAAGCAGTTCATCCCGATGCAGGCCGAGCTGGCCCGCAAGGATCTGCTCAACGAGTACATCGTGCACACCGGCAGCGCGGTGTTCGCCTGCCCGCCCGGGGTGCCCGAGGGCGACCCCGACGCCTACTGGGGCTCAACGCTGTTCGGCTGACCCGTCTCCGGCCGGCCAGTGCGCCCGCCACTCGTCGGCGTCGATGCCGTCCAGCGACACCACCTCGTCGAGCTCGGCATCGGCGCCGCGGGCCGCGGCGATGGCCGCCTCGGCCCGGCGCACCGTGTCGATGAAGTCGAGTACCCCGTTGCGCACGATGTGCTCGAAGTCCTTGTCCCCGTCACCGGCCAGCCGGCGGATCGCCTTGGGGATGAGATCCTCCGGCACCCCGCCCTGTTCGGCGCGGGCGACGGCCTTGGCGGCCAGCGCCAGCGCCGGCAGCGCCGTGGGCACCCCGTCCATCAGCGAGGTGTAGCTGCGGCCCGCGGCGCGCGCCCGGGCCGCCTTCTCGCGGGCCTTGCGCTCCTCCCACTGGGCCAGCTGCTCCTCCAGCGACACCGACTGGCCGGACAGCACCGCCGGGGCCCGGTTGCCCAGCTTGCGCACCAGCGCGTCGGCCACGTCGTCGATGCCGAACGCCCCCTCGGCCGCGTCCTCGGCGATGCGGGCGTGAAACAGCACCTGCAGCAACAGATCCCCGAGCTCCTCGCACAGCTGGCCGGGGTCGCCGTCGCGCACCGCGTCGAACAACTCGTAGGCCTCCTCGAGCAGGTAGCGGCAGAGCGACTCGTGGGTCTGCTCGCTCTCCCACGGCCCGTCGGTGCGCAGCCGGTCCATCATCGCCACCGCGTCGAGCAGCCGCTCCCCCGGCAGCGGGTCCGGCGCGGCGATGAGCCGCTCGCCGGCGGCCAGCCGGGCCTGCACCGCGGGGTGGTCGCGGTCCGACGACAGCAGCACCGGGGCCGGTGTGTCGCCCGCGTCGGCCAGCCACGGCCGCGCCGACGGCAGTGACCAGGGCACCCGGATCGGGATCTCCTCGGTGTACTGGACGTCCCCGGTGAGCAGTTCGACCGCCTCCACCGGGATCAGCGCCGGCCGGCGCGGATCGACCAGGACGACGGTCATCGCGGCTTCCGTTGGTCGTCGCTCACCGTGTTGCCTCCGTACTTCGAGATGTCGGCATGCTCGGCCTGTGCGTCGAGGTTGAGCAGCAGCCCGGCCACCATCTGTACCAGAGCCTCGTCCCGGATGCGCGGCGCGCCGATGCCGTCGCCGTCGCGCGGAATCGGCACCGCCACGGTGTTGGTGGTGGCCCGGTAGCTCGCGCCGGGATACAGCCGCTTGAGCCGGATCTGCTGGGAGTCGGCCAGTTCCAGCGGCGACAGCCGCACCGTGGTGGCCGACACCGCACTCACCTCGGTCACGCCGTAGCGCCGGCACAGCAGCCGCAGCCGCGCCATCGCCACCAGCCGCACCGCCGGCTCCGGCAGCGGGCCGTAGCGGTCGACGAGTTCCTCGACCACGGCGTCGATCCCGGCGTCGTCGGGGGCGGCGGCCAGCCGGCGGTAGGCCTCCAGGCGCAGCCGGTCGCCGGCGATGTAGTCCGGCGGCAGGTGCGCGTCGACCGGCAGGTCGATGCGGACGTCCTTGGGCTCCTGGGTGGTGACGGTCTTGCCGTCCACCGCGGCGCGGTAGGCCTCCACCGCCTCCCCCACCAGCCGCACGTACAGGTCGAAGCCGACCCCGGCCACGTGCCCGGACTGCTCCACGCCGAGCACGTTGCCGGCACCGCGGATCTCGAGGTCCTTCATGGCCACCGCCATGCCCGCGCCCAGCTCGTTGTTCTGGGCGATGGTGGCCAGCCGGTCGTAGGCGGTCTCGGTCAGCGGCTTGTCCGGCGAGTACAGGAAGTAGGCGTAGCCACGCTCCCGGCTGCGGCCCACCCGGCCGCGCAGCTGGTGCAGCTGCGAGAGCCCGAAGGTGTCGGCGCGCTCCACGATCAGCGTGTTGGCGTTGGAGATGTCCAGGCCGGTCTCGACGATCGTGGTGCACACCAGGATGTCGTACTCGCGGTTCCAGAAGCCCTCGACGGTCTTCTCCAGCTGCTCCTCGGGCATCTGGCCGTGCGCGACCACCACCCGGGCCTCCGGCACCAGTTCCTTGACCTTGGCGGCGGCCTGGTCGATGGTGCGCACCCGGTTGTGGATGTAGAACGCCTGCCCGTCGCGCATCAGCTCGCGCCGCAGCGCCGCGGCGACCTGCTTCTCGTCGTACGGGCCGACGTAGGTCAGCACCGGGTAGCGCTCCTCGGGCGGGGTGAGGATGGTCGACATCTCGCGGATGCCGGCCAGCGCCATCTCCAGGGTGCGCGGAATCGGGGTGGCGCTCATGGTGAGCACGTCGACGTGGGTGCGCATCGACTTGATGTGCTCCTTGTGCTCCACGCCGAAGCGCTGCTCCTCGTCGACGATGACCAGGCCGAGGTCCTTCCAGGTCACCCCGGTCTGCAGCAGCCGGTGGGTGCCGATGACGATGTCGACGCTGCCGTCGCGCATCCCCTCCAGGATGGCGCGGCTCTCGGCGGGGGTGGTGAACCGCGACAGCGCCTTGATGGTCACCGGGAATCCCGCCATCCGGGCGGTGAAGGTCTGCAGGTGCTGGTCGGCCAGCAGCGTGGTGGGCACCAGCACCGCCACCTGCTTGCCGTCCTGCACCGCCTTGAACGCCGCGCGCACCGCGATCTCGGTCTTGCCGTAGCCGACGTCGCCGCAGATCACCCGGTCCATCGGGACCGGCTTCTCCATGTCGGCCTTGACCTCCTGGATGGCGGTCAACTGGTCGACGGTCTCGGTGAACCCGAACGCGTCCTCCATCTCGGCCTGCCACGGCGTGTCCGGGCCGAAGGCGTGCCCCGGCGAGGCCTGCCGCTTGGCGTACAGCTGCACCAGCTCCGCGGCGATCTCGCGAACGGCCTTGCGCGCCTTGTTCTTCGTGTTGGCCCAGTCGCTGCCGCCGAGCTTGGACAGGCTCGGCGACTCGCCGCCGACGTAGCGGGACAGCTGGTCCAGCGAGTCCATCGGCACGTAGAGCTTGTCGGTGCCGCCGCCGCGCCGGTTGGAGGCGTACTCCAGCACCACGTACTCGCGGCGCGCCCCGCCCACCACCCGCTCGGTGATCTCCAGGAACCGGCCGATGCCGTGCTGGTCGTGCACCACCAGGTCGCCGGCCTTGAGCGCCAGCGGGTCGACGACGTTGCGCCGCTTGGCCGCCAGCTTGCGACCCTCCTGCGCGGTGACCCGGTGCCCGGTCAGGTCGGTCTCGGTGACGATCACCAGGTTGACCCCGGGCAGCACCAGCCCGCTGTGCAACGGCCCCTTGAGCACCCCCACCACACCGGGCTGCGGTGCCGCGCCCGGCTCCAGAAGTGTTGCGGGAACCTCGGATTCGGCCAGCTGCTCGCGGACGCGCTGGGCCGTGCCGGTGCCCGGGGTGACCACCGCGGCGTACCCGCCGGTGGCCACGTGGGCGCGCAGCATCGCGAAGATCTCGCCGATGGCGGTCTGCGACCGCGCCGACGGGGCGGGCCGCAGGTCCAGTTCGATCGCCGACTCGGCGGCCAGCTGGGTCAGCGTCCACCACGGGTGCCCGGCCGCCACGGCGCGGTCCCGGGCCTCGTCGAGGTCGAGGAACCCGGACACCCCGAGGGCCTCCAGGTCGATCGGGGCGTCGCCACCGATCGCGGCGGTGGACCAGGACGCCTCGAGGAACTCCCGGCCGGTCTTGATCAGGTCGGCGGCGCGGGTGCGCACCTTCTCCGGGTCGCACACCAGCACCGGGGTGCCCGCCGGCAGGTGCTGCACCAGCAGCGAGAGCTCACCGGGCTGCAACAGCGGCAGCAGCGCCTCCATCCCGTCGACCGGGATGCCCTCGGCGAGCTTGGCCAGCATGTCCGGCACGGTGCCGGGCAGCGTGTTCTCCCGCTTCGGGTGCTGCCGGGCCAGTTCGGCGGCGTGCTCGCGCACCTCGTCGGTGATGAGCAGTTCCCGGCACGGCACCGCGATCACGGTGTCGACCGAAAGTTCCGGGATGGAGCGCTGGTCGGCGACGGCGAACATGCGCATCTCGGAGACCTCGTCGCCCCAGAACTCGATGCGCACCGGATGTTCGGCGGTGGGCGGGAACACGTCGAGGATGCCGCCGCGCACCGCGAACTCGCCGCGCCGGGCCACCATGTCCACCCGGGTGTAGGCCAGCCCGACCAGCCGGGCGATCACCTCGTCGAAGTCCGCCTCGTCGCCGACGGACAGGATCACCGGCTCGATGTCGAGCACCCCGCCGGGCCGCTGCGGCATCGGTTGCACCAGTGAGCGGGCGGCGGCCACCACGACGCGCAGCGGCGGGCCGAGCCGGGCGTCGGTGGGGTCGGCCAGCCGGCGCAGCACCATGTGCCGGGCGCCGACGGTCTCCACGCTCGGTGACAGCCGTTCGTGCGGCAGCGTCTCCCAGGACGGGAACATGGCGACCTCGTCGCCGTAGACGCCCTTGAGTTCGGCGGTCAGATCGTCGGCCTCGCGCCCGGTCGCGGTGACCACCAGCAGTGGCCCGGACTGTGCGAGTGCGGCTGCGACAAACACCCGTGCGGACGCGGGGCCCACCAGCGCCAAATCGGCCGGGCGGTCGGCGGCCTTGGCGGCGACATCCTGCAGTGACGGGTCGCGAAGCGCCAGCTCCACCAGCCCCGCAATCGGGGTTTGGACAGGGGGGTGCCCCGATGCGGTCATGATGCTTCCATCCTAGGCGGTGACCGACGCCTGCCCCGGGGGCCTGGTCAGTCCCGGTCGCGCTGCTCGAGCTCGTCCTGCAGCACCGGCGCGGCCTCGAGGTGGGTCAGCCCGTTCCAGCACAGGTTGACCAGGTGCGCGGCCACCACTTCCTTCTTCGGCTCGCGCACGTCCAGCCACCACTGGGCGGTCATCGACACCATGCCGACCAGCGCCTGGGCGTACAGCGGCGCCATCTCCGGGTCCAGGCCGCGCCGGGAGAAGTCGTTGGCCAGGATCGACGACACCTGGTTGACCGCGTCGTTGAGCAGCGTGGAGTAGGTACCCGAGGTCAGCGCCGCCGGGGAGTCGCGGATCAGGATGCGGAACCCGTCGGTGCGCTCCTCGACGTAGGTCAGCAGCGCCAGTGCCACCCGCTCGATGCGTACCCGCGAGCGGTTGTTGGTCAGCGAGGAGGTGATGGCGTCGAGCAGCGCCGACATCTCCCGGTCCACCACCACCGCGTACAGGCCCTCCTTGCCGCCGAAGTGCTCGTAGACCACCGGCTTGGAGACGTTGGCACGCTGGGCGATCTCCTCGATCGAGGTGCCGTCGTAGCCCCGCTCGGCGAACAGCGACTTGGCGATCTCGATCAGCTGCTGCCGCCGCTCGTTGCCGGACATCCGGGCGCGGGGTGCCCGCACCTCTTTCTCAGGCGCTGCCACACGGCAAGGGTATCGGCTTGGACTAGAGTCTCTGTGCGGACAATCCGTCGTGGTGTAATTGGCAGCACATCAGATTTTGGTTCTGAGAGTTCAGGTTCGAGCCCTGGCGACGGAGCGGAACCGGCCGATCGCCCGCATGTGACCGACCGCGAAATCACCGCTGATCACGGCGTGTCGGCGTACAGACGCGGTCGCTCGCGGAGAGGGGGCCGCGGGGAGGGGCTCGCGGGGAGAGCGGGCCGAGCCGGGAGAGGAATCGAGGAAGGCGATGACGTCATCCACCGAGGCCGCGGTCGTGATCCTGGCCGCCGGCGCGGGCACCCGCATGCGCTCCGACGTCCCCAAGGTGCTGCACACCCTGGCCGGCCGCAGCATGCTGCACCACGTGCTGGACGCGGTCGCCGCGCTCGACCCGCGCCGCATCGTGGTGGTGCTCGGCCACCAGCGCGACCGGATCGTCCCGGTGGTCACCGACCTGGCCGAACAGCTCGGCCGGCGCATCGACATCGCGGTGCAGGACGAACAGCACGGCACCGGGCACGCCACCGAGTGCGGGCTGTCGGCGCTGCCCGAGGAGTTCTCCGGCACCGTCGTGGTCACCGCCGGCGACGTGCCGCTGCTCGACGCCGCGACGCTGCAGGCGCTGGTCGCCGGCCACGTCGCGCACGGCGCCGCGGCCACCGTGCTCACCACCACCGTCGAGGACCCCACCGGCTACGGCCGCATCGTGCGCACCGCGGACGGCGGGCTGGCCGCCATCGTCGAGCACCGCGACGCCACCGCCGAGCAGCGCGCCATCCGCGAGGTCAACGGCGGGGTGTACGCCTTCGACTCGGCCGCCCTGCGCTCGGCGCTGGGCCGGCTGCACACCGACAACGCCCAGGGCGAGCGGTACCTGACCGACGTCATCGCCATCCTGCGCGAGGACGGCCGGACCGTGCGCGCCGAACACGTCGCCGACCCCGTGCTGCTGGCCGGGGTCAACGACCGGGTGCAGCTGGCCGAACTGGCCGCCGAACTCAACCGGCGCATCGTCACCGCCCACCAGCTGGCCGGGGTCACCGTCATCGACCCGGCCACCACCTGGATCGACGCCGACGTGCGGATCGGCCGCGACACCGTGGTGCGGCCGGGCACCCAGCTGCTGGCCGGCACCAGCATCGGCGAGCGCTGCGACATCGGCCCGGACACCACCCTGTCCGGCGTCACCGTCGGCGACGGGGCCACGGTGTGCCGCACCCACGGCAGCGACTCGACCATCGGGCCGGGGGCGACCGTCGGCCCGTTCACCTACCTGCGGCCGGGCACCGTGCTCGGCGCCGAGGGCAAGCTCGGCGCGTTCGTGGAGACCAAGAACGCCACCATCGGCACCGGCACCAAGGTGCCGCACCTGACCTACGTCGGCGACGCCGACATCGGCGAGCACAGCAACATCGGCGCGTCCAGCGTGTTCGTCAACTACGACGGGGTGAACAAGGCCCGCACCCGGATCGGTTCCTACGTGCGCACCGGCAGCGACACCATGTTCGTCGCCCCGGTCACCGTCGGGGACGGCGCCTACACCGGGGCCGGCACCGTGGTGCGCGAGGACGTGCCGCCGGGCGCGCTGGCCGTCTCGGCCGGCCCGCAGCGCAACATCGAGGACTGGGTGCTGCGCAAACGACCCGGCACCCCGTCGGCGGAGGCCGCGCAGCGCGCCAGGAAGTCCGCCGGGCAGTGACCCGGATCACCGATTTCCGCTGTTCGGGCCACCCGGACGCAGGCCGCGCGCGAGACTACGTACCATTGGCTCCGGCATCGATCGGGCGAACCGGTAAGGGCGGCGAAATCAGTGGGCACCGAGTGGACTGACAACCGTAAAAACCTGATGTTCTTCTCGGGCCGAGCGCACCCCGAGCTCGCCGAGCAGGTGGCCAAGGAACTCGATGTTCCGGTCACCGCGCAGACCGCGCGGGACTTCGCGAACGGCGAGATCTTCGTCCGGTTCGAGGAGTCGGTCCGCGGCTGCGACGCATTCGTGCTGCAGAGCCACCCCGCGCCGCTGAACAAGTGGCTGATGGAGCAGCTCATCATGCTCGACGCGCTCAAGCGGGGCTCGGCGAAGCGGATCACGGCGATCCTGCCGTTCTATCCGTACGCCCGCCAGGACAAGAAGCACCGCGGCCGCGAGCCGATCTCGGCCCGGCTGGTGGCCGACCTGCTGCGCACCGCCGGCGCGGACCGGATCATCACCGTCGACCTGCACACCGACCAGATCCAGGGCTTCTTCGACGGGCCGGTGGACCACATGCGCGCCCAGAAGCTGCTCACCGGCTACATCGCCGAGAACTACGCCGACGAGGACCTGGTCGTGGTATCCCCCGACTCCGGCCGGGTGCGGGTGGCCGAGAAGTGGGCCGACGCCCTGGGCGGGGTGCCGCTGGCGTTCATCCACAAGACCCGCGACCCGATGGTCCCCAACCAGGTCAAGTCGAACCGGGTGGTCGGCGAGGTCAAGGGCAAGACCTGCGTGCTGACCGACGACATGATCGACACCGGCGGCACCATCGCCGGCGCGGTC
>NZ_CALDGS010000056.1 GCF_937941905.1 uncultured Mycolicibacterium sp. | reverse complement strand
GCAACCCGGAGACGGTCTCCACCGACTACGACACCGCCGACCGGCTCTACTTCGAACCGCTGACCTTCGAGGACGTGCTGGAGGTCTACCGGGCCGAATCCGCCTCCGGGGCGGGCGGTCCCGGTGTGGTCGGGGTGATCGTGCAGCTCGGCGGCCAGACCCCGCTGGGGCTGGCGGCGCGGCTGGCCGACGCCGGGGTGCCCATCGTCGGGACCCGCCCGGAGGCCATCGACCTGGCCGAGGACCGCGGCCAGTTCGGCGAGGTGCTCACCCGGGCCGGGCTGCCGGCGCCGAAGTTCGGCACCGCGACGAGTTTCGAGCAGGCCCGCGCCATCGCCGCCGACATCGGCTACCCGGTGCTGGTGCGGCCGAGCTACGTGCTGGGCGGCCGCGGCATGGAGATCGTCTACGACGAGCAGACGCTGCGGGACTACATCACCCGCGCCACCCAGCTCTCGCCGGAGCACCCGGTGCTGGTGGACCGCTTCCTCGAGGACGCGATCGAGATCGACGTCGACGCGCTGTGCGACGGCACCGAGGTCTACATCGGCGGGGTGATGGAGCACATCGAGGAGGCCGGCATCCACTCCGGCGACTCGGCCTGTGCGCTGCCGCCGGTCACCCTGGGCCGCAGCGACGTCGAGGCGGTGCGGCGCGCCACCGAGGCCATCGCGCACGGCATCGGCGTGGTGGGGCTGCTCAACGTGCAGTTCGCCCTCAAGGACGACGTGCTCTACGTGCTGGAGGCCAACCCGCGCGCCAGCCGCACGGTGCCGTTCGTGTCCAAGGCCACCTCGGTGCCGCTGGCCAAGGCGTGCGCCCGGATCATGCTCGGCGCCACCATCGCCGAGCTGCGCAGGGAGGGCATGCTGCCGGCCGCCGGGGACGGCGCCAGCCCGTCGCGCAACGCGCCGATCGCGGTGAAGGAGGCCGTGCTGCCCTTCCACCGGTTCCGGCGCGCCGACGGCGCCCAGATCGACTCGCTGCTGGGCCCGGAGATGAAGTCCACCGGCGAGGTGATGGGCATCGACCACGACTTCGGCACCGCCTTCGCCAAGAGCCAGACCGCGGCCTACGGGTCGCTGCCCACCAGCGGCACCGTCTTCGTGTCGGTGGCCAACCGGGACAAGCGCTCGCTGGTGTTCCCGGTCAAGCGCCTGGCCGACCTGGGCTTCCGGGTACTGGCCACCGAGGGCACCGCGGAGATGCTGCGCCGCAACGGGATTCCCTGCGACGTGGTGCGAAAGCACTTCGAGGAGCCGGGTGACGGCCGGCCTGCGCAGTCGGCGGTGGACGCCATCCTGGCCGGCGAGGTCGACCTGGTGGTCAACACCCCGTACGGCAACTCCGGCCCGCGCCGCGACGGCTACGAGATCCGCTCGGCGGCGGTGTCGATGAGCATCCCGTGCGTGACCACCGTGCAGGGCGCCTCGGCGGCCGTGCAGGGCATCGAGGCGGCCATGCGCGGCAACGTCGGGGTGATGCCGCTGCAGGATCTGCACGACGTCGTGGGCGGCTAGCGGTGGCGGGGTTCGGCAGCCGGCTGGCCGCCGCGATGGCAGCCCGCGGGCCGCTGTGCTGCGGCATCGACCCGCACCCGGAGCTGCTGCGGGCCTGGGGGCTGACCGTCGACGCCGACGGGCTGCGTCGGTTCGCCGAGATCTGCGTGGCGGCGTTCGCCGGCCTGGCGGTGGTCAAGCCGCAGGTGGCGTTCTTCGAGGCGTACGGCTCGGCCGGGCTGGCGGTGCTCGAGGACACCATCGCCGCGCTGCGCGCATCCGGGGTGGTGGTGCTGGCCGACGCCAAGCGCGGTGACATCGGCTCCACCATGGCGGCCTATGCGCAGGCCTGGGCCGGCGACTCGCCGCTGGCCGCCGACGCCGTCACCGCCTCGCCGTACCTGGGCTTCGGCTCGCTGCGCCCACTGCTGGACACCGCGCTGGCCAACGGCCGCGGGGTGTTCGTGCTGGCGGCCACGTCCAACCCGGAGGGGGCGAGCGTGCAGCGTGCGGTGCTGCCCGACGGGCGCACCGTGGCGCAGTCGATCGTCGACGCCGCCGCCGCGGTCAACCGGGAGGCCGGCCGGGCCGCGGGGGAGCCGCTCGGCCCGGTCGGGGTGGTGGTCGGCGCGACGCTGTCCGATCCGCCCGATGTGAGCGCGCTGGGCGGCCCGGTGCTCGTCCCCGGGGTGGGAGCCCAGGGTGGGCGTCCCGAGGCGCTCGGCGGGCTCGGTGGGGCCGCGCGCGGGCAGCTGCTGCCCGCGGTGTCCCGGGAGGTGCTGCGCGCCGGGCCGGACCCGGCGGCGGTGCGGGCCGCCGCCGAGCGGCTCCGCGACGAAGTCGCGTATCTGGCCTGAGCGACGAAGTCGCGTATCTGGCCTGAGCGACGAAGTCGCGTATCTGGCCTGAGCGACCGGGTGTGACGGTTGTGACACGTGGTGTTCGCGACACGCCCGACACGCCGTGACCAGCAGAAATTTCTCGAACCGGCACCGCCGCGCCACCGGGTGCGGCGGCCGGTTCGGCACGCGCGGCGACGGCATCGCCGAGCTACCCCGCAAAAACGGCTACGACCAGCGGATTCGGTGCTGAATCCGGGGCGTGCAGCAAATTTGGCATAATTCCGCGCTCCCGGGCGGGTCGCCGCGGCGCCCCCTACACGCTGGGGTTTCGGCGTCGATCGCCGGGGGTGGGGTTCGCTTTCGTCAGAATGCGTGGGTACGGTCGTCGTCGCTGGCCGGTTCAGCACCGGTCGAGACACAACTAAGGTTGAGTGCCCAAGCGATTGGGCCCAAGTTGATAGGCGAGAGACGGAGGAACCCGTGGCCCTTCCCCAGTTGACCGACGAACAGCGCGCGGCCGCGTTGGAGAAGGCTGCTGCCGCACGTCGAGCCCGTGCCGAGCTCAAGGATCGGCTCAAGCGCGGTGGCACCACCCTCAAGCAGGTGCTCAAGGATGCCGAGACCGACGAGGTCCTGGGCAAGATGAAGGTCTCCGCGCTGCTCGAGGCGCTGCCCAAGGTGGGCAAGGTCAAGGCGCAGGAGATCATGACCGAGCTCGAGATCGCCCCGACCCGCCGGCTGCGCGGCCTGGGCGACCGCCAGCGCAAGGCCCTGCTGGAAAAGTTCGACCAGGCCTGAGTGGCGGGCCCGGTGAAGACCGGCCGGGGGGCCGGACGGGTGCTCGTGCTGTCCGGTCCCGCCGGTGTCGGGAAGTCCACCCTGGTGCGCTGTCTGCGCGAGCGGGTGCCCGACCTGTTCTTCTCCGTCTCCGCCACCACCCGGGCGCCCCGCCCCGGTGAGGTCGACGGCGTCGACTACCGGTTCGTCACCGCCGATCAGTTCCAGCACCTCATCGACTCCGGTGCGCTGCTGGAATGGGCGGAGATCCACGGTGGTCTGCACCGTTCGGGCACGCCCGCCGAACCCGTCCGCGAGGCGGTGCAGGCGGGCCGCCCGGTCCTCATCGAGGTCGATCTGGCCGGGGCCCGAGCGGTCAAGCGCGCGATGCCGGAGGCCACCACGGTCTTCGTGGCGCCGCCGAGCTGGGAGGTGCTCGAGGCGAGGCTGACGGGGCGGGGCACCGAGTCCCCGGAGATCATCGCCCGCCGGCTGCAGACCGCTCGGGAGGAGCTGGCCGCCCAGGGCGACTTCGACCGGGTGGTCGTCAACGCGGAGTTGGAGGCGGCGTGCGCGGAATTGGTATCCTTGCTGGTGGGCAACCGATAACCGCGCACCCGCCCGCGCGCGATTTGGCCCCGCACAACGGACATCGAGCCATCGAGCATCCCACGCGACACTGTCAGGAGAATCCTTCGTGACCACTCAGCACGCCGACGCCAAGCACTCCGTCGACGAGATCGACAAGGCGGTCGGCGTCTACGACGAGCCGCTGGGGATCACCAACCCGCCGATCGACGAGCTGCTGGAGCGCGTCTCGAGCAAGTACGCGCTGGTGATCTTCGCCGCCAAGCGGGCGCGTCAGATCAACGACTACTACAACCAGCTCGGTGACGGCATCCTCGAGTACGTCGGCCCCCTGGTGGAGCCCGGCCTGCACGAGAAGCCGCTGTCGATCGCGCTCCGCGAGATCCACGCCGACCTGCTCGAGCACACCGAAGGCGAGTAAGCGGCCCGCGTGGCAGAACGTAAGCGGATCATCGTAGGCGTCGCCGGAGGGATCGCGGCCTACAAGGCCTGCTCGCTCGTGCGGCAGCTCACCGAGGCGGGCCACTCGGTCCGGGTCGTCCCGACCGAGTCCGCGCTGCGGTTCGTCGGCACCGCCACCTTCGAGGCCCTCTCCGGCCAGCCGGTGCAGACCGGGGTTTTCGCCGACGTCGACGAGGTGCCGCACGTGCGGCTCGGCCAGCAGGCCGACCTCGTCGTCGTCGCCCCGGCCACCGCCGACCTGCTGGCCCGCGCCGCCACCGGCCGGGCCGACGACCTGCTCACCGCGACCCTGCTCACCGCGCGATGTCCGGTGCTGTTCGCCCCGGCTATGCACACCGAGATGTGGCAGCACCCGGCCACCGTGGAGAACGTGGCCACGCTGCGCCGCCGCGGCGCGGTCGTCCTCGAACCCGCCTCCGGCCGGCTCACCGGCGCCGACTCCGGCCCCGGCCGGCTGCCCGAGCCGGAGGAGATCGCCACCCTGGCGACGCTGCTGCTCGAGCGGGCCGACGCCCTGCCCTACGACCTGGCCGGGACCAGGGTGCTCGTCACCGCCGGCGGCACCCGCGAACCCATCGACCCGGTCCGCTTCATCGGCAACCGCAGCTCCGGCAAGCAGGGCTACGCCCTGGCCCGGGTGCTCGCCCAGCGCGGCGCCGAGGTCACCCTGATCGCCGGCAACACCGCGGGGCTGGCCGACCCGGCCGGGGTGCACGTCGAGCGCATCGGCTCGGCGGCCCAGCTGCGCGACGCGGTCACCAAGCACGCCCCGGAGGCGCACGTGCTGGTGATGGCCGCCGCGGTCGCCGACTTCCGGCCCGTGCAGGCGGCCACCAGCAAGATCAAGAAGTCCAGCGACCCCGACGCCCCCGCCCCGGTCATCGAGCTCACCCGCACCGACGACGTGCTCGCCGGGGTGGTGCGGGCCCGTGCCGCGGGGCAGCTGCCCAACATGCGCGCCATCGTCGGGTTCGCCGCCGAGACCGGCGACGCGCACGGCGACGTGCTGCACTACGCCCGGGCCAAGCTCCGGCGCAAGGGCTGCGACCTGCTCGTGGTGAACGCCGTGGGGGAGAACCGCGCGTTCGAGGTCGACCACAACGACGGCTGGCTGCTGGCCGCCGACGGCACCGAGACCGCGCTCGAACACGGGTCGAAGACGCTGATGGCGAGCCGTATCGTGGACGCGATCGTGGCCTTCCTGCACAACCGGCGTGGGTGAGGGATAAAAAGATCGCGTGCGTAAAAGGGTTGCGCCCGGCGCGTCGACACGCTTGGGTGCCACTCGGGCGTCGATATAATTCGCCAAACTAACTATTTGTGAGACTTCAGCGGAAAGGGACGACACCGTGAGCAAAGCCCGGTTGTTCACCAGCGAATCGGTCACCGAGGGGCATCCGGACAAGATCTGCGACGCGATCAGCGACTCCATCCTGGACTCGCTGCTGGCCCAGGATCCGGCGTCCCGGGTGGCGGTCGAGACGCTGGTCACCACCGGGCAGGTGCACGTCGTCGGTGAGGTCACCACCAACGCCAAGGAGGCGTTCGCCGACATCACCGACACCGTCCGCAACCGCATCCTGGAGATCGGCTACGACTCGTCGGAGAAGGGCTTCGACGGCACCACCTGCGGCGTCAACATCGGCATCGGCCGGCAGTCGCCGGACATCGCCCAGGGCGTCGACACCGCCCACGAGGTGCGCGTCGAGGGCGTGGAGGACCCGCTGAACCTGCAGGGCGCCGGTGACCAGGGCCTGATGTTCGGCTACGCCATCAAGGACACCCCGGAACTGATGCCGCTGCCGATCGCGCTGGCCCACCGGCTGGCGCGGCGGCTGACCGAGGTGCGCAAGAACGGCGTGCTGGACTACCTGCGCCCGGACGGCAAGACCCAGGTCACCGTGCAGTACGACGGGACCACGCCGGTGCGGCTGGACACCGTGGTGCTGTCCACCCAGCACGCCGCCGGGGTGGACCTGGAGAACACCCTCACCCCCGACATCCGGGAGAAGGTGGTCAACACCGTGCTCGCCGAGCTGGACCACCCCACCCTGGACACCTCCGACTTCCGGCTGCTGGTCAACCCCACCGGCAAGTTCGTGCTCGGCGGCCCGATGGGTGACGCCGGGCTGACCGGCCGCAAGATCATCGTCGACACCTACGGCGGCTGGGCCCGCCACGGCGGCGGCGCCTTCTCCGGCAAGGACCCGTCCAAGGTGGACCGCTCGGCGGCCTACGCGATGCGCTGGGTGGCCAAGAACGTCGTCGCCGCCGGCCTGGCCGAGCGCATCGAGGTGCAGGTCGCCTACGCGATCGGCAAGGCCGCGCCGGTGGGCCTGTTCGTCGAGACCTTCGGCAGCGAGACCGTCGACCCGGCCAAGATCGAAAAGGCCATTCTCGAGGTCTTCGACCTGCGCCCGGGCGCGATCATCCGCGACCTCGACCTGCTGCGGCCGATCTACGCGCCGACCGCCGCCTACGGCCACTTCGGCCGTACCGATGTCGACCTGCCCTGGGAGCGCACCAACAAGGTCGACGCGCTCAAGGCCGCCATCTAGTTCGCGGCTCGAGCATCCCCTGACCCGCAGACGCGAAGGGCGCGGTCGCTGCCCGGCGACCGCGCCCTCGTCGTGTCGGCGTCAGCCGTGCAGCGCCGCGCGCAGCGCCCGCAGGCCCCGCTCGGTGGCCTCGGTGGCCGCCGGCACCACCCCGGCGTAGGCGACGTAGCCGTGCACCAGCGTGTCGGCCCGGTCCAACTGCACCGGCACCCCGGCCGCGGCCAGCCGCTCGGCGTAGCGCACCCCGTCGTCGCGCAGCGGATCATGCCCGGCCACCCCGATCCAGGCCGGCGCCAGGCCGGACAGGTCCTCGGCCCGGCCCGGCGCCACCGCCGCGGGCAGCCGGTCCAGGTCCACCTCGCCGAGGTACCACTCGGCGAAGACGGCGATCGCCGCCGCGTCCAGGATCGGCGCCTGCGCGTTCTCGGTCATCGCCGGCAGCGTCAGATCCCACATCGTCGCCGGGTACCACAGCAGCTGGAACACCGGCGCCGGCGCCCGGCCGGCCCGGGCCTGCTGGGCCACCACGGCGGCCAGCGTGCCGCCGGCGGAGTCCCCGGCCACCGCCAGCCGGCCGGCGTCCACGCCGAGCTCGGCGGCGTGCCCGGCCACCCAGGCGGTCGCGGCCAGGGCGTCCTCGACGGCGGCGGGGTAGGGGTGCTCCGGGGCCAGCCGGTAGTCCACCGACACCACCACGGCGTCGGCCCGGGCGGCGTGCCAGCGCGCGGTGCCGTCATGGGTGTCGAGGTCACCGAGCGCGAAGCCGCCGCCGTGGAAGAACACCACCACCGGGGCCGGCGACGGCGCCGACGGCGGGCGGTAGATCCGCACCCGCAGCGGCCCGCCCGGGCCCTCGACGGTGCGGTCCTCGGCGGTCACCTCCTCGAACACCGGCATCCGCGGCAGCTCGGCCAGCCGGCGGCGCGCCTCGTCCACGCCCTCCTCGACAGCGAGCCGAAACGGCACCGCCTCAAGTACCTTCAGCAGAATGGGATCGACCCCGGGCTTGTCATCGACGGTCACGCAGACACCGTACTGGCGGCCGGCCACCCGGTGGCCGTGGGCCGGCGCCCTGCTCGTCGCCATCGGCTACGGCGTGTTCCTGATCATCACCGCGTTGCGGCTGCCGGCCGGCGCGGAGCTCACCGGACAGTTCGACCTGCAGCCGGCGGTCAAGGCCGCCACCGCGGTGCTGCTGGCCGTCGCCGCGGCCGCCCACCCGCTGCGCCGCGAGCGCGGCTGGCTGGTGGCCGCGCTGCTGTGCTCGGCCGCCGGTGACTACCTGCTGGCGCTGCCGTGGTGGCCGCCGTCGTTCGTGCTCGGGCTGGCCGCCTTCCTGATCGCCCACCTGTGCTTCCTGGGCGCGCTGTGGCCGCTGGTGGCGCGCCCGACCGGCGGCCGGGCGGTCGCGGTGGCCGTGGCCGTGGCGGGCTGCCTGGCGCTGCTGGTGTGGTTCTGGCCGCGGCTGCTCGCCGACGGGATGGCGTTGCCGGTGACCGCCTACATCGCGGTGCTGGGCTCGATGGTGTGCGCCGCGCTGCTGGCCCGGCTGCCCACCCCGCTCACCGCGGCCGGCGCGGTGTGCTTCGCGGTGTCGGACGCGATGATCGGCATCGACCGGTTCGTGTTCGGCAACGAACTGCTGGCCGTGCCGATCTGGTGGGTCTACGCGGCGTCGCTGCTGCTGATCAGCGCCGGGTTCTTCGTCGGGGCCCCGGCCCGGGCCGCCCGGGACACGTGACCGCCGCCCGCAGCGCCGCCGAACACGAACCGATCGCCCGCGTGCTGCCGCTGCTCGAGGTGCCGCACCTGGACCGCGAGTTCGACTACCTGGTGCCGGCCGAGCAGTCCGACGACGCCCAGCCCGGGGTGCGGGTGCGGGTGCGGTTCCACGGCCGGCTCGTCGACGCGTTCATCCTGGAGCGCCGCTCCGAGACCGACCACACCGGCCGGCTCGGCTGGCTGGAGCGGGTCGTCTCGCCGGAGCGGGTGCTCACCCCGGAGGTGCGCCGGCTCGTCGACGCGGTGGCCGCCCGCTACGCCGGCACCCGGGCCGACGTGCTGCGGCTGGCGGTGCCGCCGCGGCACGCCAACGTCGAGCGCGAACCGACCCCGGAGCTGCCGCCGCTGCCCGACGGCCCCGGGCCGGACCCGGCCGGCTGGGCCGCCTACCAGCGCGGCGAGGGCTTCCTGACCGCCCTGCGCGAGGGCCGGGCGGCCCGCGCGGTGTGGCAGGCGCTGCCCGGCGAGCAGTGGGCGGCGCGGCTGGCCGAGGCCGCCGCGGTAGTGGCCCGCACCGGCCGCGGCGTGCTCGTCGTGGTACCCGACCAGCGCGACGTCGACGTGCTGCACGCCGCCGCCGTGGAGCTGCTCGACGAGCACCGGGTGGTGGCGCTGTCGGCCGGGCTGGGCCCGTCGCAGCGGTACCGGCGCTGGCTTTCGGTGCTGCGCGGCCGGGCCCGGGTGGTGATCGGCACCCGCAGCGCGGTGTTCGCCCCGGTCGCCGACCTCGGGCTGGTGATGATCTGGGACGACGGCGACGACACCCTCGCCGAGCCCCGCGCGCCCTACCCGCACGCCCGCGAGGTGGCCATGCTGCGCGCCCACCAGCTGCGCTGCGCGGCCCTGATCGGCGGCTACGCCCGCACCGCCGAGGCGCAGGCGCTGGTGCGCAGCCGCTGGGCGCACGACCTGGTCGCCGCCCGGCCGGTGGTGCGGGCCCGGGCCCCGCGGGTGCTGGCCGTCGACGACAGCCCGCACGAGCAGGAGCGCGACCCGGCCGCGCACACCGCCCGGTTGCCGTCGATGGCGCTGCGCGCCGCCCGCGCGGCGCTGCAGGCCGGGGCGCCGGTGCTGGTGCAGGTGCCCCGCCGCGGCTACGTGCCGGCGCTGGCCTGCAACCGGTGCCGCACCGTGGCGCGCTGCCGGCACTGCACCGGCCCGCTGTCGCTGCCCGACCGGCACACCACCGGCGCGGTGTGCCGCTGGTGCGGCCGGCACGACCCGCGGCTGCGGTGCGCCCGGTGCGGATCGGACGCGGTGCGCGCCGTCGTCGTCGGGGCCCGGCGCACCGCCGAGGAACTCGGCCGCGCGTTCCCGGGCACCGCCGTGATCACCTCCGGCGGGGACAACGTGGTGCGCGCGGTGGACGGCCGGCCCGCCCTGGTCATCGCCACCCCGGGCGCCGAACCGGTCGCCGCCGGCGGGTACGGCGCGGCACTGCTGCTGGACGCCTGGGCGCTGCTGGGCCGGCAGGACCTGCGGG
The DNA here is from genome assembly GCF_937941905.1 of uncultured Mycolicibacterium sp. Lineage (GTDB taxonomy): Bacteria > Actinomycetota > Actinomycetes > Mycobacteriales > Mycobacteriaceae > Mycobacterium. The sequence goes on along the minus strand of NZ_CALDGS010000056.1, from coordinate 9,039 downwards.
CGGCCGAGGACACCCTGCGCCGCTGGATGGCCGCCGCCGCGCTGGTGCGACCGCGCGGTGACGGCGGGGTGGTGGCGGTGGTCGCCGAGGCGGCGGTGCCGACCGTGCAGGCGCTCATCCGCTGGGACCCGGTCGGCCACGCCGAGGCCGAGCTCGACGGCCGCGCCGAGGTCGGGCTGCCGCCGGCGGTGCACATCGCCGCCCTGGACGGCGCCCCGGCGGCGGTGACGGCACTGCTGGAGGCCACCGAGCTGCCCGCCGAGGCCGAACCGCTCGGCCCGGTCGAGCTGCCGCTGGGGGCGCGCCGCCCGCCCGGTCTGCCCGCCGACGGACCGGTGCACCGGATGCTGGTGCGGGTGCCGCGCAGCGGCGGGCTGGCGCTGGCCGGGGCGCTGCGCCGCGCGGTGGCGGTGCTGAGCACCCGGCAGCGCTCCGAGCCGGTGCGGGTGCAGATCGACCCGCTGCACATCGGCTGAGGCACCGCGGGTGCGGTCGGCCGGTGCGCCGAGTCCCTAGACTGTCGCGGTGCGCATCGTCTTCGCCGGTACGCCCGAACCCGCACTGCCGTCGCTGCGGCGGCTGATCGCGTCGCCCCACCACGAGGTGGTGGCGGTGCTGACCCGGCCCGACGCCGCGGCCGGACGGCGGGGCAAACCCGCGCCGTCCCCGGTGGCCCGGCTGGCCGTCGAGCACGGCATCCCGGTGCTGCGACCGCCGAACCCGAACGCCCCGGAGGCGGTCGCCGAGATCGCCGGGTACGCCCCGGACTGCTGCGCGGTGGTGGCCTACGGGGCCATCCTCGGCGACGAGCTGCTCGCCGTGCCCCCGCACGGCTGGATCAACCTGCACTTCTCGGTGCTGCCCGCCTGGCGCGGCGCGGCGCCGGTGCAGGCCGCGATCGCCGCCGGCGACACCGTCACCGGCGCCACCACGTTCCGTATCGTGCGCGAACTCGACGCCGGTCCGGTGTTCGGGGTGGTGACCGAACCGATCCGGCCCACCGACACCGCCGGGGAACTGCTCGGCCGGCTCGCCGAGTCCGGTGCCGCGCTGCTCGAGCGCACCCTCGACGGCATCGCCGAGGGCACCCTGGTCGCGGTGCCGCAGCCGGCCGAGGGGGTGTCGCTGGCCCCCAAGGTCACCGTGGAGTCGGCCCGGGTGCGCTGGGATCTGCCCGCCCACGTGGTGGAGCGGCGCATCCGCGCGGTCACGCCCAACCCGGGGGCATGGACGATGATCGGTGACGTGCGGCTCAAACTCGGCCCGGTCACCGTCGACGAGGACGCCGTCGATCCGCTGCCGCCGGGCCGGCTCGCCGTCGGCAAGAACACCGTCCGCGTCGGCACCGCCACCGTGCCGGTGCTGCTCGGCACCGTCCAGCCACCCGGGAAGAAACCGATGAACGCCGCCGACTGGGCCCGCGGCGCCCGCCTCGACGACACCGCCTCCGCCCGATGACCGAGAAACCCGAGCAGAACCGCAAGCGCACCCCCGGCCGTGCCCCGCGCCGCAACCGCGACGACCGTGACCGCCGCGGCCCGCGCCGCCCGGTGCGGCGCCGTCCGCTCGACCCGGCCCGCCGGGCCGCCTTCGACGTGCTGCGCGCGGTCTCCGAGCGCGACGCCTACGCCAACCTGGCGCTGCCGCCGCTGCTGCGCGAGCGCGGCATCCACGGCCGGGAGGCGGCGTTCGCCACCGAACTGGCCTACGGCACCTGCCGTACCCGCGGCCTGCTGGACGCGGTGATCGCGCACGCCGCGGGCCGCCCGGTGGACCGGATCGACCCGGTGCTGCTGGACCTGCTGCGGCTGGGCACCTACCAGCTGCTGCGCACCCGGGTCGAGCAGCACGCCGCGGTGTCCACCACCGTCGAGCAGGCGGCAATCGAATTCGACTCGGCCCGAGCGGGTTTCGTCAACGCCGTGCTGCGCAAGGTGGCGCAGCGCGACGAGGCCGGCTGGGTGGCCGAGCTCGCCCCCGACCCGAACGCCGACCCGATCGGGCACATCGCCTTCCGGCATGCCCACCCGCGCTGGATCGCCCAGGCGTTCGCCGACGCGCTCGGCGCCGACGCCGGTGAACTCGAGGAGCTGCTGGCCAGCGACGACGCCCGGCCCGCGGTGCACCTGGCCGCCCGGCCCGGCGTGCTCACCGCCGCCGAGCTCGCCGAGCAGGTGGGCGGCACCGTCGGCCGGTACTCGCCGTACGCGGTGTACCTGCCCGGCGGCGATCCCGGACGGCTGGAACCGGTGCGCGAGGGCCGGGCGCTGGTGCAGGACGAGGGCAGCCAGCTGGTGGCCCGCGCGCTGACCCTGGCCCCGCTGGACGGCCCCGACACCGGCCGCTGGCTGGACCTGTGCGCCGGCCCGGGCGGCAAGACCGCGCTGCTGGCCGCCATCGGGCAGGGCACCGCCCGGGTCACCGCCGTCGAACCGGCCGGGCGGCGCGCCGACCTGGTCGAGCAGAACACCCGCGGCCTCGGCGTGGAGGTGCACCGGGTCGACGGCCGCGACCCCGGGCTGGAACCCGGCTTCGACCGGGTGCTCGTCGACGCCCCGTGCACCGGGTTGGGCGCGCTGCGCCGCCGGCCCGAGGCGCGCTGGCGGCGCAGCCCCGCCGACGTGCCCGAACTGACCCGGCTGCAGCGCGAGCTGCTCGCCTCGGCCATCCGGCTGACCCGGCCGGGTGGGGTGGTGCTCTACGCGACCTGTTCGCCGCACCTGGCCGAGACCGTCGGCGTGGTGGCCGACGCGGTGCGTCGGCACAACGTCACCGCCCTGGACACCCGGCCGCTGTTCGCCCCCGCCGACCGGCTCGGCGACGGCCCGCACGTGCAGCTGTGGCCGCACCGGCACGGGACCGACGCGATGTTCGCTGCCGCACTCAAAGTAGGCTGACCGGCATGTCCGCAACCCACGCCCACGCGCGGCCCACGTCGCCGCTGATCGCTCCGTCGATCCTGTCCGCCGATTTCGCCCGGCTGGCCGACGAGGTCGGCCGGGTAGCGGGGGCCGACTGGCTGCACGTCGACGTGATGGACAACCACTTCGTGCCCAACCTGACCCTGGGCATGCCGGTGGTGGAGTCGCTGCTGAAGTGCACCGACATCCCGATGGACTGCCACCTGATGATCGAGGACCCGAAGCGCTGGGCGCCCGGGTACGCCGAGGCCGGTGCCTACAACGTCACGTTCCACGCCGAGGCCACCGACGACCCGGTGAGCGTGGCACGCGACATCCGCGCCGCCGGCGGCCGGGCCGGGCTGGCCATCAAACCGGGCACCCCGCTGGAGCCGTACCTGGAGATCCTGCGCGACTTCGACACGTTGCTGGTGATGTCGGTCGAGCCCGGCTTCGGCGGCCAGAAGTTCATCCCCGAGGTGCTGCCCAAGGTGCAGACCGTGCGCCGGCTGGTCGACGCCGGGGAGCTGACCATCCTGGTGGAGATCGACGGCGGCATCAACCCGGACACCATCGAGGCCGCCGCCGAGGCCGGGGTGGACTGCTTCGTCGCCGGTTCGGCCGTCTACGGCGCCGACGACCCGGCCGCCGCGGTGGCCGCGCTGCGCCGACAGGCCGCGCAGGCCTCCCCGCACCTGACGCTCTGAGGCGCCCCGAGGCGATGAGGCTGACGCGATGAGGCGGCCGAGGTGAGACTGGAGGCCGCCATGCGGCTGGCGGTGGCGCAGGCCGAGGCGGTGAAGGGTGCCACCTACCCGAACCCGCCCGTCGGCGCCGTCGTGCTCGACGTCGCCGGGCAGGTGGTCGGGACCGGCGCCACCCAGCCACCGGGCGGGCCGCACGCCGAGGTGATGGCGCTGCGCCAGGCGGGGGAGCGCGCCGCCGGCGGCACCGTGGTGGTGACGCTGGAGCCCTGCAACCACACCGGCCGCACCGGGCCGTGCGTCGACGCCCTGCTGGCCGCGGGGGTGGCCGCGGTCGCCTACGCGGTGGCCGACCCGAACCCGGTGGCGGCCGGCGGGGCCGAACGGCTCGCCGCGTCCGGGGTGACGGTGACCGGCGGGGTGCTCGCCGACGAGGTGGCCGGCGGGCCGCTGCGGGAGTGGCTGCACAAGCAGCGCACCGGCCGGCCGCACGTCACCTGGAAGTTCGCCACCAGCGTGGACGGCCGCAGTGCGGCCGCCGACGGCAGCAGCCAGTGGATCACCAGCGAGGCCGCTCGCGCCGACGTGCACCGCCGCCGGGCCGCCGCCGACGCGATCGTGGTCGGCACCGGCACCGTGCTGACCGACAACCCCACGCTGACCGCCCGCCGGGCCGACGGCACCCCGCTGCAGCGCCAGCCGCTGCGGGTGGTGGTGGGGATGCGGGAGATCCCCGGCGACGCCAACGTGCTCAACGACGACGCCGCCACCATGGTGATCCGCACCCACGACCCGCACGAGGTGATCCGCGCCCTGGGCGACCGCACCGACGTGCTCGTCGAGGGCGGGCCCACGCTGGCCGGCGCGTTCCTGCGGGCCGGGGTGATCGACCGGATCCTGGCCTACGTGGCGCCGATCCTGCTCGGCGGGCCGATCACCGCCGTCGACGACATCGGGGTGCCCAGCATCGCCCATGCCCAGCGCTGGCGCTACGACGAGATCACCCCGATCGCGCCGGACGTGCTGCTCAGCCTCGTCCCGGCCGGGTGATCCGTCTCACAGTCCGATCGCGTTCACACCGGGTACCCGGGTTGCGTACCGGACCGTCGTCAGGACGCGTCGGTACACTCGGCCAGGAGCGCGCTCACCGACGATCTGCGCTGGTGAAACCGCATTTTCGAGCGAAGGACGACGCGCATGACCGCCGTACAGGAGTTGCTCGCCATCCCCTCGGCCCACGCCCGGTCCGTCACGACGCTGATCCGCGACGTGCTGACCGGCCACTGGTGGCCACCCGCTTCGGCCTTCCCCGACCCGTTGGTCGCCCGCGACGCCGGGCTCGGCTCCCCGCGCCCGTTCCGGCTGATGCGGCCCGGCACGGAACGCTGCTGACCTGCTGACGGGCCTAGCCGGCCCGGTGCCGGCCGCCCCGCTCCGGAGTCGCCGCCGGGTCGTCGGCGTGCTCGTGGCGGCCGGCGATGAGCAACCCGAGCAGCGCACCGACCACGCAGACCCCGACGGTGACCAGGAAGATGTCGCCGTACTGCAGCACGTAGGCCTCGCGGTAGCGGTCCGCCTCGGCGGCCACCCGTTCGGCGAGCGTCTTCGCCTCGGCCGGGAACGGCAGGGTCTGCAGATGCTGGTTGAGCCGGTACATGCCCCACGCGGTCAGCGCGGCCAGGCCGATCAGCATGCCCACCATGCGGGCCACCACCACCGCCGCCGAGGCGATGCCGTGCTGGGCGGCCGGCACCACCCGCAGGGTGGCCGAGGTCAGCGGACCGATCACCAGGCCCAGCCCGACACCGGCCACGGCCAGGTCGGTGTCGAGCACCGGCAGGCTGACAAAACCCAGGTCGTGGTGGGCCGACAGCAGGTCGACCCGCCAGTGCGCGATCAGCCAGTAGCCGACCGCCGCGATCAGCAGGCCGGCGAACGTCACGATCCGGTCGCCGATCCGGGTGGCCAGCCAGCCACCGATCACCGCCCCGATCGGCAGCGCGATCAGGAAGCGCAGCAGCAGCAGCACCGCCTCGGTCTGGTCCTTGCCGAGCACGCCCTGGCCGAACAGTTCGACGTTGACCAGGGTGACCATCAGCGCCGCGCCGGCGCACAACGACGCCCCGAGCGCGGCCAGGAACGGCCGGAAGTGCACCCCGGCGGGCTCGATCAGCCGGGTGCGGGCGAACCGCTCCCAGACGAAGAACCCGGCCAGCGCGACCGCGGCGCCGACCAGCGTCGGCAGGCCGTAGGGCGGCAGGATCTGCTTGCCGTCCGGGGTCGGGTTGTACAGGCCGATGACCGTCAGGCCCAGCGCGACGGCCAGCAGCACGCCGCCCACCACGTCGACCCGCTCCGGCCGCTCGGGCTCGAGCCGGCCGGGCAGGCTGAAGTGGATCAGCACCATCGCGACCGCGGCCAGCGGCACGTTGATCCAGAACACGTCGCGCCAGGTGTTCAGCACCGCGACGACCGCGATGCCGTACAGCGGGCCGAGCACGCTGCCCAGCTCCTGGGCGGCCCCGATGCCGCCCAGCACCGAGGCGCGGTTGCGGGCGGCCCACAGGTCGGCCGCCAGGGCCAGCGTCACCGGCAGCAGCGCCCCCGAGGCCACGCCCTGGATGGTGCGGCCGACGACCATCGGCACCAGGTCGTTCGACAGCGCCGTGACGACCGAGCCGACCGCGAACCCGGCCAGGCTCAGCTGCAGGATGAGCTTGCGGCCGAACCGGTCCGACGCGCGGCCCAGCAGCGGCATCGCCGCGATGTAGCCCAGCAGGTAGCAGGTGATGATCGGGGTGACCCGCTGCAGCTGGTTCACCGGGATCTGCAGGTCGAGGATGATGTCGCGGATAATCGCGACCACGACGTAGGTGTCGAGCGCACCGAGCAGGACGGCGAGGCTGCCGGCGCTGATCGCGATGGTGCGGTTGCGGCCGACCGCGGCCGCCACGCCCGCGCCGCCCATCAGGCGGCCGGCTTGGTCACGGTGACCGGCTTACCCCAATCCGACAGCGACATGGTGATGCTGGTGTCCGGCTTCGGCTGCAGCTTCACCTGCACCAGTTCGTGGTCGCCGTCCTCGCGGATCCAGGCGGTGCCCGGCACCGGGCCCTCGGCGTGCAGCTGCGGGGCGATCTTGTTCACCGCGTCGGCGGACACCTCGCCGGTGATCCGGACCGTCTGCACCCCGTCGATCTTCTCCCGGCCCTCGGCCCTGGCGTCGGTGAAGTTGGCCAGCACGTTGGCCAGGCCCAGATCCGGGTTGAGGATGGCCGACACGTCGTAGATGTCGGCGGCCGGGCCGAAGTTCTGGTAGCTGTCACCGGTCATCGCGGCGTAGAGGGTGCCGTCGACCACGACGAACTTGACGCCCTCGAGCTTCTGGCCCATGAACCGCAGGTCGGTCGAGCCCTGCGCGGCCACGGTCGGGGCGTTGGTGAGATCGCCCTCGAGGACGTCGACCGGCAGGTCCTCGATCTCGCCCTCCACCGTGATGACCAGGTGGGCGCTCTGCTGGTTGCGGGTGACCTCGGCGGACTGGGTGAGGAGCTGGGCCGGGTCCGGCAGGTCGCCGCCGGACGAGTCCTGGTCCGACGAACAACCGGTGACGAGGGCCAGCGCGGCCAGCACCAGGGCGGCCAACGTGGCGAGGATCCGGACGGCATGGCGGGAGCGCGTCTGCATGAGTTGCATCGTAGAGGGTCGCCGGGCCGCCGAACGGGTGCCGCGCGCCGGGCGGGCGGCGCGGCTGACTAGCCTGGTCGGGTGTTCACCGGGATCGTGGAAGAAGTAGGAGAGATCGTCGCCAGGGACGATCTCGGTGATTCGTGCCGGCTGGTGATCCGCGGGCCGGTGGTCACCGCGGACGCCCGCCACGGCGATTCGATCGCCGTCAACGGGGTGTGCCTGACCGTCGTCGACGTGCTGCCCGACGGTTGCTTCAGCACCGACGTGATGGGGGAGACCCTCAACCGGTCCAGTCTCGGCGCGGTCGAGGTGGGCGGCCGGGTCAACCTGGAGCGCGCCGCGGCGGTGAACAGCCGACTGGGCGGGCACATCGTGCAGGGCCACGTCGACGGCACCGGGCATGTGATTTCCCGCACGCCCTCGCCGCACTGGGAGGTGGTCCGGATCGCGCTGCCGGAGCACCTGTCGCGGTACGTGGTCGAGAAGGGTTCGATCGCGGTCGACGGGGTGTCGCTGACGGTATCCGCGCTGGGAACCGACTGGTTCGAGGTGTCGCTCATCCCCACCACGCTGGCGTCGACCACGCTCGGGCAGGCCGCTCCCGGCACGCCGGTCAACCTCGAGGTCGACGTGATCGCAAAGTATGTCGAGCGATTGCTGGGCCGGGCGCGGCAATAACCGGAGTTTCGAGGTGGTTCATACTGGAGGCATCGAGTAGGCGGTTCCAGGGTGGAACCGGGCAAAGGTGGCATGGATGACGAGGCTGGACTCCGTCGAGCGGGCAATAGCCGACATCGCGGCGGGTAAGCCCGTCGTCGTCATCGACGACGAGGACCGGGAAAACGAGGGCGATCTCATCTTCGCGGCGGAGAAGGCGACTCCCGAACTCGTCGCGTTCATGGTGCGCTACACCTCCGGCTACCTGTGCGTGCCGCTCGACGGCGCGATCTGCGACCGCCTCAACCTGCTGCCGATGTACGCGGTGAACCAGGACAAGCACGGCACCGCCTACACCGTCACCGTCGACGCCAAGCAGGGGGTGACCACCGGCATCTCGGCCGCCGACCGGGCCACCACCATGCGGCTGCTGGCCGACCCGAACAGCTCCGCCGACGACTTCACCCGGCCCGGGCACGTGGTGCCGCTGCGCGCCAAGGACGGCGGCGTGCTGCGCCGGCCCGGCCACACCGAGGCCGCGGTGGACCTGGCCCGGCTGGCGGGGCTGCAGCCCGCCGGCGCGATCTGCGAGATCGTCAGCCAGAAGGACGAGGGCCAGATGGCCAAGACCGAGGAGCTGCGGGTCTTCGCCGACGACCACGGCCTGGCGATGATCTCCATCGCCGATCTGATCCAGTACCGGCGCCGGCACGAGAAGCACGTGCAGCGGGTCGCCGAGGCGCGCATCCCCACCCGCCACGGCGAGTTCCGCGCCGTCGGTTACACCAGCATCTACGAGGACGTCGAGCACGTCGCGCTGGTCAAGGGCGACATCGCCGGGCCGCACAACGACGGCCACGACGTGCTGGTGCGGGTGCACTCCGAGTGCCTGACCGGCGACGTGTTCGGCTCGCGGCGCTGCGACTGCGGCCCGCAGCTCGACGCGGCGATGGCGATGGTGGCCCGCGAGGGCCGGGGCGTGGTGCTCTACATGCGCGGCCACGAGGGCCGGGGCATCGGCCTGATGCACAAGCTGCAGGCCTACCAGCTGCAGGACGCCGGCGCCGACACCGTCGACGCCAACCTCA
>NZ_CALDGS010000055.1 GCF_937941905.1 uncultured Mycolicibacterium sp. | reverse complement strand
GTCCGGCCCGTTCAGGGCCGGCGCATCGCATCGGGTCCGGCCTCAGACGACCAGGTTGACCAACCGACCGGGCACCACGACCACCTTCTTCGGGGGCTTGCCGGCCAGGTAGGCCTGCACCTTCTCGTCGGCCAGCGCGGCGGCCTCCAGGGTCTGCTTGTCGGCGTCGGCGGGCACCGTGATGTGCCCGCGGACCTTGCCGTTGACCTGCACCGGCAGCTCGACGGTGTCGTCCACCAGATACTGCGGGTCGGCCTCCGGGAACGGTCCGTGCGCCAGCGAGCCCTCGTGGCCCAGCCGCTGCCACAGCTCCTCGGCCAGGTGCGGGGCCAGCGGGGCCAGCATCAGCACCAGCGGCTCGATCGCCGCGCGCGCCCGCACCCCCTCCTTGGTCAGGTGGTTGGTGTACTCGATGAGCTTGGCCGCCGCGGTGTTGTTGCGCAGCGCGGCGTAGTCCTCGCGCACCCCGGCGATGGTGCGGTGCAGCAGCCGCAGCGTGGTGTCGTCGAGGGCCGAGTCGTCCACCCGCAGCGCCCCGGTCTGCTCGTCGACCAGCAGCCGCCACACCCGCTGCAGGAAGCGGTGCGCGCCCACCACGTCCTTGGTCGACCACGGCCGGGACTGCTCCAGCGGGCCCATCGACATCTCGTAGACCCGCAGCGTGTCGGCACCGTAGGCGTCGCAGATCTCGTCCGGCGAGATCGAGTTCTTCAGGCTCTTGCCGATCTTGCCGAACTCCTGGCGGACCTCGACCTCACCGTCCGGGCCGTTCCAGTAGAACCTGCCGTCGCGCTCCACGACCTCCTTGGCCGGTACGTAGGCGCCGCGGGAGTCGGTGTAGGCGTAGGCCTGGATGTAGCCCTGGTTGACCAGCCGGCGGTACGGCTCGCGCGAGGTCACATACCCCAGGTCGTAGAGCACCTTGTGCCAGAACCGGGAGTACAGCAGGTGCAGCACCGCGTGCTCCACGCCGCCGACGTACAGATCCACCCCGCCCGGGTCGTTCGGGCCGTGGATCTCCGGCCGCGGACCCATCCAGTACGCCTCGTTCTCCTTGGCGCACATGGCATCCGGGTTGGTCGGGTCGGTGTAGCGCAGCTCGTACCAGGAGCTGCCCGCCCACTGCGGCATGACGTTGGTGTCACGGGTGTAGGTCTGCAGCCCGTCGCCCAGGTCGAGCTCGACGGTCACCCAGTCGGTGGCCTTGTTCAGCGGCGGCGACGGCTCGCTGTCGGCGTCGTCCGGGTCGAACGAGACCGGCGAGAACTCCGGGATGTCCGGCAGCTCCACCGGCAGCATCGACTCCGGCAGGGCATGCGGCCGGCCGTCGGCGTCGTAGACGATCGGGAACGGCTCGCCCCAGTACCGCTGACGCGCGAAAAGCCAGTCGCGCAGCTTGTATTCGACGCGGGCGCGGCCGCGGCCCTCGGCCTCCAGCCGGGCCGTCATGGCCGCCTTGGCCTGCTCGACGTCGAGCCCGTCGAGGAAGTCCGAGTTGACCAGCCTGCCGTCACCGGCGTACGCCTCATTCGAGACATCGCCTCCGGCAATGACTTCCACGATCGGCAGGCCGAATTCCTTTGCGAATTCCCAGTCCCGCTGGTCGTGTGCGGGCACGGCCATGATCGCCCCGGTACCGTAGCCGAGCAGCACGTAGTCGGCGATGAATATCGGGATCTGCTTGCCGTTCACCGGATTCGTGGCGTAGGCACCCAGGAACACACCGGTCTTGACCTTGTTCTCCTGGCGCTCCAGATCCGACTTCGCCGCGATCGAGGCCCGGTAGGCCGCCACCGCCTCGCGCGGCGAGGCGGCACCGAAGGTCCAGCGGGAATCCACGTCCTCCGGCCAGCTTTCGGCCACCAACCGGTCGACCATGTCGTGCTCGGGCGCCAGCACCATGTAGGTGGCGCCGAACAGCGTGTCCGGCCGGGTGGTGAACACCTCGATGTCGCCCGCATCGGTGCCGAAAAGCACTGCAGCGCCGGTCGATTTGCCGATCCAGTTGCGCTGCATGGTCTTGACCTTCTCCGGCCAGTCCAGCACGTCGAGGTCCTCGAGCAACCGGTCGGCATAGGCGGTGATGCGCATCATCCACTGGCGCAACCGCTTCCGGAACACCGGGAAGTTGCCGCGCTCGCTGCGGCCCTCGGATGTGACCTCCTCGTTGGCCAGCACCGTGCCCAGCCCCGGGCACCAGTTGACCATCGAATCCGCCCGGTAGACAAGGCGATACGAGTCGATCAGGTCGTGCTGCTCCCCCTTGGACAGCTCCGACCACTTACGCCCGTCCGGCAACGGCCTTGCGCCCGAGGAAAACTCCTCGATCAGCTCGCTGATGCGGCGGGCCTTGTTCTGCTCCGGGTCGAACCACGCGTTGTAGATCTGCAGAAAGATCCACTGCGTCCACTTGTAGTAGTCGACGTCGGTGGTGGAGAAGCTGCGGCGCGGATCGTGGCCCAGGCCCAGCCGACCGAGCTGGCGGCGGAAGTTGGCGATGTTGGCCTCGGTGCGGATCCGCGGATGGGTACCGGTCTGCACCGCGTACTGCTCGGCGGGCAGACCGAACGAGTCGAAGCCCAGCGCGTGCAGCACGTTGCGCCCGGTCATCCGGTGGTAGCGGGCGTAGACGTCGGTGGCGATGTAGCCCAGCGGGTGCCCGACGTGCAGGCCGTCCCCGGACGGGTACGGGAACATGTCCTGGACGAACATCTTGTCCTTGGGCACCGGCGAACCGTCGGCCGGGGCGAGCGCACCCACCGGGTTGGCCACATGGAAGGTCCCCTGCTCCGCCCACGTCTGCTGCCACTTGCGCTCTATCTCGCCGGCCAGCTGCGCGGTGTAACGGTGCTGCGGCGCGTCGGCGGCCGCGTCCTCCGCGGTGACGCGTGACTGGGTGGTCGGGGATTCGCTCACGCCAACCAGGGTATCGAGAGCCCGCCGACCAGCGTTTACCGCCCGCCGGGGCGGGCCCGGCCCGGCGGCGGACACGGCTCGGTCTCGGTTCCGATACAGCGGTGTCGAGGCTTGATTCCAGCTTCGTACCGAAGCTGGTCGGCCCGCGTGTCGGCTGGATACAGTCGGCGCCTGAGCTCGTTGACCAGCTCCTTGACACAACCGCCGTCTTCAACGATGTGGAGGGACCGACGCCGATGACCGAGACGACCCGCCACCGGCGGGTTCTGGTGGGAGGTGCAGCCGCTGCGGCGGCCGCCGTGCTTGGATTCGCGGGCGCCACCGCATCGGCCGAACCCCTGCTGCCGCAGCCCCCGGCCCCGGGCGTGCCGGTGCAGCCGCAGTCCGTCCCGGCGGCCCCCATCACGGCTGCCTCCGCCCCGGTCGCGCTCGGCACCGCCGGCGAGGTTCCGGCCGCCCGGGTGCCCGAGGCCGTGATCCCGGCCACCACCGGCACCATCCACGAGTACCTCGCCGAGCAGGGCGTGCGGCTCGAGCCGCAGTCGGCGAACGGCTTCCGGGCGCTCAGCATCGTGCTGCCCATGCCGCGCGGCTGGTCGCACGTGCCCGACCCGAACGTGCCGGACGCGTTCGCGGTGATCGCCGACCGGGTCGGCGGCGACGGGCTGTACTCGTCGAACGCCCAGCTGGTGGTGTACCGGCTGATCGGCGACTTCGACCCGCGCGAGGCGATCCGGCATGGCTTCGTCGACGCCCTGCAGCTTCCGGTGTGGAACACCACCGACCAGTCGATGGCCGACTTCTACGGCATGCCGTCGTCGCTGATCGAGGGCACCTACCGGGACAGCTCGCTGATGCTCAACACCTCGCGGCGGCACGTCATCGCCGACACCGGCACCGAGCGCTACCTGGTCTCGCTGGCGGTGAACACCTCGGTGGAGCAGGCCGTCGCCGCCGCGGAGGCGACCGACGCCATCGTCAACGGGTTCCGGGTGTCGGTGCCCGGCCGGCCCGCACCCACCGCCCCGGCCCCGGCCGACCCGGCCGTCGCCGCACCGGCCTCGCCGGCATCGCCGCTGGTGACGCCGGTCACCGCGCCGGCGACGGCGCCGCTGATCAGCCCGTAGCCGGCCCGGTGACCCGGGCCGGACCGGTTCCGGCCGCCCCGTATCCTGGGCACATGTTCATCGCCGCGGTGCTGTGCCTGTGTGCGGCCGTCGCGACCGCCGGGCTCGGGTTGTGGTCGCTGACCCGGCCCCGCTCCGGCGACCCGAACCGCCAGCTGCTGCGCATGGTGGCGCCCACCCAGCTCGCCGGGGCCGTGATGCTCGCCGCCGGCGGGGCGGTCGCCCTCGTCGCGCCCGACCGGATCGGGCTGCTCGCGCTGCTGCTCGGCGTCGTGGGCGCGCTCGCCACCATCGGGGCGGGCTGCTGGCAGGGCGCCAAGACCGCCGCGGCGCTGCAGGCCGCCGCGACGGCCGACGAGGGCTGCGCCGGCTCGTGCGCGGCGTGCACGCTGTCCTGCGGCCGCTAGTTGCGGCTGAGATCGATCGGGTGGGTCGCCAGCAGCGACAGCGGGAACGGCTGACGCCGCAGCACCCGGCCCCACAGATCCACCCGCGGTTCCACGAGCACGTCGGAAGGCAAGGCGGACAACACAATCCAGTCGTCGCGCTCGATCTCGCCGTCGAGCTGCCCGACCGTCCAGCCGGCGTACCCGGCGAAGATGCGCACACCCTCCAGCACCGGGGCGAGCGACTCCGGGTCGGCGTCGAGGTCGACCATCACCACCCGGCCCTGCACATGCCGCAGCCCGGGCACGCCGTCGGCGCTCGCCCCGACCCGCAGCAGCCCCAGGCACAGGGCGGCGTCCCGCTTCACCGGCCCGCCGATGAACATCGTCTTGGGCTTGGCCGCCAACGCCGCCCACTGCGGCAGGATGTTGTAGACCGCGGTCTCGCTCGGCCGGTTCAGCACCACCCCGAGGGTGCCGGCGTCGTTGTGCTCGATGATGTAGATGACGCTGCGCCGGAACGTGGGTTCGAGCAGGTCGGTGTTGGCGAGCAACAACGTTCCGGACCGTATCCGGTGCGCCGCGGGTGCGACGAAGTCCTCCGGATCCTCTGACTGCGCCACGCCATCCATCATCCCACCCGAGCCGCCGTGACGAAATGAACAGGCACGGCCCGGCGCGATATTTGTACTGTGGGCGGCGGTGCCGATCGCGGCGGCACCCCGACCGAGGCAGGACGTGGATCTTCGTGGTTGACCTTCGCGCGCCGATCACCCTGTGGCGCAGCGTGCGCGGCCTGCCCGACTTCTGGCGACTGCTGCGGCTGCGCGCGGTCAGCCAGTTCGGCGACGGGTTGTTCCAGGCCGGGCTGGCCGGCGCGATCCTGTTCAACCCGGACCGTGCCGCCGACGCCTGGGCGATCGCGGCGGCATTCGCGGTGCTGTTCCTGCCGTACTCGGTGCTCGGGCCGTTCGCCGGCGCGCTGCTGGACCGCTGGGACCGCCGGCTGGTGCTCATCGGCGCCAACCTGGGCCGGCTGCTGCTGGTGCTCGGGGTGGCCGCGCTGCTGGCCGGCGGGGCCGGGGACATCCCCATCCTGCTCGGCGCGCTGATCGTCAACGGCTTCACCCGGTTCGTCAACTCCGGGCTGTCGGCGGCGCTGCCGCACGTGGTGCCGGCCGCGCGGGTGGTGGCGATGAACTCGGTGTCGGTGGCCACCGGGGCGGTCGCGGCGTTCCTCGGCGCGAACTTCATGCTGGTCCCCCGCCGGCTGTTCGGCGCCGGCGACGCGGGGGCCTCGGTGATCATCCTCATCGCGGCGGTGCCGGTGGCGCTGGCGCTGGTCTCGGCGCTGCGGATGGCGCCGCGCGCACTCGGGCCCGACGCGGCGGCCCGCGCCGTGCCCGGGTCGGTGCTGTACGCGGTGGCGACCGGGTGGGCGCACGGGGCGCGCACCGTGCTTTCCGTGCCCACCGTGACGGCCACACTGTCCGGGCTGGCCGCCCACCGCATGGTGTTCGGCATCAACACGCTGCTGGTGCTGGTGATCGTCCGGCACAGCGACGACCCGGTCGCGGTGGCCGGCCTCGGGCTGGGCACCGCGGTGCTGTTCGTCGCCGCCACCGGGACGGGCTCGTTCCTGGCCACCGCCATCACCCCGGCCCTGGTGCGGCGGTTCGGCCGGTACCACACCGCCAACGGGGCCCTGCTGGCCGCGGCGGTGATCGAGCTGGGCGGGCTCGGGCTGCGGCTGCCGGTGATGGTCGGCTGCGGGTTCCTGCTCGGGGCGGCGGGTCAGGTGGTCAAGCTGTGCGCCGACGGCGCGATGCAGCTCGACGTCGCCGACGCGCTGCGCGGACACGTGTTCACCGTGCAGGACTCGCTGTTCTGGTTCTCGTTCGTCGGGTCGGTCGCGGTGTCGGCGACGGTGATCCCGGCCGACGGGCGCGCCCCCGGGCTGGTGGCCGCCGGGGCGGCCATCTACCTGACCGGGCTGGCGGTGCACGCCACCGTGGCGCGCCGCCCCGCCCCCACCGCCGGCTGATCCGCTTCCCGCGCCTGCTCCCGCGAGCAGACGCGAACCCCCGTTCGCGCGCCGTTCAGGGGGTGTGCGCGTCTGCTCGCGCGGGATGGGGTGGGGCGTTGTGGGCGGCGACCCGGTCGGCGACGTCGCGGCGGCCCTCGGCGGTGAGCCCGGCGATCACGCCGGCCCGGTTGCGCTCGGGCTGGTTCTGCGACATCTTCGCCTTGCCCTCGGCCCGCTCCACCGGCAGCTCGATCCCGACGATGCCACCCAGCTGCGCCCGCAGGTAGTCGGCGGGGGCGTCGTCGACCCGCCACGGCCGCGGCCGGCCCGCCTCGTACCGGTCGGTCAGCCGGGTGACCACCTCGCGCAGCCAGGCCGGGTCGTCGTGCACCCGCAGCCGGCCGTGCACGACGAGCACCTCGTAGTTCCACGTCGGCACCACCCGGCCGGTCTCGGCCTTGGTCGGGTACCAGCCCGGCGAGACGTAGCCCTGCGGCCCGGCGAAGATCGCCACCGACACCGCCCCGGCGGCCTGCCGGTGCGGGTTGGCGCGTGAGACGTGTCCGATCAGGGCGTGCCGGCCGGGGTCGTACAGCAGCGGCAGCGGGGTCACCAGCATCCCCTCCACGGTGTGGCTGACCAGCTGCGCGAAACCGGCGTCGGCCAACGCGGCGGCGGTCTGCTCCGGGGTCAGGGCGAACTTCGGCGGCAGATACACACACCACAGTCCACCACCCCGACGGCGGGCAGACGCGGAACCCCCTGCGGCGGCCGGTCCAGGGGGCGCGCGCGTCTGCTCGCGGAGGAACCGGGCGCTCAGGGGGTGGTGGCCGCGTCGGCGGCGCCGTCGCCGTCGGTGTCGGCCAGGCGCACGTCCCAGCGGCCGTCGGCGTCGGTGTCCGCCCAGCCCTGCCGCTCGCCGAGCACCCGGTCGGCCAGCCCGTCCCCGTCGGCGTCCAGCAGGCGTTCGGCGGGGACGCCGTCGCCGTCGAAGTCCACCAGCGGCCCGCCGGTGTGCTCGGTGCCGTCGAGGCCGAACCAGCGCAGCGCCGCCCACGTCCCGGTGCCGTCGTCGGCGAACACCGCCTCGGCGGTGCCGTCGTCGTCCAGGTCGCGCCAGGCCCGGTCGGCCAGGCCGTCACCGTCCAGGTCGGTCAGCGCGTCGTCGAGCCGGCCGTCGCCGTCGAGATCCAGCCCGACCGCATCGAGGATCCCGTCCCCGTCCAGATCGGTGTCCGGCGTGGCCGACAGCAGCTCCGCCGACCCGTCGCCGTCACCCAGGCAGTACTCCATACCCGGTTGGACGGGTCAGGACTGCCGGGCGTTCCACCACTTCATCAGCTCGGCCACCGCCTCGTCGTGGTCGAGCGGCCCACGGTCCAGCCGCAGCTCCTTGAGGTAGCGCCACGCCTCCCCCACCAGTGGGCCGGGCGGGATGCCGAGGATCCGCATGATCTCATTGCCGTCCAGATCCGGCCGCACCCGGGCCAGATCCTCCTTGGCGGCCAGTTCGGCGATGCGGCGTTCGAGGTCGTCGTAGTTGGCCTGCAGCCGGGCCGCCCGCCGCTTGTTGCGGGTGGTGCAGTCGGCGCGCACGAGCTTGTGCAGCCGCGGCAGCAGATGCCCGGCGTCGGTGACGTAGCGGCGCACCGCCGAGTCGGTCCACTTGCCGTCCCCGTAGCCGTGGAACCGCAGGTGCAGGTACACCAGCTGGGACACGTCGTCGATGAGCTGCTTGGAGTACTTCAGCGCGCGCATCCGCTTGCGGGCCATCTTGGCGCCGACCACTTCGTGGTGGTGGAAGCTCACCCCGCCGTCGGGTTCGTGCCGGCGGGTGGCCGGCTTGCCGATGTCGTGCAGCAGCGCGGCCCAGCGCAGCGTCAGGTCGGGGCCCTCGTCCTCGAGGTCGATCGCCTGCTGCAGCACCTTCAGCGAATGCTGGTAGACGTCCTTGTGCTGGTGGTGCTCGTCGATGGCCATCCGCATGGCGCCCACCTCGGGCAGCACCACCTCCCCGAGGCCGGTCTGCACCATCAGGTCGATGCCGGCCACCGGGTCCGCCCCGAGCAGCATCTTGTCCAGCTCGGCGGCCACCCGTTCGGCGGTGATGCGGGCCAGCTGCGGGGCCATCCGCTCCATCGCCTCGCGCACCCGCTCACTCACCCCGAAACCGAGCTGGGAGACGAACCGGGCGGCGCGCAGCATGCGCAGCGGGTCGTCGCCGAAGGAGATCTCCGGTTCGGCCGGGGTGTCGAGCACCCGGGCCCGCAGATCGGCCAGGCCGTCGAGCGGGTCGCAGAACTCGCCCAGCCCGCCCGGCCGCTCCGGATCGATACGCACCGCCATCGCGTTGACCCGGAAGTCGCGGCGCACCAGGTCGTCCTCGAGCCGGTCGCCGAACTGCACCTGCGGGTTGCGCGACACCTGGTCGTAGGTGTCGGCGCGGAACGTGGTGATCTCGATGCGGTGGCCGTGCTTGCCGACCCCGACGGTGCCGAACTCGATGCCGGTGTCCCACAGCGCATCGGCCCAGCCCCGCAGCATCCGCTGCATCTCGTCCGGGCGGGCGTCGGTGGTGAAGTCCAGGTCGGTTCCCAGCCGGTCCAGCAGCGCGTCGCGCACGCTGCCGCCCACCAGGTAGAGCTGGCGCCCCGCCGCGGCGAACACCGCGCCGAGCTCGCGCAGCAAGTCGGCATGCCGGTTGAGCGCGATCTGGGCGCGCGCCAGCAGTTCGGCGTGGTCAGCGGTACCGGGCACGTTCGATGAGCCTAGTGGGCATCGACGAGATAACGAGCGGCGAGTACGGCGGGGGCGGCGTCGCGACGCCAGCTACTATCGCTTGGGTGTCGGATGGCGAACGGGCCAAACCTAGACGGCGACGGGGGCGGCGCCGCGGCCGACGCTCGGCCGGCCCTCCGCCGCAGGCTGCCGCCGATCCGACCGCGGTCGCCGCACCGGCACCCGGCACCGAGCAACCCGCCGCACCCGCCGAGCGCGGCCCGAAACCGGCCGCCCCGGAATCGGCCGACCCGGCCCGGGCCGGCAAACCCGGACCGAAACCCAAGCCCAAGGCCCGGCCCCGCCGACCGCCCGAGCGGTTGCGCACCGTGCACGAGACCTCGGCCGGCGGGCTGGTGATCGACGGCATCTACGGCCCGAAGGAGAAGCAGGTGGCAGCCCTGATCGGGCGCGTCGACCGACGCGGCCGGATGTTGTGGTCGCTGCCCAAGGGCCACATCGAGGTGGGCGAGACCGCCGAACAGACCGCCATCCGTGAGGTGGCCGAGGAGACCGGCATCCGCGGCGACGTGCTGGCCGCGCTGGGCAGCATCGACTACTGGTTCGTCACCGAGGGCCGGCGGGTGCACAAAACCGTGCACCACTACCTGATGGAGTTCTCCGGCGGCGAGCTGTCCGACGAGGACCTCGAGGTCACCGAGGTGGCCTGGGTGCCGCTGACCGAGCTGCCGCACCGGTTGGCCTACGCCGACGAGCGCCGGCTGGCCGAGGTGGCCGACGAGCTCATCGACAAGCTGCAGGCGCACGGGCCGTCCGCGCTGCCGCCGCTGCCCCGCAGCGCGCCGCGACGCCGGCCGCAGACCCACTCGCACGCCCGCGGCCACCGCCGCACCAAGCACGCCGGCGCGAAGAAGGGCGGCACCGACACCGTCGGCCGCGACCACGACCGGGCCCACCACGACCGGGCCCACCACGACCGGGCCCACCACGACCGGAACCACGCCGCCGGCCGCGACCGCCACCGCGACCCGGGCCCCCGGGACCGGGGCCACCACGAGCGGGGCCAGCACGACCGGGACCACCACACGAACGGCAGCGGACAAGGACCGTGATGCCCGGCCGCCAACGCGCACGCATCGGCCGACCGCCGGCGTCCGCGGGCATCCCGTGGTGCCTGCCGGCCGTGCTGACCGTCCTGTTGCTCGTTCTGTCCACCGGCCTGTCGATCAGCCTGTCGATCGTCGCCGCCCCGCTGCTCCCGCGCGCGGCCGCCGGCGAGGCCGGCTCCGAGCAGTTCCTGCGGATCGACATCCACCGGGTCACCCCCGACATCGTCACCACCACCAGCGACGCGGTGGTCACCGTGGCCGGCACCATCCGCAACGTCGGCGACCGGCCGGTGCGCGACGTGGTGGTGCGGCTGGAGCGGACCGACGCGGTGCAGACCTCCCGCGGGCTGCGCACCAACCTGGCCGGCAACGTCGACCAGTACCGGCCGGTCGGCGACTTCGTCACCGTGGCCGGCGAGCTGGACCAGGGCGAGGAGGTCCCGTTCACGCTGTCCTTCCCGCTGCGCGCCGGCGCCGGCACGGGCGACCTCGGCATCGCCGAGCCCGGGGTGTACCCGCTGATGGTCAACGTCAACGGCACCCCCGACTACGGGGTGCCGGCCCGTCTCGACGACGCCCGCTTCCTGCTGCCGGTCCTGGGCGTGCCGCCGGACACCCGGGCCGGGTCCACCGCCGAGGAGCTGTCCTCGCTGGTGCTGCCCGACACCTCCCGGCCGGTCGCGCTGACGGTGTTCTGGCCGCTGGCCGACCGGCCCCGGCTGGCCGCCGGCGTGCCCGGCGGCACCACCCCGGTGCGGCTGGTCGACGACGAACTGGCCGCCGAACTCGCCCCCGGCGGACGGCTGGAGGCACTGCTCGCCGCGGTCGAGTCGGCCACCGGTCCCGCCCTGGACCCCGACGGCGACCTCGCCCGCGCGGTGTGCCTGGCCGTCGACCCGGATCTGCTCGTCACGGTCAACGCCATGACCGCCGGCTACGTCGTCAACGACGGCCCGGACCTCGGCACCGCCACCCCGACCCGGCCCGGCACCGGGCAGGACGCCGCGACCGCCTGGCTGGACCGGTTGCGCGCGCTGGCACAGCGGCTGTGCGTCACCCCCACCGTCTACGCCCAGGCCGACCTCGACGCGGTGGCGCGGATCGGCGACCCCGGGCTGGCCGCGGCCGCCACCACCGCCGGCGCCGACATCGTCGACCGCATCCTGGGCGTATCCGCCACCCGCGGGGTCACCCTGCTCGGCGACGGTCCGCTCACCGCGGCCGCGGTCACGCTGCTGGCCGGCCAGGGCGAGACCGTGGTGGTCGCCCCGGCAGCACTGGCCGCCGACGACACCGCCACCGCCGACCTCACCCCGGTGCGCTACGGCCCGCGCATCGTCGCCGCGCCGTTCGACCCGGCCGTCAGCGCCGCACTGGCCGCCGCCGGCGCCTCCCCGGCCACCCCCGCCTATCTCGACGACTCGCTGACCATCCCGCTGCGCCGCGACTCGGCGGTGGCCCGGCGGGAGTCGGCACTCGGCGCGGTGCTGTGGCGGGCGCTGCACCCCGACACCGAACCGCGCAGCCAGATCGTGGTGCCGCCGCCGACCTGGAGCCCCCGCCCGGACGACGCCCGCGCCGTGCTCACCGCGGCGGCCTCGGCCATCCGCGCCGGGCTGGCCACCCCGCGGCCGGTGCCGGTGCTCGTCGGGCAGGCCCGCACCGTCGGCGCGACCGACCGGTCCGCCGACCCCGGGCGCGCGGCCGACCCGGGCCGCATCGACGACGACATCGTCTCCGGCATGGCCGCGGCGGTGGGCCGCATCTGGGGGCTGACCGCCGCGCTCGGCGAGGACGTGCGCACCGGGCTGACCGGGATGCAGTACACCGCGCCGCTGCGCGAGGACCTGCTGCGCGGCCTGAGCCAGGCCGTCCCGCCGGCGGACCGCAACGACGCCGCCGGCCGCCGGCTGGACCGGGTGACCCGCACCGTCGACGACCTGTTCCGCGGGGTCACCGTCATCGACCCGGGCGGCTCCTACACCCTGGCCACCGAGCGCAGCCCGCTGCCGCTGGCGCTGCGCAACGACCTGCCGCTGCCCATCCGGGTGCGGCTGGACATCGACGCCCCGCCCGGCATGGAGGTGACCGACCTCGGCGTGATCGAGCTGCCGCCGGGCTACCTCCCGGTGCGGGTGCCGATCGAGGTGCACTTCACCCAGCGCGTCGCCGTCGACGTCGGCCTGCGCACCGCCGACGGGCTGCCGCTGGGCGAGCCGGTGCGGCTGTCGGTGCACTCCAACGCCTACGGCAAATGGCTGTTCATCCTGACCCTGTCCGCGGGGGCGGTGCTGGTGCTGCTGGCCGGCCGGCGGCTCTGGCACCGGTTCCGCGGCCAGCCCGACCGCGCCGACCTGGATCGGCCCGACCCGCTCGAGGTGGCCTTGCACTACCGCCCCGAGGACGACCGTCCCGACCCCGACCGCCCCGGCACCCCGCCGGCCGGCCGGACCGCCGACCCCGACCGCGGAGGCCGGCCGTGACCGGGCCCGGCCGCCCGGACGCCCCCGAGCGGGCCGACCGGACCGACCCGCCCGGCCCCCGCCGCGAGGAGCTCTCCGACGCGGCGGTGGTGTCGCGGTCCTGGGGGATGGCGTTCGCCACCCTGATCAGCCGCATCACCGGGTTCATCCGGATCGTGCTGCTGGCCGCCATCCTCGGTGCGGCGCTGTCGAGTGCGTTCACCGTGGCCAACCAGCTGCCCAACCTCATCGCCGCGCTGGTGCTGGAGGCCACCTTCACCGCGATCTTCGTGCCGGTGCTGGCCCGCGCCGAGAAGGACGACCCGGACGGCGGTGCGGCGTTCGTGCGCCGGCTGGTCACGCTGGTCACCACCCTGCTGCTGGTCACCACGATCGTGTCGGTGGCCGCCGCACCGGCGCTGGTGCGGCTGATGCTCGGCGGCGACCCGCAGGTCAACGAGCCGCTCACCACCGCGTTCGCCTACCTGCTGCTGCCGCAGGTGCTGTTCTACGGGCTGTCGTCGGTGTTCATGGCGATCCTGAACACCCGCAACATCTTCGGCCCGCCGGCCTGGGCGCCGGTGCTCAACAACGTGGTCGCCATCGCCACCCTGATCGTCTACCTGCTGGTGCCCGGGGAGCTGTCGGTCGACCCGGTGCGGATGGGCAACGCCAAGCTGCTGGTGCTGGGCATCGGCACCACCCTGGGCGTGGTCGCCCAGTGCGTGGTGCTGCTGCCGGCGATCCGGCGGGAGCGGATCAGCCTGCGGCCGATGTGGGGCATCGACGACCGGATCAGGAGATTCGGCGGGATGGCCGCCGCGATGGTGCTCTACGTGCTGATCAGCCAGATCGGCCTGGTGGTCGGCAACCAGATCGCCAGCTCCGCGGCCGCCTCCGGCCCGGCCATCTACAACTACACCTGGTTGGTGCTGCAACTGCCGTTCGGGATGATCGGTGTGACGGTGCTGACCGTGGTGATGCCCCGGCTGAGCCGCAACGCCGCCGCCGACGACATCCCCGCCGTGCTCGGCGACCTGTCGCTGGCCACCCGACTGACCATGCTGACGCTCATCCCGATCGTCGCGGTGATGACCGTCGGCGGCCCGGCCATCGGCACCGCGTTGTTCGCCTACGGCAACTTCGGCCAGGTCGACGCCGGCTACCTGGGCATGGCGATCACACTGTCGGCGTTCACCCTGATCCCCTACGCCCTGGTGCTGCTGCAGCTGCGGGTGTTCTACGCCCGGGAGAAGGCCTGGACGCCGATCCTGATCATCGTCGTGATCACCGCGGTCAAGATCGCCGGCTCGCTGGCCGCCCCGCACGTCACCGACGACCCCCAGCTGGTGGCCGGCTACCTGGGTACGGCCAACGGGCTGGGTTTCCTGGCCGGGGCGGTGGTCGGGCATCTGCTGCTGCGCGCCCACCTGCGTCCGCCCGGCGGGCGGCTCTACGACCTGCAGGTGATCCGCACCGTGCTGATCACCCTCGCCGCCGCCCTGGTGGCCGCGCTCCTCGGGCGCGCCGCCGACCGGCTGCTGCGGTTCGAGACGCTCACCGAGCACAGCGGCGGCGCCGGTTCGCTGCTGCGGCTGGCCCTGCTCGCACTGATCATGCTGCCGACCGTGGCGGCGTTCCTGTACCTGGCGCGGGTGCCGGAGGCCGGGGCCGCGCTCGCCGCGGTGCGCCGCCGGCTGGGCCGGGGCGGCCCGGCAACGCCGGACCCGGCACCGGCGCCGAGGGCGCTACCGTACGCTGATCACCGAGAACAGGATCCGGGCAGGCGGGGGGGACCGGCCACGTTCGCCCAGGACGGGCCCCCGGACCCGACGGCCGGAGCTGTGACGCGGAAAGGACCAGCGGTGACCGACGAATCCGCCGGTGTCGCCGGCAGTGCCGACAGCACGTCGACCACGCGCTTCGATCCGCCCCGCGCCGACCGGCCAGCGCCCGCCGGCTCGGCGGACTCGGCCGACAATTTCCAGCCCGACGTGCCCGCCGGCCCGGGCGCACCCGGCGCCGCGCCCCGCCCGCCGGTGGCCGGGCACCGGGGCGGGCCCGCCGAGGGCGAGGTCCACCTGGTGCCCGGGGCGACCATCGCCGGCGGACGCTACCGGCTGCTGGTGCACCACGGCGGGCCGCCGCACCTGCAGTTCTGGCAGGCCCTCGACACCGCCCTGGACCGGCAGGTGGCGCTGACCTTCGTCGACCCCGACGGCGACCTGCCCGACGAGACGGTGCAGCAGATCCTGGCCCGCACCATGAAGCTCTCCCGGCTGAACATGCCCGGGCTGGCGCGGGTGCTCGACGTGCTGCACACCGGCCCCGGCGGGCTGATCATCGCCGAGTGGATCCGCGGCGGGTCGCTGGCCGAGGTAGCCGACACCGCGCCGTCGCCGATCGGCGCCGCACGCGCCGTGCAGTCGCTGGCCGCGGCGGCCGAGGCGGCGCACCGGGCCGGGGTGACGCTGTCGATCGACCATCCGGCCCGGGTCCGGGTCAGCATCGAAGGCGATGTGGCGCTGGCGTTCCCGGCCACACTGCCGGACTTCAGCCCGGAGGACGACATCCGCGGCATCGGCGCGGCGCTGTACGCGCTGCTGGTGGACCGGTGGCCGCTGCCGGAGACCGGCACCCCGAGCGGGCTGGTCCCGGCCGAGTTCGACGCGGCCGGGATCCCGGTGGAGCCGCGCGCGATCAACCGCGAGATCCCGTTCCAGATCTCCGCCGCGGCCACCCGCGCCGTGCAGGAGGGCGGCGGGATCCGCAGCGCCCCAACGCTGTTGAATCTGCTGCAACAGGCGACCGCGGTGGCCGACCGCACCGAGCTGATCGACCCGGTCGACGAGCCGGAGCTACCGGCGCCGGCCGAGCCGGTCGACGACGAAGAGGCCGCGGCCCGGCGGCGCAAGAGCCTGCTGGTCGGGCTGGGCGCCGGGGCGGCGGTGATCCTGCTCGTGCTGATCCTGCTGGCGTTCCTGGTCAGCCGGCTGTTCGGCGACGTCGGCGGCGGGCTGAACCGGGAGGGGCTCGGCCTGGGCGGCACCACCCCGTCGGCCACCCCCGCCGACCGGGCGCCGGCCGGTGCGGTGGTCAAACCCGTTCGCGCGACGGTGTTCTCCCCGGAGGGCGAGGCCGACCGGCCCAGCGATGCCGGGCTGGCCATCGACGGCGACCCGAACACCGCCTGGCCCACCGACACCTACTCGGACGCCGAGCCATTCCCGAACTTCAAGAACGGGGTGGGTCTGATGCTGCAGCTGCCCGAGCCGACCCGGATCGGCTCGGTGACGGTGACGCTGCCCAGCACCGGCACCGAGATCCAGCTGCGCGCCGCCTCCACCGCCAACCCGGCCTCGCTGGAGGACACCACCGCGCTGACCGACCCGGAGCCGATGAAGCCCGGCCGCAACACCATCGAGATCGCCAACCCCAGGTCGACCCAGTACCTGCTGGTATGGATCTCGAAGTTGGGCCACATCGGCGGCGAGAGCCGCACCGAGCTTTCCGACATCACGCTGCGCGCGGCCGGCTGACCGGGTTATCCACAGCCGGCCGAAAAGGTGTCCGGACCGGCCCCGCGGGCCGCTTAGGGTTCGGCTGTGGGGAGGTTCGCCGACAGGTCCGACGCGCAGCTGCTGGCCGCGCACGTCGCCGGCGACCGCTACGCGTTCGAGGAGTTGTTCCTGCGCCACCAGCACCACCTGTACCGCCTGGCGCTGCTGACCAGCCGGGACGCCGAGGACGCCGCCGACGCCCTGCAGGAGGCAATGCTCAAGGCACACCGCAGCGCGGCAACCTTCCGGCACGACTCGGCGGTGAGCAGCTGGCTGTACCGCATCGTCGTCAACGCCTGCCTGGATCGGCTCCGGCACAACCGATCCCATCCCACCGCGCCGCTGGCCGAAGACACCGTCGGCGAACCCGCCGACCCGATCGGCCGGGTCGACACCGCGATCGTGGTCCAGCGGGCGCTGATGCGGCTGCCGCTGGAACAGCGCGCCGCGGTGGTGGCGGTGGACATGCAGGGCTACTCGGTGGCCGAGACCGCCCGGCTGCTCGGGGTCAAGGAGGGCACCGTCAAGAGCCGGTGCGCCCGGGCGCGGGCCCGGCTGGCCGAGGCGCTGTACCCGCTGCGGGCCGGCCTGGTGCGCGAGCGCACCTCCTGAGCGGGCGCCTCGGTGCACACTGGCTACCGTCGGCACTGGTGGCGAACGGGAGCGGGACATGGCGGGCGGCACGCACCGACGCGGGACCGGTCGGCGGCCCCCGCGGCCGGCCGCCGGACCCCTCGATCCGGTGCGCGCCGACCTGGCCCGGATCGGTGCCGACGAGGTTCCCGCACCCCCGGTGCCGGAGGCGGTCACCGCCCGCGTCGTCGCGGCGCTACGTGCCGCCGACGGGCCCCGGCACGCCGCCGCTCCCCCGCCGCGGCCACGCGCCCTGCTGTTCGGCGCCGGCGTCGTCGCCGTGGTGGCGGCGGCGCTGCTCGGGGTGCACGGGCTGCGCACCGACACCGACCGGCCCGGTGCGTCCCGGACGGCCGAACCCGCCCGGCATCTCACCGTCACCGCCCGCCCGGACGGCATCCCGCTGTCCGACCCGCAGCTGCGCACCCTGCTGGACCGCCCGCCCCGGCTCGGGCCGCTCGCCGACCCGGCCCGTCTCGGCGGCTGTCTGACCGCGCTGGGCCGCCCGCCCGACACCCGGGTGCTCGGTGCCACCCCGCTGCCCGCCGCCGGGGGTGCGGTGCTGCTGGTGCTGCCGGACGGCGCCGACGCGGCGACCGCCGTGCTGGTGGACCCGCGCTGCGGGCCCGAGGCCGCCCGCCCCCTCGGCGAACGCCGGATGGCGCTGCCGTGATCCCCCGGCGCCCGCGGCGACAGCCGGAGCAGCACCGGTTGGCGGGCCGCCGATGCCGGGGGAACACCCCGGCTTACGCTGGTGTTTGAACTCGTGCCCCCGGGACACGGCAGAAAGGCTCCCATGACCACCACAGACAAGGTCCACGACCTGATCATCATCGGCTCCGGCCCCGCCGGCTACACCGCCGCGATCTACGCCGCCCGGGCGCAGCTGCAGCCGCTGGTGTTCGAGGGCACCCAGTTCGGCGGTGCGCTCATGACCACCACCGAGGTGGAGAACTACCCCGGCTTCAAGGACGGCATCACCGGCCCCGAGCTGATGGAGCAGATGCGCGAGCAGGCGCTGCGGTTCGGTGCCGATCTGCGCATGGAGGACGTCGAGGCGGTCTCGCTGCAGGGTCCGGTCAAGACCGTCACCGTGGGCGACGAGACCTACCGCGCCCGCGCGGTCATCCTGGCGATGGGCGCCGCCGCCCGCCACCTCGGCGTGCCGGGCGAGCAGGAGCGCATCGGCCAGGGCGTGAGCACCTGCGCGACCTGCGACGGCTTCTTCTTCCGCGACCAGGACATCGCGGTCGTCGGCGGCGGGGACTCGGCCATGGAGGAGGCCACCTTCCTCACCCGGTTCGCGCGCAGCGTCACGCTGATCCACCGCCGCGACGAGTTCCGGGCCTCCCGGATCATGCTGGAGCGGGCCCGGTCCAACGACAAGATCCGGTTCGTGACCAATACCCAGGTCGTCGAGGTGCTCGGCGATCCGAAGGTCACCGGGGTGCGGCTGCGCAACACCGTCACCGGCGAGGAGTCGGAACTGGCGATCACCGGGCTGTTCGTGGCGATCGGCCACGACCCGCGTTCGGAGCTGGTGCGTGATCAGGTCGAGACCGACCCGGACGGCTACGTGGTGGTCAAGGGCCGCAGCAGCTACACCTCGGTGGACGGGGTGTTCGCCGCGGGGGATCTGGTCGACCGCACCTACCGCCAGGCCATCACCGCCGCCGGCAGTGGCTGTGCCGCCGCCATCGACGCCGAACGTTGGCTGGCCGAACACGGTTCCGCCGCAAGCGATGACAACACCGAGGACACCGATCTGATTGGAGCACAACGATGAGTGAGGCCGGCGCGCCGGTCACGGTCACCGACGAGACCTTCGCCAAGGACGTGTTGGCAAGCAGCACACCGGTTCTGGTCGATTTCTGGGCGACCTGGTGTGCGCCGTGCCGGATGGTCGCACCGGTGCTCGACGAGATCGCCCGGGAGAAGGCCGGCTCGCTGACGGTGGCCAAGATCGACGTCGACGCCAACCCGGGCGCCGCCCGCGACTACCAGGTGGTGTCCATCCCGACGCTGATCCTGTTCAAGGACGGCCGGCCGGTGCGGCGGATCGTCGGCGCGAAGAGCAAGTCGGCCCTGCTGCGCGAGCTCGCCGACGAGCTCTGACACGCACCGGAAATCCGCCTTCCCCGCCCTGGGGTTTTCCGGATCTCACCGGGCGTCTGCGACAATAGCCGCAGATTGTCTTGCCGGTCAGTGCTGTCAGGGGGCTGACGGGGAAGGCCGTTATCGCCTGGCCTGGAGGACACGTATGTCGAGTCTGCGTCGCGGTGACCGTGGGGAGGCGGTCGCCGAGATTCGGGCAGCGCTGACGTCGCTCGGATTCCTGCAGAACGCCGACGACGATCTGTCCACCGGCAAACACGTCGCCCCCGACGTCTTCGACGCCGAGCTGGACCAGGCCGTCCGCGCCTTCCAGCAGCACCGTGGGCTGCTCGTCGACGGGATCGTCGGCGACGCCACCTACCGGGCCATCAAGGAGGCCTCCTACAAACTCGGCACCCGCATCCTGTGCCACCAGTTCGGCGCCCCGATGTACGGCGACGACGTGGCCACCCTGCAGGCCCGGCTGCAGGAGCTCGGCTTCTACACCGGCCTGGTCGACGGCTACTTCGGGCTGCAGACCCACAACGCCCTGGTCAACTACCAGCGCGAGTACGGGCTGTACCCGGACGGCATCTGCGGCCCGGAGACGCTGCGGTCGCTGTACTTCCTCGGTTCGCGGGTCACCGGCGGTTCACCGCACGCGATCCGCGAGGAGGAACTGGTGCGCCGCTCCGGCCCGCGCCTGTCCGGCAAACGCATCATCATCGACCCGGGCCGCGGCGGCGCCGACCACGGCATGATCATGCAGGGCCCGGAGGGTCCGATCAGCGAGGCCGACCTGCTCTGGGATCTGGCCAGCCGGCTCGAGGGCCGGATGACCGCGATCGGCATGGACACCTTCCTGTCCCGTCCGGTCAACGAGAGCCCGAGCGACGCCGAGCGCGCGGCCACCGCCAACACCGTGGGTGCGGACCTGATGATCAGCCTGCGCTGCGCCACCCTGCACACCCCGGCCGCCAACGGCGTGGCGTCGTTCTATTTCGGCAACGCGCATGGCTCGGTGTCCACCATCGGGCGCAACCTCGCCGACTTCGTTCAGCGAGAAGTGGTGGCGCGCACCGGATTACTGGACTGCCGCACCCACGGCCGGACCTGGGATCTGCTGCGGCTGACCCGGATGCCCACCGTCCAGGTCGACATCGGCTACATCACCAACCCGCGGGACCGGGACCTGCTGTTGCAACCGCGGATCCGCGACGTCATCGCCGAGGGCATCCTCGCCGCGGTGAAGCGGCTCTACCTGCTCGGCAAGAACGACCGGCCGACCGGTACCTTCACCTTCGCCGAGCTGCTCGCCCACGAGCTGTCGGTCGAGCAGGCCGGCCGGCTGAGCTCCTCCAACTGACCCGCTCGGCCAGGAACGGGCCGGACCCCGCCCCCACCGGCTGCTCCAGCCGCGCACTCTCCAGCAGCCGCTCCAGGGCGGCTTCCACGTCGGCCTTCCAGCCCAGGCCCTGCTCGAGCTCCAGCCGCAGCCGCGGGAAGTAGCGGTGCGGCCGCACCACCTCGAAGCCGACCTCTTCGAGCAGGTCGACCGACACCACACAGGTGGCGGCCGAGCACTCCCCCAGCGACTCGACCACCGACCGCAGCTCGGCGGCCACCGCCGGCGGCCCGTCACCGGCTCCCGGGTCGAGGAGCTCGTCGACCTCGGCGGTGCGACCGAACGCCTCCAGCGCACGCACGCCGCGGCGGACGAGATCGCCCACCACCGCCGACAACAGGGTGCGCGGCAGCGTGTCGGCGTCCGGACCGGGCTCCACCCCGACCGTGGTGAGCAGGACGGCGTCGGCGCTGACCGGGCCGGTCGGGAACATCCGGGCCCGCGGCACCACCGCCGGCGGCGCGTAGAACGCGTACCCGAGGCAGTGCTCGTCGTCGGACGGCAGGTGCAGCGGTTCGGGCCGGTCCGGGTCGGGTTCCGGCCCGCCGGTCAGGGCGACCTGCCCGCACGACCCCCACTCGAGCATGACCATCGACAGCCACGCTTCCTTCTCGAACTCGGGGTCGGGCAGATAGTCACGGCCGCGGTCGGCCAGCGTCGCGGGATCGACCTCCCAGAACACGCACCGGCGGGCGTGCTTCGGTAGCTGCTCGAACGCTTCGAGCCGCAGAGGTGCGATCCGTGTACCCACTCAAGTTCCCGAGTTCTTCCGGCGCCGGTGCGTGCCGCCGCCCTCCAGCATAGGCAGCCCGCCCCGCGATCACCCAGTTCCGGCCGCCGGTTTCACGTGAAACCTACCGCGCCTCGAAATCCGGTCACGCACAACGGATTTCAAAAACGGGCCGGCCACGGCCCGCTCGCCGGCGGGCCCGGCGTCACAGTGACAAAACGGCCTCGGGTGAACGGTCACGGAAAATCACCGCGCGGAACCGCTTTCGTCGGCCATCAGCCCGACGATGCGCTCGAGATCGTCGACCGAACCGAACTCGACGACGATCTTGCCTTTCCGCTTGCCCAGACTCACCGTCACCCGGGTGTCGAACTTGTTCGACAGCCGATCGGCGATGTCCTGCAGCCCCGGCATCTGGATCGGCTTGCGCCGCTGCGGCTTGGGAGTCGGTGCCCCGCCGTTGCGGTTCGCCAACGTCACCGCCTCTTCGGTCGCCCGCACCGACAGTCCCTCGGCCACGATGCGCGCGGCCAGCTCCTCCTGGGCCTCCGGCCCGCCCTCGAGCGCGAGCAGTGCCCGGGCGTGGCCCGCCGAGAGCACCCCGGCCGCCACCCGCCGCTGCACCGGGATCGGGAGCTTGAGCAGCCGGATGGTGTTGGTGATCACCGGGCGGGACCGACCCAGCCGGGCGGCGAGCTCGTCGTGGGTGACCCCGAACTCCTCGAGCAGCTGCTGGTAGGCCGACGCCTCTTCGAGCGGATTGAGCTGTACCCGATGGATGTTCTCCAGCAACGCGTCGCGCAGCAGTGCGTCGTCGGTGGTCTCGCGAACGATCGCCGGAATGGTGCTGAGCCCGGCCCGCTGGGCGGCGCGCCAGCGCCGCTCCCCCATCACGAGCTGGTACCGCTTCGCCGGCCCCTCGCCCGGCAGCTCGCGCACCACGATCGGCTGCATCAGCCCGAACTCGCGGATCGAATGCACGAGTTCGGCGAGGGCCTCCTCGTCGAACACCTGCCGTGGCTGCTTCGGGTTCGGCTCGATGGCCGTGATGTCGATCTCCCGGTACACCGCGCCGATGTCCTGCTGCGGTACCTCCCCGCCCGGAGCAGCGGCGCCGCCGCCGATCACCACATCCGCGGCCGCGCTGCCCATCCGGGGACCGAGGGCATCGGGCGTGCCGTCGACCGGACCGGTCGGGATCAACGAGGCCAGACCGCGACCGAGTCCGCTGCGCTTCCGAGGGGGCTGACTCATGTTCGATCCTTCTGTCCGTTATCCGCGTTGGGTGGCAGGGTCTGCGCCGGGTGCGCCGCGCTCGGCGATCTCCCGGCTGGCGTCGAGGTAGCTCATCGCGCCGCGCGAGCCGGGGTCGTAGTCGATAATCGTCATCCCGTAGCCGGGCGCTTCGGACACCTTCACGCTGCGGGGGATGACGGTGCGCAGCACCTTGTCCCCGAAGTGGGCGCGGACGTCGGCGGCCACCTGGTCGGCGAGCTTCGTCCGCCCGTCGTACATCGTCAGCAACACCGTGGAGACGGTGAGTTCCGGGTTGAGGTGTGCACGCACCATCTCGATGTTGCGCAACAACTGCCCCACGCCCTCGAGCGCGTAGTACTCGCACTGGATCGGGATGAGGACCTCGGCCGCCGCGACGAGCGCGTTGATCGTGAGCAGTCCGAGCGACGGCGGGCAGTCGATGAAGACGTAGTCGAAGTCGTAGTCCTTGAGCGCGGCGAGCGCGTTGCGCAGCCGGGCCTCCCGGGCGACCATGCTCACGAGTTCGATCTCCGCACCGGCGAGATCGATGGTCGCCGGCACGCAGTAGAGGTTCTCGTTGTGCGGGCTCTGCTTGAGCGCGGCCTCGAGCGGGATCTCCCCGATCAGCACCTCGTAGGACGACGGCGTGCCTTGGCGGTGCTCGATGCCCAGCGCGGTACTCGCGTTGCCCTGCGGGTCGAGATCGATGACGAGGGTCCGCAGTCCCTGCAGCGCGAGTGCGGCCGCGATGTTCACCGCGGTGGTCGTCTTACCGACGCCGCCCTTCTGGTTCGCGATCGTGAAGACGCGTTGCCGTGCCGGGCGGGGCAGCTGCAGCCGCCCGCGGGGGCCGTGCAGGATCCGGACCGCCCGGGCCGCCTCCGCTCCGATCGGCGTCTCGACCGGGTCGCCGGACCACGGCTCACCGGCGACCGAGTCCGCGAGCGGGTCGCCGGCCACGGTCGTCGACGCCGCAGCCCCCGGCGATGTTTCACGTGAAACCGCGTCTCCAGGGTGTCCGGCCGAACCCGCACCGGACGTCGCGCCCGTGGGTTCCTCAGCCGTGCTCATGCACTCCTCCTGCCCGCTCGTTTCGGTCGTTTCGTTCTCGGTCGCTTCGTCGGGGCGTCGCCGCGCTCGGCGGCGATCACGGTTACGGGGGGATTCAAATAGTGCCCGCCACATCTCACCACCCTGGCATTCACGGCGCCGGACTTCTCCATTACACGCCTGTGCGCCGACAACTCCTCCTCGGCGCGCTCACCCTTGATCGCCAGCATCACGCCTCCCGCCCGCAGCAGCGGCAGGCTCCACCCGACGAGGCGGTCCAGCGGGGCGACCGCCCGCGAGGTCACCACATCGAGCGCCCCGACGGCCTCCCGAACCGGGGGCTCCTCGGCCCGGCCCCGGACCACGGTGACGTCCACCGGGAGGGCGGCGGCGACCTCCTGGAGGAATGTCGCACGGCGCAGCAGCGGCTCGATGAGAACGACCGTGAGATCGGGGCGGGCCAGCGCGAGCGGGATCCCGGGCAGGCCGGCCCCGCTGCCGATGTCCCCCACGCGGGCGCCGTCGGGGACGAGTTCGGCGATCGCGGCACTGTTGAGCAGATGGCGCTCCCACAGCCGCGGAACCTCACGCGGGCCGATCAGGCCGCGTTCGACCCCGGCGCCGGCGAGAATCTCCGCGTAACGCCGGGCAGCCGGCAGCCGATCGCCGAACAACTCGGCGGCTGCCGGAGGCGGTGCGGCCACCTCGTCATGTTTCACGTGAAACATCCTCCGGATTATCCCGTGGGCGGCCCGCACCCTCTGAACTACATCGGTGTAATTCGGTTACTCCGGAATCACCACGACGCGCCGCGACGGCTCCACACCCTCGCTCTCGCTGCGCACCCCGTTGATCCGGGCCACGGCGTCGTGGACGATCTTCCGCTCGAACGGCGTCATCGGAGCGAGCACCTCGCGCTCGCCGGTCTCCAGCACCCGCCGCGCCACCTTCTGCCCGAGCGCGGTCAGCTCCTGGCGGCGCCGCTTGCGCCAGCTCGCGATGTCGAGCATCAGCCGGCTGCGCTCCCCGGTCTTCTGCAGCACCGCGAGCCGGGTCAGTTCCTGCAGCGCGTCGAGCACCTCGCCGTTGCGGCCGACCAGCTTCGTCAGGTCCGCGCCGCCGTCGATGCTCACCACCGCACGGTCGCCCTCGACGTCGAGGTCGATGTCGCCGTCGAAGTCCAGCAGGTCGAGCAGCTCCTCGAGGTAGTCACCGGCGATCTCGCCCTCGGCGACCAGCTTCTCCTCCAGCTCCTCGTCGATGTCCAGCTCGTCGTCGCGATCGGCGTCCACGATGGGTTCGTCGGCGCGTTCGGTGGTCTCGGCGTCGGTCATTGCGTCATCTCCTTTGACAGGTGGGGTCCGGTGTGGCGCTGGGTCCCGAGGCCCGCCGGTCCGACATCACGCCGACACGGGTGGCGCGGCGAACCGTCGATGATCGGAAACGATACTCAGCGCTTCTTCTTCTTTGGCTTGCCCGCCGGGCGGGAACCGGGCTTCGGGCTGCGCGGCCGGCCGGCCTCGCCGGATCCCGACGCGCCGTCCGGAGCGGCGGGGCCCGCCTCGCCCGCGGCGGTCGGCGCGCCGGCCCCCTCGGTGGCCACCCCGCCGGACTTCGCGGCCGACTTGGTCTTCCGGTCGCGGACCGGCTTGGCACCGGGCGCCGGGGCATTGGCGGCGCGCCGCTCGAGCGCCTGCTGCTTCTTGGCCTCTTCTTCCTTCTCGATCTTGGCGAAGACGTAGTGCTGCTGACCGAAGGTCCAGATGTTGTTGGCGAACCAGTACAGGATGATCGCCAGCGGCAGGAACGGACCACCGACCACCACACCGAGCGGGAAGACGTACAGCGCCAGCTTGTTCATCAGCGCGGTCTGCGGGTTGGCCGCCGCCTCCGGGCTCTGCCGCGCCACCGAGGCCCGGCTGTTGAAGTGGGTGGCGATGCCGGCCAGGATCATGATCGGCACACCGACCGCGATCACCGACAGCCGGTTGAAGTGGGTGAAGGCGTCCAGACCGGTGGTCTGGATCATCGTCGCGCCCAGCGGGGCGCCGAACAGGTTCGCGTCCAGGAAGTGGCCGACGTCCTCCGGGCTGAACACGTAGTTGCCGGTGGCGCGGTTCTGCTCGACCGACAGGTGCACCTGGCCGAAGCCGCCCACGGTGCGGTTGAACGACCGCAGCACATGGAACAGGCCGAGGAACACCGGGATCTGGGCCAGCATCGGCAGACAACCGAGGATCGGGTTGAACCCGTGCTCGCGCTGCAGCTTCTGCATCTCCAGGGCGAGCCGCTGGCGGTCCTTGCCGTACTTCTTCTGCAGCGCCTTGATCTGCGGCTGCAACTCCTGCATCTGCCGGGTGGTGCGGATCTGCTTGACGAACGGCTTGTACAGGATGGCGCGCAGGGTGAAGACCAGGAACATCACCGACAGCGCCCAGGCGAAGAAGTTCGACGGGCCCAGTAGCAAGGCGAACAGCTTGTACCAGACCCACATGATCGCCGACACGGGGTAGTAGATGTAGTCGAGGCTGAACCAGTTAAACACGCGGTTTGCTCTCCCCTCGGTTGCCCGGATCCTCCCGGGCCAGGTCAGCGGCCACCCCCGTCGGCTCGGGCCGACGGTCCGGAATCGGGTCCCATCCTCCCCGATGCCACGGCCCGCACTTCAGCAGCCGGACAGCGGCCAGCCAGCCGCCGCGGATCAGGCCGTATTCGGTGAGTGCCTCCACCGCGTACTGGCTGCAGGTCGGCATGAACCGGCAGGTGGGCAGCCGCAGTGGCGAGATGGTGTGCCGATAAAGCTGAATGAGAAAGATGACGCCGCGGGTGACGCGCGCGCCGACGCGC
The DNA here is from genome assembly GCF_937941905.1 of uncultured Mycolicibacterium sp. GTDB lineage: Bacteria > Actinomycetota > Actinomycetes > Mycobacteriales > Mycobacteriaceae > Mycobacterium. The sequence continues at coordinate 25,017 of NZ_CALDGS010000055.1, read as the reverse complement.
CCGGCGAGTGTCACCGCGCGGTCCTGACCCGGCGGCGGGCACGATCGAGCGCCGCACGGAGTTGTGCACCGAGCCGGGCCGATGTCGCGTCCCGGCTCGGTGGCAGCGCGCGGATCACCAACCGGTCCCCGCGCTCGAGATCGTCGAGTATCGTGCGCGCGACATGGCGGAGCCGCCGGGCCACCCGATGCCGCTCCACCGCGTTGCCGACGGCCTTCGATACCACCAGCCCCACCTTCGGATCGTCATCGACCGGTGCGTCGGCGCGCAGATAGTGCACGACGAGATCAGGCTGCGCCGCCCGCACCCCGCGGCTGACCGTGGCACCGAAGTCCGCCGATCGCCTCATCCGGTGCCGGGCCGGAAGCACCGTGCCGTTACCCGCGCCCGGTCACGCAGTCAGCGTGCGACGGCCCTTGCGACGACGGTTGGCGACGATCGCGCGGCCGGCACGGGTGCGCATCCGCAGCCGGAATCCATGCACCCGGGCGCGACGGCGGTTGTTCGGCTGGTAGGTCCGCTTGCCCTTGGCCACGGCTGTCTCTCCTCAAATGTGCGTGTGGCAACCGCACCCCCGCCGTTGCGGGGCGGGGACGCGATCGCCGTTGGTAAGCTTCTCGTCTCGCGAGCCGGCGCGGTCTCCAGTCCGCTGGATCGCTGCCGTATCACCACGTGCGGGCGACTGTTCGAGGGTACTGATGAGATTTCGCTGGGTCAAACCCGCATCGGGCCTGCTCAGCCCGGCCGGGGCGGATCACATCGGTCACAGCTGTACCCCTGTTCCGGCCGTTGTCAAGTAACCCGCACGGAATGTTGCAGAACAGTTGGCACCCGGCGAGAAACCTGTTAGCTTCTGGCAAGGCCGTTCCTCGAGCGGGCGGCGCCAGACAATCGAGCGGGAGTACACCCTGGGACGTGAGCCCACGGCACACCACGACCGGTCCGGTGCTCCGGCCGGGGGGACCCGCAGTACGGCGAAGCTGCGGCAGCTGTCATAGTTGTCCACAGGTTGTGGATAACTATGTGGACAGATGTCATCGGCTTCTATTGGTCGTCTGTCGGCGAAGGCGTGAGGGGGTGCGTCGTTGACTGCTGACCCCGACGCCTCGTTCGTCAAGGTCTGGAACTCCGTCGTGGCCGAGCTCAACGGCGAGGCCCCCACCGTCAACGGCGACGGCGCCCGCATCACCCTCACCCCGCAGCAGCGGGCCTGGCTCAAGCTGGTCAAGCCGCTGGTGCTCACCGAGGGTTTCGCCCTGCTGTCGGTGCCCACCCCGTTCGTGCAGAACGAGATCGACCGGCACCTGCGCGAGCCGATCACCACCGCGCTCAGCCGTCGGCTCGGCCAGCGCGTCGAACTCGGCGTGCGGATCGAGACCCCACCGCCGGAGGAGTCCACCGACAACGGCGCCGACACCCTCTTCGACACCGCCGACCTCGACGACGACCGCGACGACGGGGACCGATTCGACGGGGACCGATTCGAGGGGAGCCGACTCGAGGGGAGCCGGGAGGCCCGCACCGCGCCCGCCGACAACGGCGCGGCCACGCTCAACCGGCGCTACACCTTCGAGACGTTCGTCATCGGCGCCTCCAACCGGTTCGCCCACGCCGCGGCCCTGGCCATCGCCGAGGCGCCGGCCCGGGCCTACAACCCGCTGTTCATCTGGGGCGAGTCCGGGCTGGGCAAGACCCACCTGCTGCACGCGGTGGGCAACTACACGCTGCGACTGTTCCCCGGGATGCGGGTCAAGTACGTCTCGACCGAGGAATTCACCAACGACTTCATCAACTCGCTGCGCGACGACCGCAAGGCCTCGTTCAAGCGCAGCTACCGCGACGTCGACGTGCTGCTCGTCGACGACATCCAGTTCATCGAGGGCAAGGAAGGCATCCAGGAGGAGTTCTTCCACACCTTCAACACGCTGCACAACGCCAACAAGCAGATCGTGATCTCCTCGGACCGGCCGCCCAAACAGCTGGCCACCCTCGAGGACCGGCTGCGCACCCGGTTCGAGTGGGGACTGATCACCGATGTGCAGCCGCCCGAGCTGGAGACCCGGATCGCCATCCTGCGCAAGAAGGCCCAGATGGACCGGCTCGACGTGCCGGACGACGTGCTCGAGCTCATCGCCAGCAGCATCGAGCGCAATATCCGCGAGCTCGAGGGTGCGCTGATCCGGGTGACCGCGTTCGCGTCGCTGAACAAAACGCCGATCGACCGGTCGCTGGCCGAGATCGTGCTGCGGGATCTGATCTCCGACGCCAACAGCAAGCAGATCAGTACCGCGACGATCATGGCGGCCACCGCCGAGTACTTCAACACCACCGTCGAGGAGTTGCGCGGTCCCGGCAAGACCCGGGCGCTGGCCCAGTCCCGCCAGATCGCGATGTATCTGTGCCGCGAGCTCACCGACCTGTCGCTGCCCAAGATCGGGCAGGCGTTCGGCCGCGACCACACCACGGTGATGTACGCCGAGAAGAAGATCCGGGCCGAGATGGCCGAGCGCCGCGAGGTGTTCGACCACGTCAAGGAGCTCACCACCCGGATCCGCCAGCGCGCCCGCCGCTGATCTCCTCCCCCACCCCGCACCGGTCCGCACCACGCCGGGGCCGGCCCGGCCCCGGTGGCGCACCGCGGTCGTCCATCGCTGTCGTTCCGGTCACACCACCGGCCGGCGAGCCGGTTTGTGCACTTTCCAAAACCTGTGGAAAACCCTGGGGATAACTTGGGACAACCCGTCGGACAATCCCCGGCCCGATCCACACCGCGGCGGCCTGTGCACAACCACCCGGTTTTCTCCGGAGTGGACTCCACAGTCCACCCACAAGCCGACACGCCGATCGGCCAGCGGAAATTCTCGTTCATCCCCAGAGTGCACAGCCCCTAATACTGTTGCTCAGTTCTCTCCCGGAGATCTCGACCAGAAACAGGGCCCTGGGGAAGAGCTCATCCACATCCGTCAAGGGGACACACCGTCGAGGCCCGTCGGAGCGATCGATTAGCTTTCAAGATGCGACGGAAAGCTCTACGGTTGTTCTGCGATGCCCGCCGCCGGCTGCTCGCCGCGGCGGGGTGTGGTGAGATACCCGAAATCGCCGGTAGACCGTGTTTGTGGTGTTGATCGAAGGGACGCAATGGACGTGGCGACGACGACGGTTGGTCTCACCGATCTGAAGTTTCGCCTGGAACGCGAGGACTTCGCGGAGGCTGTCGCCTGGGTGGCGCGCAACCTGCCGAACCGGCCGACCGTCCCGGTCCTGGCCGGCGTGCTGCTCACCGGGTCCGACGACGGTCTGACCATCTCGGGGTTCGACTACGAGGTCTCCGCGGAGGTCCAGGTCGCCGCCGAAATCGCCACCCCGGGAACCGTTTTGGTCTCCGGCCGGCTGCTGTCCGACATCACCCGGGCCTTGCCGGCCAAGCCCGTCGAGGTCGCCGTCGAGGGCACCCGCGTCCTGCTGACCTGCGGCAGCGCCCGGTTCTCGCTGCCCACCATGCCGGTCGAGGACTACCCGGCGCTGCCCGCCCTGCCCGAGGAGACCGGCGTGGTGTCCTCGGAGCTGTTCGCCGAGGCGATCGGCCAGGTGGCCGTCGCCGCCGGCCGCGACGACACGCTGCCCATGCTCACCGGTATCCGGGTCGAGATCTCGGGCGAGAAGGTGGTTTTGGCCGCCACCGACCGGTTCCGGCTGGCCGTGCGCGAGTTCACCTGGTCGACGGCGTTCCGGGATCTGGAGGCCGCCGTCCTGGTGCCGGCCAAGACGCTGGCCGAGGCCGCCAAGACCGGTGCCGCCGGCGGCGAGGTGCACCTGGCCCTCGGCGCCGGCGCCACGGTCGGCAAGGAGGGGCTGCTGGGCATCCGCAGCGGCGGCAAGCGCACCACCACCCGGCTGCTCGACGCGGAGTTCCCGAAGTTCCGTCAGCTGCTGCCCAGCGAGCACACCGCGGTCGCCACCATCGGGGTGGCCGAGCTCACCGAGGCGATCAAGCGCGTGGCCCTCGTCGCCGAGCGCGGTGCCCAGGTCCGGATGGAGTTCGCCGAGGACGTGCTGCACCTGTCGGCCGGCGCCGACGACGTCGGCCGTGCCGAGGAGGATCTGCCGGTGCAGTTCGCCGGTGACCCGCTGACCATCGCGTTCAACCCGACCTACCTCACCGACGGCCTGCAGGCGCTGCACTCGGAGAAGGTGACGTTCGGGTTCACCACGCCGAGCCGGCCGGCCGTGCTGCGCCCGGCCGTCGAGGAGGACGGCCACAGCGGCAGCGGGCCCTTCCCCGCGGTCGCGTCGGACTACATCTACCTGCTGATGCCGGTCCGCCTGCCCGGCTGACCGGGCGGGCGCCACCACCGACGAGCGGACGAGGGGGCGTCGAGATGCAGCTGGGGCTGGTCGGCCTGGGCAAGATGGGCTTCAACATGCGCGAGCGGCTGCGTGCCGGCGGCCACGAGGTCGTCGGCTACGACCCCCGCCCGGAGGTCAGCGATGTCGAGTCGCTGCCGGCGCTGGTCGCCGCGCTCGACGCGCCGCGCACGGTGTGGGTGATGGTCCCGTCCGGGCCGATCACTCACGACACCATCGTGGAGCTGGCCGGGCTGCTCGGCCCGGGCGATCTGGTCATCGACGGTGGCAACAGCCGCTACACCGACGACGAGCCGCACGCGAGAATGCTTGCCGAGAAGGGCATTTCGTTCATCGACGCCGGGGTGTCCGGCGGGGTGTGGGGGCGCGAGCACGGCTACGGCCTGATGGTCGGCGGCAGCGACGCCGACGTCGCCCGGGCCATGCCGATCTTCGACACGCTGCGCCCGGCCGGGGACCGGGCCGACGGCTTCGTGCACGTCGGACCGGTGGGGGCCGGACACTTCGCCAAGATGGTGCACAACGGGGTCGAGTACGCCCTGATGACGGCCTACGGCGAGGGCTACGAACTGCTCGCCGCCTCCGAGCTGGTGCGTGATCCGCAGGCGGTCTACCAGGCCTGGACCAACGGCACCGTGGTGCGGTCCTGGCTGCAGCAGCTGCTGGCCAAGGCGCTCCGCGAGGATCCGGGCCTGGCCGGGATCAGCGACTACACCGAGGACTCCGGCGAGGGCCGCTGGACCGTGGAGGAGGCGATCCGGCTGCGGGTGCCGGTGCCGGCCATCGCGGCCAGCCTGTTCGCCCGTTTCGCCTCCCGCCAGGAAGCCTCGCCGACCATGAAAGCCGTTGCCGCGCTGCGCAAGCAGTTCGGCGGGCACGCGGTGAAGCGGGTGAGCACGTCCGGGTGAGCAGCAGCGTCGGGCAACCGGCGGCACGGCGCGGGGAGCGGTGAGCCGTGTACGTCCGCCAGCTGGCCCTCACCGACTTCCGCTCCTGGGCCCGGGTCGGGTTCGAGCTCACCCCGGGCCGCACTGTGTTCGTCGGGCCGAACGGGTACGGCAAGACGAATATCATTGAGGCCCTTTGGTATACGGCCACGCTCGGGTCGCACCGGGTGGCCACCGACGCGCCGCTGATCCGGGCCGGCGCACAGCGGGCGATCGTGTCGACGATCGTGGTCAACGACGGTCGCGAGCTCGCGGTGGACCTCGAGATCACCACCGGCCGGGCCAACAAGGCCCGGCTCAACCGCTCCCCGGTGCGCAGCCCGCGGGAGATCCTCGGCGTGCTGCGCGCGGTGCTGTTCGCGCCGGAGGACCTCGCGCTGGTGCGCGGCGAACCCGGCGAACGGCGCCGCTTCCTCGACGAGTTGGCCACCACCCGCCGCCCCACCATCGCCGGGGTGCGGGCCGACTACGACCGGGTGCTGCGCCAGCGCGCCGCCCTGCTCAAGACCGCGGCCGCCGCCCGGCACCGCATCGACCGCGGGTTGCTCGACACCCTCGACGTCTGGGACGGGCACCTGGCCGCGCACGGCGCCCGGCTGATCGCCGCGCGGGTGGAGCTCGTCGCCCAGCTCGGACCGGAGGTGGCCAAGGCCTACCAGCTGTTGGCACCCGCCTCGCGGCCGGCCTCGATCGTCTACCGCTGCTCGGTGCCCGACATCGAGCGGGAGGCCGCGGCCGGGCACGCCGACCCGGAGCTGTTCGAGGCGATGCTGCTCGACGCCCTGGCGCGCCGTCGCGACGCCGAACTCGAGCGCGGCGTCTGCCTGGTCGGCCCGCACCGCGACGATCTGGACCTGCGGCTCGGTGACCAGCCCGCGAAAGGCTTTGCCAGCCACGGGGAGTCGTGGTCGATGGCGCTGTCACTGCGACTCGGCGGGTACGAGCTGCTGCGGGCCGAGGGCAGCGATCCGGTGCTGCTGCTCGACGACGTCTTCGCCGAGCTGGACAACAAACGGCGCAGCGCGCTGGCGGAGGTGGCGGCCACGGCCGAGCAGGTGCTCGTCACCGCCGCGGTGGCCGAGGACATCCCCGTCGGCTGGGACGGCACCCGCATCGAGATCGGCATGGTCGACGACGACGGCGGCCGGATTTCCACGGTGTTGCGATGAACGCAGACGAGATGATCCCCCACGAACCGCCGAACGACGAGACGCACGAAACACCGTCCGAGCCGTTCGGGCCCCCGCCGCACCTGGCCGGGCTGGCGGGGATGGACCTGGTCCGGCGCACCCTGGAGGAGGCTCGGGGTGCGGCCCGGGCGCAGGGCAAGGACATCGGCCGCGGCCGGCGCTCCCCGGTGCGCCGGAGCGAGCCCGGGCAGTCGCGCCGGCGCACCAGCTGGTCGGGGCCCGGCCCGGACGCCCGCGATCCGCAGCCGCTGGCCGCCGCCGCGATGGAGCTCGCCCGCACCCGGGGCTGGTCGGAACGGGTCTCGCAGGCCTCGGTGTTCGGCCGGTGGGCCGAGATCGTCGGCGACCAGATCGCCGACCACGCCAGCCCGACCGCCCTGCGCGAGGGCGTGCTCACCGTGACCGCCGAATCCACCGCCTGGGCCACCCAGCTGCGGATGATGCAGGCCAAACTGCTGGCCCGGATCGCCGCCGCGGTCGGCGACGGTGTGGTGAGCTCACTGAAGATCGTCGGGCCGGTCACCCCGTCCTGGCGCAAGGGGCGCTACCACATCCCGGGCCGCGGGCCCCGTGACACCTACGGCTGACGGCTCGCCTCAAAGCCGCTTTCCCGCCGTCGGCGCCCTGTCTCGCCGTCAGGACTCACCCGAGGTTGAGAAATTCCGCGCACGGCGCAACTAGATAGGTCAAAACGCCGTCGCAGAATCGGTCCTATCGGTCGGGAGCGGTAGACTGGTCGCAGACCTGCCGGCGGCGTACCGAACGCCGCCGCTGCGAACCCCGAGGAGAACCCGCCGATCGTGGCTGCCCAGAAGAAGGCCTCATCAACAAACTACGACGCCTCGTCGATCCAGGTCCTCGAAGGACTCGAGGCGGTCCGCAAACGGCCCGGCATGTACATCGGTTCCACCGGTGAACGCGGCCTGCACCATCTCATCTGGGAGGTGGTGGACAACTCCGTCGACGAGGCGATGGCCGGGTACGCGACCAAGGTCGAGGTCACCCTGCTCGAGGACGGTGGCGTCGAGGTCCGCGACGACGGTCGCGGTATCCCGGTTGCGATGCACGCCCTCGGCATGCCGACCGTCGACGTGGTCATGACCCAGCTGCACGCCGGCGGCAAGTTCGGCAACGGTGAGGACGGCGCCTACGCGGTCTCCGGTGGCCTGCACGGGGTCGGTGTGTCGGTGGTCAACGCGCTGTCCACCCGGCTGGAGGTGGAGATCTGCCGGGACGGCTATCAGTGGTTCCAGACCTACGACCACTCGGTGCCGGGCACCCTCAAGCAGGGCGATCCCACCGACCGCACCGGCACCACGGTGCGGTTCTGGGCCGACCCGGAGATCTTCGAGACCACCACCTACGACTTCGAGACGGTCGCCCGCCGGCTGCAGGAGATGGCCTTCCTGAACAAGGGTCTGACCATCGAGCTCACCGACCGCCGGGTCACCCCGGAGCAGGTGGTCGAGGACGTCGTCAGCGATGTCGCCGAAGCCCCGAAATCGGCCGAGGAGCACGCCGCCGACTCCGAGGCGCAGCCCAAGGTCAAGCACCGGGTGTTCCACTACCCGGGCGGGCTGGTCGACTTCGTCAAGCACATCAACCGGACCAAGAACCCGATCCACCCGAGCATCCTGGACTTCTCCGGCAAGGGTGACGGCCACGAGGTCGAGGTGGCGATGCAGTGGAACGCCGGCTACTCGGAGTCGGTGCACACCTTCGCCAACACCATCAACACCCACGAGGGCGGCACCCACGAGGAGGGCTTCCGGGCGGCGTTGACCAGCGTGGTCAACAAGTACGCCAAGGACAAGAAGCTGCTCAAGGACAAGGACCCGAACCTCACCGGCGACGACATCCGCGAGGGTCTGGCCGCGGTGATCTCGGTCAAGGTCCGCGAGCCGCAGTTCGAGGGCCAGACCAAGACCAAGCTGGGCAACACCGAGGTCAAGTCGTTCGTTCAGAAGATCTGCAACGAACAGCTCGCACACTGGTTCGAGGCCAATCCGGCCGAGGCCAAAACCATTGTGAACAAGGCTGTTTCGTCTGCACAGGCGCGGATCGCCGCCCGCAAGGCCCGCGAGCTGGTGCGCCGCAAGTCCGCCACCGACCTCGGCGGGCTGCCCGGCAAGCTGGCCGACTGCCGGTCCAGTGACCCGTCGAAGTGCGAGCTGTACATCGTGGAGGGCGACTCCGCGGGCGGTTCGGCCAAGAGCGGCCGCGACTCGATGTTCCAGGCGATCCTGCCCATCCGCGGCAAGATCATCAACGTCGAGAAGGCCCGCATCGACAAGGTGCTCAAGAACGCCGAGGTGCAGTCGATCATCACCGCACTGGGCACCGGCATCCACGACGAGTTCGACATCTCCAAGCTGCGCTACCACAAGATCGTGCTGATGGCCGACGCCGACGTCGACGGCCAGCACATCTCCACACTGCTGCTGACACTGCTGTTCCGGTTCATGAAGCCGCTCATCGAGAACGGCCACGTGTTCCTGGCCCAGCCACCGCTGTACAAGCTCAAGTGGCAGCGCAGCGATCCGGAGTACGCCTACTCCGACCGGGAGCGCGACGCGCTGCTGGAGGCCGGGCTCAAGGCCGGCAAGAAGATCAACAAGGACGACGGCATCCAGCGCTACAAGGGCCTTGGCGAGATGGACGCCAAGGAACTGTGGGAGACCACCATGGACCCGGCGGTCCGGGTGCTGCGCCAGGTCACGCTCGACGACGCCGCCGCCGCCGACGAGCTGTTCTCGATCCTGATGGGCGAGGACGTCGAGGCCCGGCGCAGCTTCATCACCCGAAACGCCAAAGACGTTCGCTTCCTGGACGTCTGATCCCCGAGTCGAGGCAATGACACATGACTGACACCACGCTGCCGCCGGACAGCGAACCGGCCGACCGGGTCGTCCCGGTCGACATCCAGCAGGAGATGCAGCGCAGCTACATCGATTACGCGATGAGCGTGATCGTGGGCCGCGCGCTGCCCGAGGTGCGCGACGGCCTCAAGCCGGTGCACCGCCGGGTGCTCTACGCGATGTACGACTCGGGCTTCCGGCCCGACCGCGGCCATGTGAAATCGGCGCGCTCCGTTGCCGAGACGATGGGCAACTACCATCCGCACGGCGACGCGTCGATCTACGACACCCTGGTCCGCATGGCCCAGCCGTGGGCGATGCGCTACCCGCTCGTCGACGGGCAGGGCAACTTCGGTTCGCCGGGCAACGACCCGCCGGCCGCCATGCGTTACACCGAGGCCCGGCTGACCCCGTTGGCCATGGAGATGCTGCGCGAAATCGACGAGGAGACCGTCGATTTCGTCCCGAACTACGACGGCCGGGTGCAGGAACCGACGGTGCTGCCGAGCCGGTTCCCGAACCTGCTCGCCAACGGGTCGGGCGGCATCGCGGTCGGCATGGCGACAAACATCCCGCCGCACAACCTGCGGGAGCTCGCCGAGGCCGTCTACTGGTGCCTGGAGAACTACGAGGCCGACGAGGAGACCACCCTCGCGGCGGTGATGGAGCGGGTCAAGGGCCCGGACTTCCCGACCCACGGCCTGATCGTCGGCACCCAGGGCATCGAGGAGACGTACCGCACCGGTCGCGGCTCGATCAAGATGCGCGGCGTCGCCGAGATCGAGGAGGACAGCCGGGGCCGCACCTCGCTGGTCATCACCGAGCTGCCCTACCAGGTCAACCACGACAACTTCATCACCTCGATCGCCGAACAGGTCCGCGACGGCAAGCTCGCCGGCATCGCCAACATCGAGGACCAGTCCAGCGACCGGGTCGGCCTGCGCATCGTCATCGAGCTCAAGCGCGATGCGGTGGCCAAGGTGGTGCTGAACAACCTCTACAAGCACACCCAGCTGCAGACCAGCTTCGGCGCCAACATGCTGGCCATCGTCGACGGCGTGCCCCGCACGCTGCGGCTCGACCAGCTGCTGCGGCTCTACGTCGACCACCAGCTCGACGTCATCGTCCGCCGCACCCGCTACCGGCTGCGCAAGGCCAACGAGCGGGCCCACATCCTGCGCGGTCTAGTCAAGGCGCTCGACGCGCTCGACGAGGTCATCGCCCTGATCCGGGCCTCGCAGACCGTCGAGATCGCCCGCGCCGGTCTGATGGACCTGCTGGAGATCGACGAGATCCAGGCCCAGGCCATCCTCGACATGCAGCTGCGCCGGCTGGCCGCCCTGGAGCGGCAGCGCATCGTCGACGACCTGGCCCGCATCGAGGCCGAGATCGCCGACCTCGAGGACATCCTGGCCAAGCCGGAGCGGCAGCGCGCCATCGTCCGCGACGAGCTGGCCGAGATCGTCGAGAAGTACGGCGACGACCGGCGCACCCGGATCGTCGCGGCCGACGGCGAGATGACCGACGAGGACCTCATCGCGCGTGAGGACGTCGTCGTCACCATCACCGAGACCGGCTACGCCAAGCGCACCAAGACCGACCTGTACCGCAGCCAGAAGCGCGGCGGCAAGGGCGTGCAGGGCGCGGGCCTGAAGCAGGACGACATCGTCGCCCACTTCTTCGTCTGCTCGACCCACGACTGGATCCTGTTCTTCACCACCCAGGGCCGGGTGTACCGGGCCAAGGCCTACGACCTGCCCGAGATGTCCCGCACCGCGCGCGGTCAGCATGTGGCGAATCTGCTTGCGTTCCAACCGAACGAGCGCATCGCCCAGGTCATCCACCTGCGCAGCTACGACGACGCCCCGTACCTGGTGCTGGCCACCCGCAACGGGCTGGTGAAGAAGTCGCGGCTGGCCGACTTCGACTCCAACCGCTCCGGCGGCATCGTCGCGATCAACCTGCGCGAGGGCGACGAGCTCGTCGGCGCGGTGCTGTGCTCGGCCGACGACGACCTGCTGCTGGTCAGTGCCAAGGGCCAGTCGATCCGGTTCCACGCCACCGACGAGGCGCTGCGGCCGATGGGCCGGGCCACCACCGGTGTGCAGGGCATGCGGTTCAACGCCGACGATCGGCTGCTCAGCCTGAACGTGGTGCGGCCGGACACCTACCTGCTGGTGGCCACCTCCGGCGGTTACGCCAAGCGCACCGCGATCGACGAGTACCCGGTACAGGGCCGCGGCGGCAAGGGCGTGCTGACCATCCAGTTCGACAAGCGGCGCGGCAACCTCGTCGGTGCCCTGGTGGTCGACGACGACAGCGAGCTGTACGCGATCACCTCCGGTGGCGGCGTCATCCGCACCGCGGCCCGGCAGGTCCGCAAGGCGGGCCGCCAGACCAAGGGCGTTCGCTTGATGAACCTGGCCGAGGGCGACACACTGGTGGCCATTGCCCGCAACGCCGAGGCGGGTGACAGTACCGACGAGGCCGATACCGATCCGGGATCGTCGGGGGAGTGAGGAGCCGTAGGTGAGTTCACCCACTGAGCCCGGCAATCCGCACACCGGTGACCGGCCGGAGGCGGCCAACGGATCGGTTCCGCCGGCCGAGCCCGCCGCCAAGGCGTCCGCGCCCGGCCGGCGGGCCCCGGCCCCCGGCCAGATCGCCGATCCGGGCGACGTGCCGCCGTGGCAGCGCGGGCTGCGCAAGCCGCCGGCCGCCCCGGAGGTCGCCCGCACGGAGGTGATCCGTCCCGAGGCGGGCCGCGCCGAGCCACCCCGGCCGACCGCCGCCGACCGGCGCCCCGAGCCCCGTCCGGCCGGTGAGCCCCGGCCAGAACCCCGCGCCGGCGAACCACGCCCGGAGCCGCGGGCCGAGGCCCGTCCGGAGGCCCGTGCGGACGCTCGTACGGAGGCCTATCCGAGCGAGCTGCCCGACCTCTCGGCGCCGGCGTCGCGGGCCCCGCAGCGCGGCTCGGCGGCCGCGGGAACGCGCCCCGCCGCGGCCGCCGGCCGGATCCAGGTCGCCCAGCGGCCGCGCGGCCCGGTGCGGGCCAGCATGCAGATCCGCCGGGTGGACCCGTGGAGCGTGCTGAAGGTCTCCCTGGTGCTCAGCGCCGCGCTGTTCTTCGTCTGGATGATCGCCGTCGCCTTCCTGTACCTCGTGCTCGGCGGCATGGGGGTCTGGAGCAAGCTCAACAGCAACGTCGGCGACCTGCTGACCAGCGCCAGCGGCACCACCGGCGGCGAGCTGGTGTCCGCCGGCACGATCTTCGGCGGGGCCGCCCTCGTCGGGCTGATCAACATCGTGTTGCTCAGCGCGATGGCCACGGTCGGCGCCTTCATCTACAACCTCACCACCGATCTGGTGGGGGGTGTGGAGGTGACGTTGGCCGACCGCGACTAGGCGGTTTGGGAACTTGCGGGGCAATGGGGTAATCTCGTCGCTCGGTTCCACCGAAACGGGCCTATAGCTCAGGCGGTTAGAGCGCTTCGCTGATAACGAAGAGGTCGGAGGTTCGAGTCCTCCTAGGCCCACCGGATCCGGCCGGGTCGGCATGGCCGGACATCGCCAGCCCGCGGCGTCTGCGTCGGGCAGCCACGAAAGGTCACACCATGCGCTGGATGCTCCTGGCGGCGGCGGCCGTGGTCGCCTTGGTCGCTGTGCGGGCGCGGCGAGGTGCCGAGGTGTGGCACACTGCAGTCGACAACCCCGAGGGGCCTTAGCTCAGTTGGTAGAGCGCTGCCTTTGCAAGGCAGATGTCAGGGGTTCGACTCCCCTAGGCTCCACTCATCCCCGGTGGCGGCCGGCCGCCGCACCGGTGGGCCCGGTCCGCCCCGCCCCGGCGCGGATGGCAGACTGGCAGGCGTGACGAGCCCCATCCAGACCGCGACGGCGACGCTGCACACCAATCGCGGAGACATCAAGATCGCCCTGTTCGGCAACCACGCCCCCAAGACGGTGGCCAACTTCGTCGGCCTGGCCCAGGGCACCAAGGAGTACACCCAGCCGAACGCCTCCGGAGCCACCTCCGGGCCGTTCTACGACGGCGCGATCTTCCACCGCGTCATCGCCGGCTTCATGATCCAGGGTGGGGACCCGACCGGCACCGGCCGCGGCGGCCCGGGCTACCGGTTCGCCGACGAGTTCCACCCCGAGCTCCAGTTCGACCGGCCCTACCTGCTGGCCATGGCCAACGCCGGCCCGAACACCAACGGCTCGCAGTTCTTCATCACGGTGACCGAGACGCCGCACCTGAACTTCCGGCACACCATCTTCGGCGAGGTCGTCGACTCGGCCTCGCAGCAGGTCGTCGACGCGATCGCCAACACCCCGACCGACCGCACCGACCGGCCGCTCGAGCCGGTCGTCATCGAGTCGATCACCATCTCCTGACGCCCGGCGGGGCTGGGTCAGGCGCCGGCCCAGCCCCGGTCGGCCAGCACGTCGAGCACCCGCCGGGGATCGGCACCCAGATCCCAGCGGGTGAACACGAACAGCCGATCGTCCCGGGTGTCGATCTCCAGCAACCGGACGGTCCGGCCCCAGCGCTGGAACTCGGTGATGCGGATGAGGTCGATGTCGTCCCGGCCCAGGGTGTCCGACCGCCACCAGCCCCGCACCACCAGACCCGCGTCGGTGATTGCCAGTTTCGGGCGTGCCCGCCAGGACGCCGTTGCAAACACAACGAGTGCCAACCCGGCGACGCCGACCAGCACACGTCCGGGCAAATCTATGACGAGTGTCACAGCAGCCGTTGCCAGCAGAACGCCGAGAACGCCACTAGCTGCGATTCCAGCGCCGGATGGGCCCCAGTCAGTTTGCTCCACAGGTTCTCCCCACGGCCCCGCCCAGGCCGATCCGGTTATCCACAGGTGTTATCCCCAATGGGGATGAACTACACCGGTGTGATTGAGCGAGTGCTTGATTGCTGAAATAGCTCACCGGGGGCCTATGGGGCACCTCGACACCCCGATCGCCGCCTCAGCGCCAGCGCATCGTCAGCAACAGCCCGGTGATCATGAAGGCAAAGGCGATGGCGTAGTTCCACGGGCCCAGATCCGCCATCCACTCCAGCACGCTCGGCACGTCCAGGCCGGTCGCACCCAGCTGGTACACCAGCAACCACAACAGCCCGAACAGCATCAGCCCGACGAACAGCGCCACGAACCACGTGCTCGACGGCCCCGCCTTCACCTTGACCGGAGTCCGGCTCACGGTGTTGGCGGTGAAGTTGTTCTTCTTGCGAACCTTCGACTTGGGCATGGGTACCTTCGTGGACGGTGGGCATCGCGCCGGGCAGGCCGCCCCGGTGCGACGATGATGCCGGATGCATCCACGAGGGTAACGTAGCCACCCCGCCGGACGGGAACGACGCAGCGGCGTCCGGCCCGCCGCCGACCGGAAAGGGATCACGCCGATGGACCAGCCCGCGTCGCCGCAGGCCCCGGCGCGCCGGCCGTCGCCGTGGCGGTTCGGGGTGCCGGTGGTGTGCCTGGCCGCCGGGCTGCTGCTGGCCGCCACCCACGCCGTCTCCGGCGGCGACGAGATCCGCCGCAGCGACGCCCCGCGGCTGGTGGACCTGGTGCGCGAGGCCCAGCAGAGCGTCGACGTGCTCACCGCCCGGCGCGACGCGTTGGCCGCGCAGCTGGACAGCATGCACGGCCACTCTCCGGCCACCACCGAGGCGCTGGCCGCCATCACCCGCCGCACCGACGAACTGGCCGTGCCGGCCGGTCTGGTGCCGGTGCGCGGACCCGGCCTGGTGGTGACCCTCAACGACGCCCAGCGCGACGCCGAGGGCCGGTTTCCCCGCGACGCCTCCCCCGACGACCTCGTCGTGCACCAGCAGGACATCGAGGCGGTGCTCAACGCGCTGTGGAGCGCCGGTGCGGAGGCCATTCAGATGCAGGACCAGCGGCTGCTGGCCACCTCGGCGCCGCTGTGCGTCGGCAACACGCTGCTGCTCAATGGCCGCACCTACAGCCCGCCCTACGTCATCACCGCGATCGGCGACGTCGAGGCGATGCAGGCCGCGCTCGCCGACGCCCCACTGGTCAACCTCTACCGGCAGTACGTGGTGCGGTTCGGGCTCGGATACAGCGAGGAGCCCCGCGCCGAGGTGGAGGTGGTCGGCTACCCCGGCCCGGTCCGGATGCGCTACGCCACCCCCGCCGGGCCGGTCGGCTACTGATCCGGCCCCGGTTTACCCTGATCGGGTGCGCATCCTCGTCGTCGACAACTACGACAGCTTCGTGTTCAACCTCGTCCAGTACCTGGGACAGCTCGGGGTGGACGCGCAGGTGTGGCGCAACGACGACGAGCGGCTGCGCACCAACGACGCGGTGGACGCCGCCGCCGCGGCGTTCGACGGCGTGCTGCTGTCCCCCGGCCCGGGCACCCCGGAACGCGCCGGGGCGTCCATCCCGCTGGTGCGCGCCTGCGCGGCCGCCCGCACCCCGCTGCTCGGGGTGTGCCTCGGCCACCAGGCCATCGGGGTGGCCTTCGGCGGCACCGTCGACCGCGCCCCGGAGCTGCTGCACGGCAAGACCAGCAAGGTGTTTCACGACAACGTCGGGGTGCTCGAGGGCCTGCCCAACCCGTTCACCGCGACCCGGTACCACTCGCTGACCATCCTGCCCGAGACGGTCCCGGCCGAACTGCAGGTCACCGCCCGGACCGAGGGCGGGGTGATCATGGCGGTCCGGCACGTGGAGCTGCCCATCCACGGTGTGCAGTTCCACCCCGAGTCGATCCTCACCGAGGGCGGCCACCGGATGCTGGCCAACTGGCTCGGCTACTGCGGCCGGCGCCCGGACGAGAACCTGGTGCGCGCGCTCGAACGCGACGTCGCCGAGACCGTCGCCGCCGCCGTGCGGGGCTGACCGCCCGCCCGGTACCCACCCCGGCCCAGCCGGCCGGCCCGGTCAGGACGCGAAGTTCAGCGTGATCGTCGCGTCGAAGTTCACCCCGGCCCCGGCCGGCGGCTGCTGGCGCACCACCGCGTTCGTGCGCTGACCGCTGTTGGGGATGTCCGCGCCCTTGTCGAGCCGGCCCGTCCAGCCCAGCGCGCGCAGCCGCGGCTCGGCGTCCACCCAGAACATGCCGACCAGATCCGGCATGACGAACTGGTTGCCGCGCGAGATCTGGATCTGCACCACGGTGTCGACCGGCGCGGTCTCCCCCGCCGCCGGCACCGTGCCGATCACCTGGCCGCGCGGCTCGGGGCTGTCCACCTCGACCGGCACCGCGTTGGCGAAGCCGGAGGCCTCCAGGATCTGCTGCGCGGTCTCCACGCTCTGCCCGGTGACCACCGGCACCGGCCGCTGCTGCGGGCCCGACCCCACCACGATGGTGATCTGGTTGGTCACCGCCGAGGTCTGGTTGGCCGGCGGGTTGGTGCCGATCACCCGGTCCTTGAGCTCCGGCTTCGACGGCGAATTGGCCTGCCGGAAGTCGCTGAACCCGGCTGCCCGCAGCTTGCGCTGCGCCTCGGCGACCGTCAGACCGGCCACGTCCGGGATCTCCCGCTGCTGCGGGCCGGTCGAGACGTTCACCGTGATCTCGTCGCCGGCGGCGACGGCGGTGTCGGCCGCCGGATCGGTGTCGATGACATGATCCGGCGGCACCGTGTTGTCCGGCCGGTGCTCGGTGCGGGTCTTGAAGCCGCGGTTCTGCAGCGCGGCGATGGCGTCGGCGGCGAGCTGGCCGCGCACGTCGGGCACCTGCACGTCGCGGGACTGCCCGCCGAACAGGTTGATCGCGACGGTCACCACCACGGTGAGCACCGCGAGCACCGCCACCGCCACCGCCCAGCGGCCCACCGAGCCGCGCCGGGCCGTCGGCACCACACCGATGTGCTCGGTGGGCGTCGACCGCGACGGCGCCGACAGCAGGGTGGTGCGTTCGGCGTCGGTGAGTACCTTGGGCGCCTCCGGCTGCTGGCCGGCGTGCACCCGGATCAGGTCCGCGCGCATCTCCGCGGCGGTCTGGTAGCGGTTGTCCGGGTTCTTGGCCAGCGCCTTGAGCACCACCGCGTCCAACTCGGGCGGCACGTTCGGATTGCGCTGCGACGGCGGGACCGGATCCTCCCGCACGTGCTGGTAGGCCACCGCCACCGGCGAATCGCCCACGAACGGCGGCTCCCCGGTCAGGATCTCGTAGAGCACGCAACCCAGCGAGTACACGTCCGAGCGGGCGTCGACGGTGTTACCGCTGGCCTGCTCCGGCGAGAGGTACTGGGCGGTGCCGATCACCGCCGCGGTCTGGGTGACGCTGTTGCCGCTGTCGGCGATCGCCCGGGCGATGCCGAAGTCCATCACCTTCACCGCGCCGGTCTTGCTGATCATGATGTTGGCCGGCTTGACGTCGCGGTGGATGATGCCGTGCTGGTGGCTGAAGTTCAGCGCCTGGCAGGCGTCGGCGATGATCTCGATGGCGCGCTTGGGCGGCAGCGGCCCCTCGTTGTGCACGATGTCGCGCAGCGTGACCCCGTCGACGTACTCCATCACGATGTAGGGCAGCGGCCCGTTCGGGGTCTGCGCCTCCCCGGTGTCGTACACCGCGACGATGGCGGGGTGGTTCAGCGCCGCCGCGTTCTGCGCCTCCCGGCGGAACCGCAGATAGAAGCTCGGGTCGCGGGCCAGGTCGGCGCGCAGCACCTTCACCGCGACGTCGCGGTGCAGGCGCAGGTCGCGGGCCAGGTGCACTTCGCTCATCCCGCCGAAACCGAGGATTTCGCCGAGCTCGTAGCGATCGGACAGGTGGTGGGGCGTGGTCATCGCAATGTCGGTTCTGCAGAGGGGACGGACACCGGCGGCGCCGGCGGTGCCGGATCGGCCGGGGACGCCCCGATCGGGGATACCCCGGCGGCAGGGGCCCACGCCGGCGGGGCGAGGGCGGCGGGCGACTCGAACGGCGTCGTCTCGGTGATCGTGGTCACCACCGTCGGCGGCGGCTGCTGCTGACGGTCCCGCTTCTCCTGCGCGTTGAGCACGATGAGGATCGCGATGATGATGGCCAGCGCGCCGAGCACCCCGGCCGCCCACAACAACGCCCGCTGCCCGGGCGAGAACGCCCGCCGCGGCGGCGGGGGCCGGTGCCCGCCCGGCCGGGGCCGCGCCCCGGTGGGCGGCCGGCCGGCCACCGCCCGGGCCTGCGGGGCCGACGGGATCGCGGCCGGGGCGGCCCGGTTGATCGCCGCCCCCGCATTCGGGCGCGGGGGCCGGCGCCCGGCCCGCACCGCGGCCACCGCGTCGGCGAACTGCCCGCCGTTGCGGTAGCGCATCCCCGGGTTCTTGGCCAGCGCGATCTCGATCAGTTCGCGCACGTTCGGCGGCAGGTCCGCCGGCAGCGGCGGCGGCGTCTCCTTGATGTGCTTCATCGCGACCGTCAGCGCACCGTCGCCGGTGAACGGCCGGCGCCCCGACAGCGCCTCGTAGCCCACCACGCCGAGCGAGTAGACGTCGCTGGCGGCGGTGGCGTCGTGGCCCAGCGCCTGCTCCGGGGCGATGTACTGGGCGGTGCCCATCACCATGCCGGTCTGGGTGACCGGGGCCGAGTCCACGGCCTTGGCGATGCCGAAGTCGGTGAGCTTGACCTGTCCGGTCGGGGTGATCAGGATGTTGCCGGGCTTGACGTCGCGGTGCACCAGCCCGGCGGTGTGCGCCACCTGCAGCGCGCGGCCGGTCTGCTCGAGCATGTCCAGCGCGTGCCGCAGCGACAGCCGGCCGGTGCGCTTGAGCACCGAGTTCAGCGGCTCGCCGTTGACCAGCTCCATCACCAGGTAGGCGGTGCGGCCCTCGCCGTCCATCTCGGTCTCGCCGTAGTCGTAGACGCTGGCGATGCCGGGGTGGTTGAGCATCGCGACCGTGCGCGCCTCGGCCCGGAACCGCTCGACGAACTCCGGATCCGAGGAGAACTCCTGCTTGAGCACCTTGATCGCGACACGCCGCCCCAGCCGGCTGTCCACGCCCTCCCAGACCTGGCCCATGCCGCCGGTGGCGATCAGTCGCTGCAACCGGTACCGGCCGGACAGCGTCACCCCGACCCGGGCGGTCACGGCCCGACTCCCGCTCGTGTTCGCCCGGTCATGATCCCTCCCGCAACGCCGCGGCGATCGTGGCGCGCCCGATCGGGGCGGCCAGGGCGCCGCCGGTCGCCGACAGCCGGTCGCCGCCGTTCTCCACCAGGACGGCGACGGCTACCTTCGGGGCCCGTGCCGGGGCGAACGCGATGTACCACGCATGCGGCGGGGTGTTGCGCGGATCGGTTCCGTGCTCAGCCGTGCCCGTCTTCGATGCGATCTGCACGCCGGCGATGGCTCCCTCCTGCTGCGTCATCTGCTCGGCGCCGACCATCAAATCCGTAAGTGTAGCCGCGACCTGGGGTGACACGGCTCGCCGCTCTTCAACGGGGGTGGTGGTGCCGACAATGGAAAGGTCCGGCCCGCGCAGGCTCTCCACCAGATACGGCCGCATCATCACCCCCTGGTTGGCGATGGTCGCGGCGATCATGGCGTTCTGCAACGGGGTGACGGCGACGTCGCGCTGCCCGATGGCCGACATCGCCAGGGCGGCGTCGTCGACGATCGGGCCGACCGTCGACTCGGCGACCTGCAGCGGAATCGGCTCCGGTGCGACGTCGAACCCGAACGCCTGTGCGGTGTTCTTCAGTGCCGCGGCCCCGGTCTCGGTGCCCAGCTGCACGAAGGCCGTGTTGCAGGACCGCGCGAACGCCTCCCGCAAGGTGACGGTGGGGTGCTCGCCGCAGGGCTGGCCGCCGAAGTTGGACAGCGTGACCGTGCTGTCCGGCAGCGGCACCCGCGGGGCGGCGGTCAGCTCGGTGTCCGGGCGCGCCCCGTTGGCCAGCGCGGCGGCGGTGGTGATCACCTTGAATGTCGAGCCCGGCGGGAAGGTCTCGGCGACGGCGCGGTTGAGCAGCGGCTCCTGCGGGTCGTCGCGCAGCTGCACCCAGGCGGCGGCCTGCTCGTCGAGGTCGTGGGAGGCCAGCCGGTTGGGGTCGTAGGACGGCGAGGACACCATCGCCAGGATGCGGCCGGTGGCCGGCTCCACCGCCACCACCGCGCCCTTGCACGGTTTGTCGCCGCAGCCGGTCTGCATGGCCTGCCAGGCGGCCTGCTGCACCGCGGGCCGGATGGTGGTCTCCACGTTGCCGCCACGCGGGTCGCGGCCGGTGAAGAAGTCGGCCAGCCGGCGCACCAGCAGCCGCTGGTCGGACCCGTTGAGGATGGTGTCCTCGGCGCGCTCCAGCCCGGTGCTGGAGTAGCGCAGCGAGTAGAACCCGGTGATCGGCGCGTACACCTCGGGCTCCGGGTAGACCCGCAGGAACCGGAACCGGCCGCCGGTGGACACCGAGTAGGCCAGCAGCTGCCCGCCGGCGCTGATCTGCCCGCGCTGGCGGGAGTACTCGTCGAGCAGCACCCGCTGGTTGCGCGGGTCGGAGCGCAGCCCGTCGGCGCTGAACACCTGGGTGAAGGTGGCGTTCGCCAGCAGCAGCACGATCAGGGCCATGAACGTCATCGCGACGCGGCGCAGCGAGGTGTTCATACCTTCTGGATCACCTCGGTGGGCGCCGCCGCGATCGGGGTGGCGTTGTGCGGGCGGGTGTCCAGCGGCCGCCGCGCGGCGTGCGAGATGCGCAGCAGGATCGCCAGCAGCACGTAGTTGGCCAGCAGTGAGGACCCGCCGTAGGACAGCCACGGGGTGGTCAGGCCGGTCAGCGGGATCAGGTTGGTCACCCCGCCGACGACGATGAACAGCTGCACGGCCAGGGTGGAGGCCAGCCCGGCGGCCAGCAGCTTGCCGAAGCTGTCGCGCACGGCGATGGCGGTGCGCAGCCCGCGGGTGATGACGACGGTGTAGAGCATCAGCACCGCGGCCAGCCCGACCAGGCCGAGCTCCTCGCCGACCACGGCGATGATGAAGTCCGTCGACGCGGCCGGCACCGTGCCCGGCTGGCCGTTGCCCAGCCCGGTGCCGAAGATGCCGCCGGTGGCGAAGCTGAACAGCGACTGCACCATCTGGTAGCCGGTGCCGTCCGGGTCGGCGAACGGGTCCAGCCAGGTCTGCACCCGCACCCGCACGTGGTCGAACAGGTGGTAGGCCACCACGCTGCCGGCGGCGAACAGCGCCAGCCCGATCACCACCCAGCTGAACCGCTCGGTGGCCACGTACACCAGCACCAGGAACGACGCGTACAGCAGCAGCGAGGTGCCCAGGTCCTTCTCGAACACCATCACCCCGACCGACAGCGCCCACGCCACCAGCAGCGGCGCCAGGTCGCGGGGCCGGGGCAGGTCCATGCCCAGTACGTGCTTGCCGGCGCTGATGAACAGGCTGCGCTTCTCGACCAGCACCGCGGCGAAGAACACCAGCAGCAGGATCTTGGACAGCTCGGCGGGCTGAATGGAGAACCCGGGCAGCTCGATCCAGATCTTGGCGCCGTTGCGCTCCGACATCGACCGCGGCAGCAGCGCCGGGATCGCCAGCAGCACCAGGCCGGTCAGCCCGCACAGGTAGCCGTACCGCGACAGCAGCCGGTGGTCGCCGAGCAGCGCCACGACCAGCGCGAACGCCACCACGCCGGCGAGCGTCCAGAGCATCTGCTGGCTGGCGCCCGGCCCGCTGGGCGCCACCCCGGTCAGGTCGTGCTCGGCCAGGTCGAGGCGGTGGATGAGCACCAGGCCCAGGCCGTTGAGCAGCGCCACCACCGGCAGCAGCAGCGGGTCGGCGTAGGGGGCGAACCGGCGCACCACCAGGTGCGCGGCCAGGAACAGGGCCAGATAGGCCGCCATGTACTGCAGCAGCGCCCAGGACAGGCCGCGCTCCTGGTTGAGCTCCACCAGCAGCAACGCCACCGCGGTGATCACGGTGGCGAACCCCAGCAGGAACAGTTCGGCGTTGCGGCGGGTCGGCAGCGGCGGCGGGACGGTGACCGGCGACTGCGGCTGGGTGGTCATGACGCCGTCCGGCAGTTCACTCCCGGCTCCGGCGGCGCCGGGGGCAGTGCCGTCACCGTGGGCGGTGGTGGCGCCGGGGCGGGGGCCGTCGCCGACGGGTTGGCGGGCGTCCCGGCGGGGGACGAGGGGGTGGTCCGCTGCGGCGCCGACGTCGCCGGCGCCCGGGTGGTGGCGGTGGTGCCCGCCGGCCGGGGCGCGGCGGAACCGGTCGGCCGCGCCGCGGTGGTGGTGGTCGGCGGCCGCTGCGAGGTGCCGGCCGTGGGCGCACCGGGCACGGTGGCCGTGCCCGACGGCAGGTGCGGCTGCGGGCCCGGTGTGGTGCCGGCCGGCTGGGCCGCCGGGCAGACCGGCAGCACCGAGGTGCGGGCCAGCTCGCCGATCTGGTTGATCGCCTCGTCGAGGCTGCCGGCCGGCAGCCCGGCCTGCACCTGGGCCCGCTCCGAGGGCCGCATGTCGTCGACGGCCAGCAGCGCGCAGCCGCGGGCGCCGGGATCCTCGCCGTAGCCGATGAGCGACAGCTGGTTGCGCGGGTTCAGGCAACCCAGCAGGTAGGGCTCCTGCAGCGGGTAACCCAGGAACGAGCCCTGCACCCCGCGCATGATCGCCACGGTGCCGTCGTGCTGGCCGACGTAGTAGTTGCTGCGGACGATCTCCCGGCCGACCGCGAGCCCGGCCAGCACGAGCAGGACCAGCAGGATGCCGACGATCAGCCCGCGCCTTTTGGATTTCGGCTTGGCCGGCGGCTCCTCCGGGGCCGGGGGCAACGCCCGCTTGGGCTCGTTGCGCTTCGGGTTGAACGCCGAGGCCCGCCCGGCCGCGGTGTCCGGCGGCGGGGCGTCCTCGTCACCGGAGACCGCCCCGGCCAGGATCGGCTGGGTCTGGCCGTAGTCGTCGTCCACCACGTCGGCGACCACGACCGTGACGTTGTCCGGCCCGCCGCCGCGCAGCGCCAGCTCGATGAGCCGGTCCGCGGCGTCGGCCGGGTCCGGGATCTTCAGCGCCTCCAGGATGGTCTCGCGGCTGACCGGGTCGGACAGGCCGTCGGAGCACAGCAGGTAGCGGTCCCCGGCGCGGGCCTCCCGCATGATCAGCGTCGGCTCCACCTCGTGGCCGGTCAGCGCGCGCATGATCAGCGACCGCTGCGGGTGGCTGTGTGCCTCCTCGGCGGTGATGCGCCCCTCGTCGACGAGGGTCTGCACGAAGGTGTCGTCCTTGGTGATCTGGGTGAGCTCGCCGTCGCGCAGCAGGTAGCCGCGGGAGTCGCCGATGTGCACCAGGCCCAGCCGGTTGCCCGCGAACAGGATCGCGGTGAGGGTGGTGCCCATCCCCTCCAGCTCGGGATCGGCGGCCACGTGCGCGGCGATGGCCGCGTTGCCCTCCTTCACCGCGGCCTCGAGCTTGCTCAGGATGTCGCCGCCCGGCTCGTCGTCGTCGAGATGCGCCAGCGCGGCGATCACCAACTGTGAGGCCACCTCACCGGCGGCGTGCCCGCCCATCCCGTCGGCGAGCGCGAGCAGCCGCGCACCGGCGTAGACCGAGTCCTCGTTGTTCGCGCGGACCAGACCGCGGTCGCTGCGCGCGGCGTACCGGAGCCCGAGGGTCATCGGCCACCCCCGGTGGTCGTGGCTTCCGGAGCGCCGGCGTCCCCGCCCGGGCTCCACGACATGTGCGGCATCACGGGCGTAACTCGATCACCGTCTTGCCGATACGAATCGGCGTGCCAATCGGAACCCGAACCGCGGTAGTCACCTTTGCCCTGTCGAGGTAAGTGCCGTTGGTCGATCCTAGGTCTTCGACGTACCACTCGGTGCCCCGCGGCGAGAGCCGGGCGTGCCGCGCCGAGGCGTAGTCGTCGGTCAGCACCAGGGTGGAGTCGTCGGCGCGGCCGATCAGCACCGGCTGGGTGCCCAGCCGGATGCGGGTCCCGGCCAGCGCGCCCTCGGTCACCACCAGCTGTCGGGCCACATTGCGGCGCCCACGGCTGGGCAGCAGCGAGGTGCGCAGCGGCAGCCCGCGGCGCACCATCACCGCGCCGGTCGGCGCGTACAGGTCGGTGCGCAGCACGCGCAGCACCGACCAGATGAACAGCCACAGCAGCAGCAGGAATCCGACGCGGGTCAGCTGCAGCACTAACCCCTGCATCTGATGTCCTTCCCGTGCCGGTCCGGTGTTCGGTGCGCCGACGCATTCGGCTCAACGATATTCGGCAACGTCACGATACTTGGACAGCGGTCGGCACGGAGGTGAAGCGGTCGCCTCGCCCCCAGCCGCGGTGGTCGGCACCGACCGCTCAGGTCATCCGGACGATGATCTCCGAGTGGCCGACCCGGATCACATCGCCGTCGGCCAGCTGCCACTCCTGCACCGGGGCGTTGTTGACCGTGGTGCCGTTGGTCGAGTTCAGATCCGACAGCATCGCGGTCTGACCGTCCCAGCGGATCTCCAGGTGCCGGCGCGACACACCGGTGTCGGGCAGCCGGAACTGGGCGTCCTGGCCGCGGCCGATCACGTTCGCGCCCTCCCGCAGCTGGTAGGTGCGGCCGGAGCCGTCGTCGAGCTGCAGGGTGCAGGTGCGCACGGTGCCGGCCGGCGGGTACGCCGGCTCGGGCTGCTGCGGGTAGCCCCCGTAGCCCTGATCGGCCCCGTACCCCTGATCGGCCCCGTACCCCTGATCGGCC
>NZ_CALDGS010000054.1 GCF_937941905.1 uncultured Mycolicibacterium sp. | reverse complement strand
GCAGCCGCTCGTCGTCGATGCCGAAGTGGTGGGCGATCTCGTGGATCACCGTGATGGCCACCTCCTCGACGACCTCCTCCTCGGTCTCGCACATCTCCAGCAGCGCGTCCCGGTAGATGGTGACGGTGTCGGGCAGCGAGCCGGCGTACCAGGAGTCCCGCTCGGTCAGCGCCACCCCCTGGTACAGGCCGAGCAGGTCCGGCTCGTCGGGGTTGCGGCCCTCGACGAGCACCACCACGTTGTCGATCGCGCGGGCGAGCTCGGGCGGGATCAGGTCGAGGGCGTCGGCCACGAGCTCCTCGAACCGCTCCGGGCTCATCTCGACGGCCATCGGCTACGGCGCCGGCGGGCCGGGTTCCGGCCCGGGCGCGGGGATCGGCAGGATCGGCCCCGGCGCGGGCGCGGGCTCGGCGGCCGGGGCGGGTGCCGGCTGACCGGCCTCCGGCGGGGGCGGCGGGCCGTTGAGGAAGGTGTTGCCGCCCGCGTCGGGGGCACCGCCCGGCGCCGGCGCGGCGGGCGCCTGCGTGGTGGGTGCCTGTGTGGTGGGCGCCTGCGTGGTGGGCTGGGCCGGGCCGTGCTGGGTGGACTGGCCCGACTGGCCGGAACCGCTCTGGCCCGACCCCGACTGGCCCGAACCGCTCTGCCCCGAACCGCTCTGGCCCGAACCGCTCTGGGAGGTCTGGGTGGAGGTGACGGTGCTCTCCGACGGTAGCTGCTGATCGCTCGGGTCGGGGATCGGGATGGCCGGCAGCGTCAGCCGCTCCTCCGGGATGTCCGGCGGCGGGATCGGCGGCTGACCGTTGATCAGCAGCCCCGCCTTGGCGCTGTTGAGCAGTGTCGACCAGCCGCCGTTGCCCAGCGTCGCGCCGATGCTGCAGGACACCTGGCGGCTGCCCGCCGACCAGCTCGGCAGCGAGATCGTGCTGTAGACCAGCGTGAGCGTGGTCTCGCGCAGCTTCACCGGCGCCAGGTAGCCCTCGGTGAGCTGGGTGCAGGTCTCCTTGATGAACGCGTCCTGATCGGGCTCCGGCGGCAGCACGTCGCCGAACCGTTCGGCGAGATTCACCGCGCCGGTCACCTCCATGGCGTGCGGCGCGGCGCAGTCCACCGGGATGTCGGTCGGCTGGTTGGTGGTCGGGTCGATGCCCAGGCAGGTCCCGGCCGGCCAGACCGGGGACTGGTCGTTGTCGGCCACCCGGCCGGTGTACGGCAGCTGCTGGTTGTTCGGGCCGGGCAGCTGCAGCCCGCACAGGATCCGGCGCTCGCCGTGCTGACGCCACGCCTTGTCCCCGCCCCACAGCATGCTGACGGTGAACCGGCTGTTCGGGTCGTACTTCGGGCCCAGGTAGCGCCGGACCGCCGCCTGGCACTGCTCCTGGCTGATCTGCTGGATGCGGGTCGGCGACGGGGGCGGCGCCTCGGGGCCGTACTCGCTGCCGGGGAAGGTCGCCATGTCGATCGACGCGGCCACCTCGAACCGGTGCTCGGCGGCGCAGTCGACGATCTCGGCGGCGTCCGGGGTGCGCTCCGGCCAGTTCAGGCAGTCGCCCGGCGCGGCACGGTTGAACGTCTCGTTGCCGCGCGAACCCAGGGCGATGGACCCGGCGGTCAGCCGGTTGCCCCCGTCGGCGCCCGGCAGCACGGTGGCCACCCCGGCGATGAGCAGCCCGCCCAGCGCGGTGAGCAGCAGGGCCCGCCGCGTCGGTGTGGACCGCAGCTCCACCCGCCGCCGGGGCCGCGACCGCTCGGCGGTGTCGCCGGTGGGGGTCTCGTCGTCCGGCCCGTCGGGCTCGGGGTGCTCGGGTGAAGCCAACATCGGCTCCATTGTGGCAGGCGTGTCAGGGCGTGTGACAACTGATGCAGTTGTAAAGTTATGTGCTTGTACCCGGCGCCCGGGCAGCGCCCCGACCACCACGGCCGCCGGGGACGAAAGCTAGGGTTGCGGGCGTGATCGACCTCAAGCTGCTGCGCGAGAACCCCGATGTGGTACGGGCGTCGCAACGCGCCCGCGGCGAGGATCCGGCGCTCGTCGACGCCCTGCTCGCCGCCGACGCCGACCGTCGCGCCGCCATCGTCGCCGCCGACAACCTGCGCGCCGAGCAGAAGGCCGTCAGCAAACAGGTCGGCAAGGCCACCCCGGAGCAGCGCCCGGCACTGCTCGAACAGGCCAAGCAGCTCGCCGAGCAGGTCAAGGCCGCCGAACAGCGGCGCGACGCGGCCGAGGCCGCGTTCACCCGGGCGCACCAGGCCATCGCCAACGTCGTCCTCGACGGGGTGCCGGCCGGCGGCGAGGACGACTACGTCGTGCTGGACACCGTCGGCGAACCGCGCGCCATCGACAACCCCAAGGACCACCTCGAGCTCGCCGAGGCACTGGGGCTGATCGACATGGAGCGCGGCGCCAAGGTCAGCGGCTCGCGGTTCTACTTCCTGACCGGCCGCGGCGCGCTGCTGCAGCTGGGCCTGTTGCAGCTGGCGGTGCGGCTGGCCACCGACAACGGCTTCACCCTGATGATCCCGCCGGTGCTGGTGCGCCCGGAGATCATGGGCGGCACCGGCTTCCTGGGCGCGCACGCCGACGAGGTGTACCGGCTGGAGGCCGACGACCTGTACCTGGTCGGCACCTCGGAGGTGCCGCTGGCCGGCTACCACGCCGACGAGATCCTCGACCTGTCCGGCGGCC
>NZ_CALDGS010000053.1 GCF_937941905.1 uncultured Mycolicibacterium sp. | reverse complement strand
GGGAGATCACCACCGCGCAGCCGGGGAACTTCTCCAGCGCGTTCTCCAGCGAGCCCAGCGTCTCGACGTCGAGGTCGTTGGTCGGCTCGTCGAGCAGGATGAGGTTGCCGCCCTCCTTGAGGGTCAGCGCCAGGTTGAGCCGGTTGCGCTCGCCGCCGGACAGCACCCCGGCCGGCTTCTGCTGGTCGGGGCCCTTGAACCCGAACGCCGAGACGTAGGCCCGCGACGGGATCTCGTTCTGGCCGACCTGGATGTAGTCCAGCCCGCCGGAGACCACCTCCCACACGGTCTTGTTCGGGTCGATGCCGGCCCGGTGCTGGTCGACGTAGCTGAGCTTGACCGTCTCGCCGATCCGGACCGTGCCGCTGTCCGGCTTCTCCAGGCCGACGATGGTCTTGAACAGCGTGGTCTTGCCCACCCCGTTGGGGCCGATGACGCCGACGATGCCGTTGCGCGGCAGCGTGAAGGACAGGTCCTTGATCAGCAGCCGGCCGTTGTAGCCCTTGTCCAGGTGCTCGACCTCGACGACGACGTTGCCCAGCCGCGGCGGGGTCGGGATCTGGATCTCCTCGAAGTCGAGCTTGCGGCTCTTCTCCGCCTCGGCGGCCATCTCCTCGTAGCGCTGCAGACGGGCCTTGCTCTTGGCCTGCCGGGCCTTGGCACCCGAGCGGACCCAGGCCAGCTCCTCCTTGAGGCGCTTCTGCAGCTTGGCGTCCTTGCGGCCCTGCACCTCGAGCCGCTCGGCCTTCTTCTCCAGGTAGGTCGAGTAGTTGCCCTCGTACGGGTAGGCGCGGCCGCGGTCGAGCTCCAGGATCCACTCGGCGACGTTGTCCAGGAAGTACCGGTCGTGGGTGACCGCGAGCACGGTGCCCTTGTACTCGGCGAGGTGCTGCTCGAGCCACAGCACGCTCTCGGCGTCGAGGTGGTTGGTGGGCTCGTCGAGCAGCAGCAGGTCCGGCTTGGACAGCAGCAGCTTGCACAGCGCCACGCGGCGCCGCTCACCGCCGGACAGATGGCTCACCGGCTCGTCCGGCGGCGGGCAGCGCAGCGCGTCCATCGCCTGCTCGAGCTGCGAGTCGATGTCCCACGCGTCGGCGTGGTCGAGCTCCTCCTGGAGCTTGCCCATCTCCTCCATCAGCTCGTCGGAGTAGTCGGTGGCGAGCTTCTCGGCGATCTCGTTGAAGCGGTCCAGCTTCACCTTGATCTCGCCGAGGCCCTCCTCGACGTTGCCGCGGACGGTCTTCTCCTCGTTCAGC
The DNA here is from genome assembly GCF_937941905.1 of uncultured Mycolicibacterium sp. Lineage (GTDB taxonomy): Bacteria > Actinomycetota > Actinomycetes > Mycobacteriales > Mycobacteriaceae > Mycobacterium. The sequence continues at coordinate 19,745 of NZ_CALDGS010000053.1, read as the reverse complement.
GGCGGCTCCTGCAGCAGGATGCCGACCGTCGCACCCGGCGCGAGGAACGCGTCGCCGTTGTTGGGCTGGTCCAATCCGGCCATGATCCGCAAGACGCTCGACTTGCCGGCCCCGTTCGGACCGACGACGCCGATCTTTGCGCCCGGAAGGAAATTGAGGCTGACGTCGTCAAGGATCACCTTGTCGCCGTGCGCCTTGCGGACCTTCCGCATCGTGTAGATGAATTCGGCCATGCCGTGATGTTGCCTTTCGTCACTGTCGTCGTGCGCCCTGCGAGCACGGTCGCCCGGGGCGCCGTGCCCCCGGCACGCGCCCGGGCGAGCTGCGGAGTCTCTGGCCCATCCTAGGCGTGGCCGCATCCGCTACGCGGACAGCGGCAGCGCCGGGCCGTCCGGCACCGCCCCCTCCCCGGGGCGATCGTCGGACGGTGTGCCGCCGTCGGTCGCCGCCGCGGCGGACGACTCGACGAGCAGGCCGGTGCCGGGCTGGCGGCGGGACTCGATCCGGGCGATGCAGCGGGACAGATCCGGCCCCACCGAGATGGCCCGGATCTCCACCGAGGACCGGCGCACGCCTTCCTTGTCCTCGTACTCGCTGGTGTACACATATCCAACAACGATGACCGGGTCTCCCTTCCCGAGCCCGGCCCCGACGCCGGTGACCAGCCGGCCCCAGCAGTTCACCGTCACGTAGAACGAGTTACCGGGCTCCCAGGTGCCCTCGGGCGTGCGGCGCCTGGAGTTGCTGGCGACGCGCAGCTTCATCAGCTCCTGGTCGCCGATGCGGCGGCGGGCGGGGTTGTTGACGATCGTGCCGACCACGGTGATGGGTGTCTCGAACATTGCGCTTCCTTTCTCGCTGCCCCGCTGCGGTGGGGCACCCCCATTCACCGCGCCGGCACCGACAGACCGGGGCCGGCGGCACCGGTCCACGCGCCCGCCTGTGGATGGATCGTCGGCTGTGGACAGCGCCTGAGACGGTCCGTTCACCCGGACCCTCGACCGGTTGCCCGGCTGGATCGGTACGGCACGGGCGGGCCGACGGGGCCGGTCAGCGTTGCCGGTCGCGCTTGGCCAGTTCGGCGAGCATCGCGTTGTAGGCGGCGAGCTCGGCGTCGTCGTCGCGGTCGGCCGCGCGGTCCATCCGCCGGGCGGTCCGCTCGTCGCTGCGGCTCCACTGCACGAGCAGCGCGAGCATGATCAGCACCAGCGGCACCTCGCCGGCCGACCAGGCGATCGCCCCGCCCAGGTGCTGGTCGCCGAGCAGGTCGGTGTGCCAGGGCAGCTGCAGCGACCGGTAGAAGGACTCGCCGAGCACGGTCTGCATGTTCATCATCGCCACCCCGAAGAAGGCGTGCAGGGGCAGCGTGGCGAACACCATGCCGACCTTGGCCACGTGCGGCAGATTGCGCGGCGACGGGTCGACCCCGATGGTCACCCAGTAGAAGAAGTAGCCGCTCATCAGGAAGTGGATGTTCATCAGCACGTGGGCGCCGTGGTCGGAGACCGCGGAGTCGAACAGTCCGCCGAAGTACAGCCCGTAGAAGCCGGCGACGAACATCACGGTCGCGACGATCGGGTGGGTGACGAACCGGGAGTACTTGGAGTGCAGCGCGGCCAGCAGCCACTCCCGCGCCCCCGGTGGCTGGCCGCGGCCGGCGGCGGGCAGCGCCCGCAGCGCCAGGGTCACCGGCGAGCCGAGCACCCACAGCACCGGGATGAGCATCGACAGCAGCATGTGGGCCACCATGTGCACGCTGAACATCGCCGGCATGTAGCGGCCGATCCCCGAGGAGGTGGTGATCAGCAGCAGCGCACAGCCGAGCAGCCAGGCGATGCCGCGGCCCACCGGCCAGGCGTCGCCGCGCCGGTGCAGCCGCACCCACCAGTACACGTACAGCGCCGCGAGCACGATCGCGGCGGTGCCGAACAGCAGGTCGAAGCGCCAGTCGAGGGCCAGCCGGGCCGGGGTGGGCGGACCGGCCAGGTCGTAGCCCAGCTCCACCTCCGCCGGGGTGGGCACCTTGATCAGCGGGGGCGGCGGGGTGCGGCCCAGCCCGACCGCGATGCCGTAGGTCACCCCGAAGAGCACCGCCTCGGCCAGGGCCAGCCGGACCAGCGGACCGCGGGCCCCGGGGTCGGCCACCACGGCCGCCACCCCGCGGCGACGCTGCGCCCAGCCCAGCACCCCGAGCAGGCCCAGCGCCACGATCTTGGCGACCACCAGCCACCCGTACTCGGTGCGCAGCAGGTCGGCGGGGCTCATCCGGGCCAGGGCGTTGGCCAGCCCGCTGCCGGCCATGGCCACGAAGCACCAGAACGCCACCATCGAGAACCGGCGGGCGGCCAGGTCGGCGTGACCACCACCGCGCAGCGCGTGCGCCAGCAACGCCAGCAGCCCACCGGCCCACAGTGCGCCGAACACCAGGTGGATGAGCAGGCTGTTGGTGGCCAGATCGTGGTTGCCGCCGGCGGCGGAGTGCCCGGTAAGGCCGATCGGCACCAGGGTGAGCAGCGCCAGCCCGACCAGGATCGGCGCCCAGCCCCAGCGCAGCACCGCCCGGGCCAGCAGGGTCACCATCGCGGCCAGGAACGCGGTCCACCGCCAGGCGCTCGCGGTGTCGACGAGGCTCGCCGCCGACCAGATCGCCACCGGGTCGAGGTGTTCCAGCAGGGGCTGGCCGGACACGTCGGAGACGGTCAACGGCACCATCAGCGCCGCGCACACCGTCCACACCCCGGCGGCGACGGTGCCGATGCGCAGCGCACGGTAGCCGTCGACGTCGAGCACGCCGTTGTCCTGCGGCGGCACCAGGAACGCCGCGAAGAAGAACCCGCCGACGGCGATGACGGCGGCGATCTCGCCGGCGGCGCGCACGAACGGCAAACCGTAGGTGGTGACCGGGCCGGGGTTCGGCAGTCCGGTGGCGATCAGCGCTTCGGTGAGCGACAGCGCGCCGATGCCCGCGGCGACGGCACCGGCCAGCACGGCGACACCCACCAGCAGCGGCCACACCGCGTGGGTGCGTACCGCGGGCCGGGCAATGGTCATACGCCCAGCGTATGGCGTGACGGTCGGCACATCGGACGCGCGGGGCTGTGATTCAGTGCCGCCGGGCGCGGCGACGCCGCTGCTCCCGCGCGACGAACTGCTCCCGGGCGATGGCGTCGATGTGGTCCATGTCGGCCAGGATGCCGCGCAGTTCCCGCAGGAACGCCCGGCGCCGCTCGACGAGGTCGGCGGCCGGCGTCAGCAGCTGCTGGTCGGCGACGACCTGCCGGGCGGTGGCGAACAGCAGCGCCGAGACGGACTCGTTGCTGCGCACCAGCCGCTGCGCGGCGTACTGGTGGCCCAGCCCGAGGGCGCGGCGGGTGAGTTCCTTCTCGTCGATCTCGGCGGGCGCGTCCTGCAGCACGTCGGCCACGATCTGGTAGGCCTCGAAGAAGGGGCGCAGCGTGGCCGCCGCGACCAGCGGCCGTTTGTCCCGCAGCAGCGCCTCGATGCGCTCCGGGCCGGCCCGCACCACCGACTCCCAGGTTCCGTCCGGCTCGCCGGTGTGCCAGGCCATCTCCTCGGCGATGTTGGCCCGGAACGACGCCGAGTCGGCGAAGTAGAAGTCGAACTTGAGCAGGTCGCGCAGCCGCATCGCCTGCGACCAGAAGGCCTGCAGCCGGTCCCCCTCGGCACGGGCGGCGTAGGCCACCGCGAGCTCGACGATCGAGGTCTCCAGGAAGGCGTGGATGAGCGCGTTGCGGTAGAACGCGGCCTCGTGCTCGTCCTCGGGGGCGATGTACCAGACCGGTTCGCGGCCGTCGTCGACGCGGGTGATGGGGTGCCCGCCGGACAGCGCGTCCACCGCGGCGCGCACCCCCTCGGCGGTGCGCAGCCGCTTGGCGCTCTCGGTCATCGGGGTCTGTTTGAACTCCAGGTAGTCCAGCGAGTCCTGCAGGGTGTGGTGCAACTGTTCGAGCGTCAGCGCCCGGTTGCGGGCGGCCAGCAGCAGCGCCGAGGTCAGTGCGGTGGCGTTGACCGGGGTGGCGCGCAGGATCCGCCAGGCCACCTCGAACGCCATCTTCTGCAGCGCAAGGCGTTTGGCGGGCTCGTCGTGGGCGATCGGCCCATGCGGCGGGCCGAGGTACTCGCGCATCGACACCGCCTCCGGGAAGCGCACGTAGATCTTGCCGTAGTTGCGCTCGCCCTGTGCCTTGATGAACCGGTACAGCCAGCCCACGCCCTCCGGGGCCTTCTCGCCGCCGCGGGCGTACGCAGCGTACTCGGTGGTCTCGTGCAACTGGTCGAAACTGATCGAAACCGGCTGCAGCAGCAGGTCGTCGGTGCGGCCCTCCAGGTAGGCGTCGGCGACGTAGGACAGCAGGCCGAGCTTGGGCGGCAACATCTTTCCGGTGCGCGACCGGGTGCCCTCGATGGACCAGCTGAGGTTGAACCGCTTCTCGACGATGTAGCCGATGTACTCCTTGAGCACGTACTTGTAGAGCTGGTCGTCGCCGATCCTGCGGCGGATGAAGATCACCCCGGAGCGGCGCAGGATGGTGCCCAGCGGCGGGAAGGACATGTTGATGCCGCCGAACACGTGCGCCGGCGGCAACCGGTTCTCGTGCAGTGCGACGGTGAGCACCCCGCTGTCGAGGTTGGAGCGGTGCGACCAGAGCATCACCGCCGGATGCTGCTCGAGGGCCTCCCGCATGGCCTCGACCTGGTCGCGGTCGTAGTCGATGTTCGGGTCGAAGCCGCGCCGGTAGATGGCGCGGCTCAGGGTGGGGATGAGGTCCACCGCCAGCCGGCTCCAGCCGGTGGCCATCTCGTCGAGGATCTCCCCCGCCTCCTGCACGGTGGCGCCCGGGATCTGCTCGAGGCCGGCGCGGAACCGGCTGGAGGCCAACAGTTCCGGCTTGACCAGCCGCGGTGACTTGTACTCCGGCCCGAGCAGCCGGTACTCGACGCGTTCGATGGCCAGCAGGGCGCGCCGGATGACGAACCGGGCGAAGTCGCGCGGGTTCTCCGCGACGGTGGTCTCGTTCCACTGCTGGCGCAGCTCGCAGACCTTGGCCGGCTCGCCGGCCACCACCCGGGCCCGGGACGGGTCGCGCTTGAGGATGACCGGCTGCAGCAGCTCCGGCGGCCGGTACACGTCGCGGCCGCTCATCAGCTGCATGAGCTTGAACCGCGCCGGCAGCCCGGCCGGCACCCAGAACACCCGCACCGGCACCACCGCGCGGTCCTCGTCGGCCTCGAGCAGCTCGACGAGCTGGGCGACGGCGCCGGGCGGCGGGTCGTCCTCGCCCGGCAGCCGCAGCACCTCGACCCGGCGGTCGGGGTGCTCGCGGCGCTGCCGGTCCAGCCACTGCTGCAGCAGGTCCAGCTCGGCCGCCGAGGACACCGACGCCAGCACGAGCGCGTCGTCGGTGGCGGTGTATCCGGTGAACCGGTCGCTGTCGACGATCACTGTTTGCCTTTCGACCCGGACTTGGTGGTGGTTCGCTTCGCCCCTGTCTGCTTCGCCCCCGTTCGCTTCGCGGGCCGCTCGCCCGCCGCGCGCTCGGCACGGGTGTAGAGCTCCGGCGTCGGCAGCTCGCCGCGCGGCCAGTCCCTGAGCGTGTCGAGGTAGAGCCGGCGCACCTCGTCGATGCGTTCGGACAGGTTCTCGTGGGTCCAGTCGTCGACCGGGATCGGCGGGTAGACCACGACGTCGACGGTGCCGGCGTTGAACGTGGTGGCGTCGCGCGCGGCGACGACCTCGGCGTTGCGGATCACGATCGGCACGATCGGGATGCCGGCGGCCATCGCGATGCGGAACGGCCCCTTCTTGAACGGCCCCACCCCGGGGGTGTCGACCCGGGTGCCCTCCGGCGCCATCACGATCGAGATCCCCCTGCCGACAAGCTCTTCCACCCGCCGCAGGCTCTCCACCGCGGCCTTGGTGTCGCTGCGGTCGATGAACGCGACGTCCATGACCCGGCCCAGGGCGCCGATGAACGGGTCGTCGGCGAGCTCCTTCTTGGCGACCATGGTGAAGTTGTCCTGCACCAGCCGCCCGGCGATGATCGGGTCGGCCTGGTTGCGGTGGTTGTAGATGAACACCGCCGGCCGCCGGGCGGTGAGGTTCTCCCGGCCCAGCACGTTGAGCTCGATGCCGGTGGCCGCCAGGATGAGCCGGCCCCACACCGTGGTGAGGAAGTTCAGTGCGGCACGGCGGTTCCGGGTCAGCAGCCCGACCCCGATCGCGCCGGCGGCGACCGGGCCGAGGGTGGCCACCGCGGCGGCGGTGCGCAGTTGTGCGATCGGGTTGCTGCCGCGGCGGCTGTTGAACCGCAGCACCGGCCAGCCGCGTTTGGCGGCGACGGCGGCGAGCTTGCCGCCGGGGTTGGTCGGTCGCGGATTGCCGACGAGGTACATCAGCGCGACGTCCTCGTCGCCGTCGGCGTAGAAGTAGCTCTTGTTCAGGTCCACGCCGTGGCGGGCGGCGAAGGCCTGCACCGCGAACGCCTTGCCCGGCCCCCAGATGATCGGCCGCTGCACTTCCCCGGTCAGGCAACCGTTCTCGTCGACCTCGAACCGGTTGGACAGCACGTTCTCGATGCCCAGGTAGCGGGCCACCGGTTCGACCTGCACGGTCAGCGCCGACGAGCTGAGCACGACGGTGTGGCCGCGGGCCTGGTGCGCGCGCACCAGCTCCCGCATCTCCGGGTAGATCCGGTTGGCGATCTTCTGCTCGAACAGCCGCTCGGCGAGCTCGTCGATGTCCGACAGCGAGCTGCCGCGCAGCATCCGCGCACCCTTGCCGATGAGGTCCTCGAAGTCGGCGCGGCCGAGCTGGTGGTTCAGCCCGGCCTGCACCATGCCGATGAACTCGCCGACGCCCATCTGCCCGTGCCGGAACCGTTCCCGGGTCATCACCACGCCGGTGAATCCGGCGACCAGGGTGCCGTCGAGGTCGAAGAACGCCCCCACCTCGGGGCCGGGCGGGCTGGCCTCGATCTCCGCCACGGTGCCGGGCAGGCGGGCGATCCGGTCCCGGCGTCTGCGTTCGCTGCGGTTCTCCGATGTCACTGCGCCGCACTCCCGTTCGGTGTGACCGGGGCACTCGGGGGGAACGAGGCCGGCACCGCGCGGGCGTCGCCGCCGAGGGCGAGCACCTCGTCGAACCCGGCCAGCAGGCACTCGGCGAACAGCCGGGCGTCGGCGACCGCGGCCCGGTCGTAGCGGGCTGTGACGGTGAACCAACCGCTGCGCGACATCAGCACCACCATCATCGCCACCCCGGGCAGCGGCCCCAACCCGTACTGCCGCAACACCTTCGCCCCGGCGATGTAGGTGTCCTCCAGGAACACCGGCAGATTGGAGGCCTGCACGTCGGCGTTGACCACCGACCCGGCCATCGCCTCCAGCGCGGGGTCGGGCAGCAGGCTCAGCACCGGGGCGACCGCGCCGATGAGGTCCAGGGCGCGTTCCTCCCGTTTGCGGGTCATCTGGGTGTGGATCTCGGCGATGCGCTCGGCCGGGTCCTCGATGCCGATGGGCGCGGCCAGGTTCACCCCGGCGAACCGGTTACCGCCCGCCGGGTCGGCGTCGGAGCGCAGGTTGACCGGCACCGCCATCGGCAGTTCGTCGACCGGCACGCCGAGGGCGTCGTGGTAGCGGCGCAGCGCCGCGCACAGCCCGGCCAGGTAGGCGTCGTTGATCGAGCCGCCGGCGGCCTTGGCGGCCGCCCGCAGGTCGGCGTAGGCGATGTCGATGGCCTCGCTGCGGGACCGCAGGCTGCGGCGGCGCAGCAGCGGCGAGGGCTCGGCGGCCGGGCTGATCACCCGCGCCCCGGAGCGGGCGTAGTCCACCACCTGTTCGACGGTGCCGAGCGGGTCGCGCACCGCCCGGCCCACCGCGCCGACCGCCCCGCCGAGCAGCCCGCGCACCCCGCCGAGCACGGTGCCGGGCAGTCGGAACAGGCCCTGGCGCATCAGCTCGGTGGACGACAGGTCCTGCGGGATGGGCAGCGGCGGGGGCGCCTGCGGCGGCGGGTCGCGCTCGAGGTCGTAGATGTTGGAGAACATCTCCACCCCGCCCACGCCGTCGGTGACGGCGTGGCTCAGGTGCAGCATGGTGGCGGCGCGGCCGTCGGCGAGCCCCTCAACCAGGGTGGCCGTCCACAGCGGCCGCGAGATGTCCAACGGGGACTGCAGCGCCACCTCGGCGAGGTCGAGCACGTCGCGCAGGGTGCCGTCGCCGGCCACCCGGACCCGGCGGACGTGGTAGTCGAGGTTGAAGTCGGGGTCGACGACCCAGCGGGCCGGGGCGGTGGGCAGTGTCGGCATCACCACCCGCTGGCGCAGCCGCAGCACCTTGCGGGACGCGTACTCGAAGCGGGTGCGGAAGCGCTCCCAGTCCGGGGTGGTGTCGAGCAGTTCGACGCCCATGATGCCGGAGCGGGTCCGCGGGTTGGCCTCGCCGCGGTGCAGGATCTGGTCGAGTGCGCTGAGTTCCTCCGGGAGCCCGGCCGCGTCCAGTTCCGGCACTTCGCTCATCGTCCGTGGGCCTCCTCGATGCTCGGCGGGTAGCCACCACGCTAGTCGGCGACGGGCCGGTGCGGAGGGGCTTTAACGGCCCGTGCGCGGGGGCGGGCGCTACACTCACCCCCGCATTGCCTCCGTAGCTCAGCTGGATAGAGCAAGGGCCTTCTAATCCCTAGGTCGCAGGTTCGAATCCTGCCGGGGGCGCAGGTCAGCGGCGGTTCTTGCCGGGCATGTACAGTTCGGCGAAGATCTTGCGCGCCGCCCGCGCCACCGCCCGGGCCCGCGCGGTCATCCGCACCCCCTCGGCCCGGGCCAGCACGATCGACAGCGCCGGCGCGTCCCCCTTGATCGGTACCGCGGCCACCGCGCCGCCGTCGTAGGTGACGTCGGAGGCGGGCCGCTGGTTGAGGATCGAGTAGCCGTGGCCGCGGGCCACCAGCCCACGCACCGTCTCGTAGCTGGCCGAGCGGTAGCGGATGTTCGGCGTGACCCCGGCCGCCACCAGCATCTTCTCGAAGTACTCGCGGCTCTCCGGCAGGTCGAGCAGCACCATCGGCTCGTCGGCCAGTGCGGTCAGCTCCACCGCTCGGGCCGAGGCCAGCGGGTGGTCGCGCGCCAGCGCCACGTACGGCGGTGCGATGCCGAGGGTTTCGGTCTCGATGCCGCTGCCCAGGCCGAGGTCGTAGGTGATGGCCACCTCGGCCGAGCCGTTGCGCAGCGCGGCCCGCATGGCGTGCGCCTCGGTCTCGATGACGTCGACCTGCAGGTCGGGGTGCTCGGTGTTGAGCTCGGCGATGAGCCGGGGCAGCACGTACGGCCCCAGGGTGACGAAGCAGGCCACCCGGACCCGGCCGCGGATCTGGCTGACGTGCCCGGTGGCCGCGTCGAGCACCTCGTCGAGATGGTCGAGCAGCCGGCGGGTGTCGCGCAGCATCTCCTCCCCCGCCGGGGTGAGGGCCAGCCCGCGGGCGCGGTGCCGGATGAACAGCTGGGTGCCGATCTGGTGCTCGAGTTGCGCGACCGCCGCCGAGACCGCGGACTGGGCGATCCGCAGTTCCTCGGCGGCCTTGGTCATGCTCAGATGGGTGGCCGCGGCGACGAAGTAGCGCAGCTGGATGAGCGTGACGTCGGGTTGTCGCGGCATGGCCTCACTCCTCGACCGGGTGCCGCGACAACCCGGTGGGCCGGGTCAGGAGTCGGCGGCGCTGAGCGATTCGGGATCGACGCCGACCCGTTCCATGCGCACCTTCCTGGCGCGGACGTATCCCACCCCGCCCAGCACCCCGAGTGCCGCGAGGGTACCGAGGGTGAACACCTCGAACGCGGTCTGGCTGACTCCCCATATCTCGAAGAAGTCGTACTCCATGCCGAGCATCCGTTCAAGCGTGCCGGGGAACACCGCCACCCAGCTGCCCAGCAGGATCCAGAAGAAGCACAGCCCGCCGAGCAGACGGAACCCGTTGTCGCTCACCGGCACCCGGAACGGCCGGGGCACGTCGGGGAACTTGGTGCGCAGCCGCACCGCGGCCGGGATGGCGATCAGGTAGCTGAGCAGGAAAGTCGAGATGCAGATGCTCAGCACCACGCCGAACACCGCGCTCGCCTCGCCGCTGACCTGCATCGCGGCCAGCATGAACACCGTGCCCACCACGCCGGAGAGCATGTTCACCCGCACCGGGGTGCCCAGCTCGGGGTGGAACCGGCCGAAGTAGCCGCCGTAGAACGCGCCGTCGGCGGCCGCCATGGCCTGCATCCGGTCGCTGATGATCATCCAGGCCGAGCCCTGCGTCATCAGGACGAACACGAACACGACGCCGGTGAGGGTGAGCAGCGCCGGCGCGGCCGGGCCGTAGACGCCGAACACCTCGGCCACCGCCTCCATCAGGCCGCTGATGCCGCTGATCTCGTCGGCCGGGATGACCAGCAGGATGGCCGCGATCGGCAGCAGGTACGCGGCCACGGCGACGACGGCCGCCCGCGCGATGGCGATCGGCACGTCGCGGGCCGGGTTCTTCATCTCGTCGGCGGCACTGTTGCCCGACTCGAAGCCGAGGTAGGAGAACAGCAGCAGCGGGGCCACACCGAGCAGGCCGGCCAGCGTCGGCGAGAAGTCCGCCCCGGTCAGCCCGGCGAAGCCGTGCCGGCCGGCGTAGATGAGCGTGGTGACGAGGAAGATCGCCAGGAACGCGATCTTGACGATGGCGCCCAGGTTGGGAATCCACTTGCCGTAGCGCAGGCTGACGATCGCGGCGACGACGGTCAGCCAGATGAAGACGAGTTTGAACAGGTAGTCCGCCACGCTGCCGTGCTCGAACCCGGTGACGTAGGAACTCCAGGTCTCGGCGGCGATGAAGGCCATCGACCCGCCGACCCAGACCGGCTGGGTCACCCAGGTCAGCAGGGCGGCGATGGCCGCGACCGGGCGCCCGAAGGCGCGGCGCACCCAGACGTACACGCCGCCCTCGCCGGTGAAGGTGGAGCCGACCTCGGCGAAGATCAGGGCGTAGGGCACCAGGAAGAACACGGCCAGCACGAGCGCCCAGGTGAAGGTCTCGCCGCCGAAGCTGGACACCTGGCCCAGCACCTCGATGGACACCACCGCCGCGACGATCAGGAAGATGATGTCGAAGCGGCCCAGCACCTTCTGCAGATGTCGGGTCTCCCGGTCGGCCTGCGCCGTCAGCTGGTCGTCGGTCAATGCAAAGGGCTTGTCGCTGTTCACGATCCTGACTTTCGGAAGTTGTGGATGTGCTGGACTGCCTCGCGCCGCCGTGCGCCGGACGACCCTGTCGAGCGATGGCGCGTGTGCGATATCACAGTGCGACACCACCCCTGATCTGTAAAGCATGCTTTTCCGACAATCAACATCTGAAATTCAGATGCATCCGGCGCGGAATTTCGGATCGGAATTGTCGATCCAGATCAACTGAAAGATCTAGTTGACTGTGGTAAATCCTCCCGCGAACGATGACCGATAACCGAGAATGCCGGTGCGGACCGGCATCTCCCCGTTGCGCACGCGCGACGGGTGACCGGCGATCCAGGAGGGCCCATGCGCGACCCGCGCTACGACATCTTGTTCGAACCGGTGCAGATCGGTCCGGTGACCGCCCGCAACCGGTTCTTCCAGGTGCCGCACTGCAACGGGATGGGCTACCGGGATCCCTCCAGCCAGGCCTACATGCGCCAGGTCAAAGCCGAGGGCGGCTGGGCGGTGGTGTGCACCGAGCAGGTCGAGATCCACCCCACCTCCGACATCGGCCCGTTCATCGAGCTGCGGCTGTGGGACGACCAGGACATGCCCGCACTGCAGAAGATCGCCGACCGGATCCACGAGGGCGGTGCGCTGGCCGGGATCGAGCTGTGCCACAACGGGCTCAACAGCCCGAACCTGATCAGCCGCGAGACCCCGCTGGCGCCACAGCATCTGCCGGTGGTGACCTGGAGCTACGACCCGGTCCAGGCGCGCGCCATGACCAAGTCCGACATCGCCGAACTGCGCCGCTGGCACCGCGACGCGGTGCGCCGGTCGCTGGCCATCGGGTTCGACATCATCTACGTCTACGCCGGCCACTGCCTCGGCGGGCTGCACCATTTCCTGTCCCGCCGATACAACAACCGCACCGACGAGTACGGCGGCAGCCTGGAGAACCGGGTCCGGCTGCTGCGCGAGGTGCTCGAGGACACCATCGAGGAGGTCGACGGCCGGGCCGCGGTGGCCTGTCGCATCACCATCGACGAACTGCTCGGCGACGACGGCATCACCCGCGCCGAGATCGCCGACGTCGTCGGCATGCTCGGTGAGCACCCGGACCTGTGGGACTTCGTGCTGGGCAGCTGGGAGGACGACTCGGTGACCTCCCGGTTCGGCCCGGAGGCCGGCCAGGAACAGTACGTGCGCGGCCTCAAACAACTCACCAGCAAGCCGGTGGTGGGCGTGGGCCGGTTCACCTCGCCGGACACCATGGTGCACCAGATCCGAAGCGGGGTGCTCGATCTCATCGGCGCGGCCCGGCCGTCGATCGCCGACCCGTTCCTGCCGAAGAAGATCGAGACCGGCCGGCTCGACGACATCCGGGAGTGCATCGGCTGCAACATCTGCGTGTCCGGCGACTTCACCATGTCGCCGATCCGCTGCACCCAGAACCCCACCATGGGCGAGGAGTTCCGCCGCGGCTGGCATCCGGAGTTCATCCGGCCCAAGCGGTCCGACGCGCACATCCTGGTCGTCGGGGCCGGCCCGGCCGGGCTGGAGGCGGCCCGGTCGCTGGGCAACCGCGGCTACACCGTCAGCCTCGCCGAGGCGGGCCGCGAGCTCGGCGGCCGGGTGGCCCGCGAGTCGCGGCTGCCCGGGCTGTCGGCGTGGATCCGGGTGGTCGACTACCGCGAGCAGCAGCTGCGCAAGCTCGACAACGTCGAGGTCTACCTGCAGAGCGAGATGACCGCCGACGACATCCTGGACAACGACTTCGACCATGTGCTGCTGGCCACCGGCGCGCACTGGCGCCGCGACGGCGTGGGCCGCTGGCACACCCACCCGATGCCGATCGCCGCCGACGCGCAGGTGCTCACCCCCGACGACCTGATGGACGGGCGGCGACCGCAGGGCCGGCGGGTCGCGGTCTACGACGACGACCACTACTACATGGGCGGGGTGCTCGCCGAGCTGCTCGCCGCCGAGGGCTACGAGGTCGTGCTGGTCACCCCGGCCGCACACGTCTCGGCCTGGACCGTCAACACCCTGGAGGTGGTGCGGATCCGGCAGCGCATCATCCGAGCCGGCATCGAGGTGCGCACCAACACCGCGGTCAACGCGGTGGCCGCCGACCGGCTCACCACCGCCTGCGTGTTCACCGGAGACGAGGCCGAACTCCCGGTCGACGCAACGGTGCTCGTCACCGCGCGGCTGCCGGAGAACGCGCTCCACGACGCGCTGCTGGCCCGCGAGGCGGACTGGGCCGCAGCCGGGCTGCGCAGCGTCAAGGTGGCCGGCGACGCCTGGGCGCCCGCCACCATCGCCGCCGCGGTGTGGGCCGGGCACAAGTACGCCGAGGAGTTCGACGAACCGGCCGACGACCGGCCGGTGCCGTTCCGCCGCGAGGTGACCCAGCTCAGCACCGAGACGAACATCTTCCTCCCCATCACCCCAGTGGAACCGGCCGAGCGCCGTTAGCGAGACCCAGGAGCACCGATGGCAGACACCGAACCCACCACGCTGGCCCACTGGACCGCGCTCGCCGGCAAGGTCGAGCCCCGCACCGGGATCTTCGTCGACGGCGAGTTCCGTTCGGCCGCATCGGGGGCGACGTTCGACACCGTCAACCCGGCGACGGGCGCGGTACTGGCACAGGTCGCCGCCGGGCAGGCCGCCGACGTCGACGCCGCCGTGGCCTCGGCCCGGCGCAGCTTCGAGTCCGGGGTGTGGGCCAAGGCGCCGATGGCCGAACGCAAACGCGTGCTGATGCGGCTGTCGGAGCTGCTGCTCGAGCACCGCGAGGAGCTGGCCCTGCTGGACGCCATGGACATGGGCAAGCTGGTCACCGAGGCCTACACCGTCGACGTGCCCTCGGCCGCGGGCTTGTTCGCGTTCTACGCCGAGGCGATCGACAAGCGCGCCGACGAGGTAGCCCCCACCGAGCCGGGCAATCTGGCGCTGGTCACCCGGGAACCGCTGGGGGTGGTCGGCGCGGTGACGCCGTGGAACTTCCCGCTCGACCTCGCGGTGTGGAAGGTCGCCCCGGCGCTGGCGGTGGGCAACAGCGTGGTGCTCAAACCGGCCGAGCAGGCACCGCTTTCGTCGCTGCGGCTGGCCGAGCTGGCGGTGCAGGCCGGGCTGCCGCCGGGGGTGCTCAACGTGGTCCCCGGGCTGGGCCCGGAGGCCGGCGCGGCGCTCGGCCGACACCCGGACGTCGACGTGCTGGCATTCACCGGGTCCACCGAGACCGGCAAGCGGTTCCTGCGCTACGCCGCCGACTCCAACCTCAAGCAGGTGTGGCTGGAATGCGGCGGCAAGAGTCCCAATCTGGTGTTCGACGACGCCGACCTGGACCGGGCCGCCGAACTGGCGATCTTCGGGGCGTTCTACAACCAGGGCGCGGTGTGCTCGGCGAATTCCCGCCTGCTGGTGCAGGAGTCGATCGCCGAGGAATTCATTGCCGAGCTGGTGCGCCGGGCCGAGCGGATGCGGGTGGGCAACCCGCTGGACCCGGCCTCGGAGCTGGGGGCGATCGTCGACGCCGCGCACACCGCGCGGGTGCTCGGTTTCGTCGAACGTGCCGCCGCCGACGCGACGGTGCGCACCGGTGGTCGGCGCCGCGAGATCGACGGCAGCGACTGCTACATCGAGCCGACCATCGTCACCGGCCTGCGCCCGGACGCCGAACTCGTCCGCGAGGAGGTGTTCGGCCCGGTGCTGGCGGTGCAGACCTTCCGCGACGAGGACGAGGCCGTCGCGATGGCCAACGACACCGTCTACGGCCTCGCCGCCTCGGTGTGGACCACGGATCTGCGCCGCGCCCACACGGTCTCGGCGGCGCTGCGGGCCGGCACGGTGTCGGTCAACACCGTCGACGCGCTCAGCCCGCAGACCCCGTTCGGCGGGTTCAAGCAGAGCGGGTTCGGCCGCGACCTGTCGCTGCACGCGCTGGACAAGTACACCGGGCTGAAGACCACCTGGATCCGGTTCTGACGCCTGCCGCGGGGCTACCCCCGTAGCAGGCGCTCCCGGACGGCCGCGTCGCGCGCGGCGTCGGCGACGGTGCCGGCCAGGGCCAGCGCGCCGTCGGCGATCGCCCGCTCGGCGGCCGGGGTGAGGGTGGCCGCGGCGAAGGCGGCCTGATGGTTGACCGCCGGCAGCGAGTCGATGCCGATGTAGGGGTGGATCGCGGGCAGCACCTGCGAGACGTTGCCCATGTCGGTGGAGGCCCGCGCCATCAGGGTGTCCGGGCCGGTGGCGAAGCGCCGGCCCAGCGCGGTGGCGCGCCGCTCGTAGCAGGCCAGCAGGTCCTCGTCGGTGCGGAACTCCGCGTACGGCTTGGATTCGGCGGTGACGCTCAGCTCGGCGCCGGTGGCCAGCGCCCCGGCCTCGAAGCAGCGCATCACCCGCGGTTCGATCTCGGCGAGTTCGGCCAGCGTCTCGGCGCGGACGTACCAGCGGCCCTCGGTGCGTTCCGGCACCGCGTTGGGCGCCTCGCCGCCCCGGGTGATCATGCCGTGCACGCGCACCGTCGGCGGAAGGTGCTGGCGCAGCAGCCCGATGGCCACCTGGGCGACGGTGAACGCGTCGGCGGCGTTGACGCCGCGCTCCGGGTAGGCGGCGGCGTGGGCGGCCTTGCCGGTGTAGGTGATGTGGCTGTGCGACACCGCGTACGGCCGCGCCCGCAGCACGTCGACCGGGCCGGGGTGCACCATGGCCGCGGCGTGCTGGCCGGCGAACCCGCCGCGCTCGAGCAGCTCGATCTTGCCGCCGCCGCCCTCCTCGGCGGGGGTGCCGACGACGGTGACGGTGACGCCGAGATCGTCGGCGACCGGCCGCAGCGCCAGCGCCGCCCCGACGGTGATGGCCGCGATGAGGTTGTGCCCGCAGGCGTGGCCGAGGCCGGGCAGCGCGTCGTACTCGGCGCACAGCGCCACGTGCAGGTCGCCCGAACCGGCGGTGGCACTGAACGCGGTCGGCAGCCCGCAGTGGCCCTCGGTGACCTCGAAGCCGTGCTCGGCGAGCACCCCGGCCACCCGCCGGGCCGAACGCACCTCCTCCCAGGCGATCTCGGGATGGTCGAACAGGTCGCGGGACAGCCGCACCAGTTCGGGGTGGTCGGCGGCGACCCGCTCGGCGAGGGTGGTGTCGATGTCGGTCACAGATCCCCCGGGACGCCGTAGCTCGGGGCCCGGGTCGGGTCCAGGCCGCGGATTCGGTAGTCGCTCTTCTGCGGCTGCCACAGCCGCCACAGCTCGCTGAGCCGCCCGACCGGGTCGTCGTCGTGGTCGACCCGCAGGTCGGTCACCGGCCACGGCACGTCCTCGACCACGACCAGCCCGGCCGAGTGCACCGGGCCCTCCTCGCCGCCGGCGGCGAGGGCGGCCCGCAGGCCGTCGAGCAGCCGTTGCTCGAACGCGTCCGCGCCGCTGCGGCGGTAGCCGTCGAGCAGTTCGGCGACGACCCGCTCGCCGGCCAGCAGATTGCCGGCGGCGACGGCCTGCTCGCCCTGCAGGTGGGTGTGGGTGCCCAGGCTGCGCGCCCCGGAGTGCACCGCGGTGTTGCCGTGCCGGTCCACCGCCAGCAGCTGCCGGTAGTCGGGGTGGGCCTCGGTGGCCAGGGCGCCCCGCAGCGCCGTGGCGGCGTCGGCGCCGGCCGCCAGGCGGTCCAGCACGGCCGGCCCCAGTGCCGGGTTGGTGACGTTCTGCGAGGCGACCGCGCCCACCCCGGCGCGCACGTGCGCGCACCGGGACGCCACCGCCGGGCTCGACGAGCAGATGACGATCCCCAACGCGCCGGTCGCGGGATCGCGGGCCACCAGCGAGAAGGTCATTCCTGCCGCTCCTGCGGCGTGCTGATCACCGCGGTGGCGTCGATCTCGACCAGCCACTCGGGCCGGGCGAGCGCCTCGACCACCAGCCCGGTGGAGACCGGGTACACCCCCTTGAGCCAGCGGCCCATCACCCGGTAGACGGGTTCGCGGTAGCGGATGTCGGTGAGGTAGACGACGACCTTGACGATGTCGCGCAGCGAGCTGCCGGCCTCCTCGAGCAGTCGGGCGATGTTGCTCATCGCCTGCTCGGTCTGCGCCACCACGTCACCGATGCCGACCGACTCGGCGGTGTCGAGGTCCTGGCCCACCTGACCGCGCAGGAACACCATGTTGCCGGCGACGACGGCCTGGCACAGGTCGTTGTCGAGGTTCTGCTCCGGGTAGGTGTCCTTGGTGTTGAACGGCCGGATTCGCTTGTGCGTCGGGGTCATTCGATTCCACCTCGTCGGATCGGCTGCGGGTCGGTCGCGGGTCGGTAGGAAAGGTAGCTGCGCTGGATCGCGATCTGGTCGGCGATGTGGCGCGCGTCGTGCCACACCCCCCAGATGAAGCTCGAGCCGCGCCGGGACTGCCAGGGCAGGCCGAGGAAGTACACCCCGGGCTCGGTGGAGACCCCGCGCTGGTGCCGCGGCCGGCCGTGCTCGTCGAAGGCGTCGACCTGCAGCCAGCCGTAGTCGGAGCGGAATCCGACCGCCCAGATGATGGTGGACACCCCGGCGGCGGCGAGGTCGAGCCGCAGGATCGGGTCGGTCACGCAGGCCGGGTCGGGGCCGAGCACCCGGGCCTGGGGTTCCTCGGGCAGGTCCAGGCCGTTGCGCGCGATGTAGGCGTCGGCCTCGTCGAGCATGCCGAGGTAGTTGGCGTCGCCCCTGGCGATGTTCTCCCGCAGGTCGTCGCGGAAGTACATCACGCCGTCGCGGTAGTCGCCGGCCATGCCGAGCAGCGTGATGCCCTGTGCGGCAAGGGACCGGAAGTCCACGGTGTGGCCGCCGTGGGCACCGCTGACGGCGATCGTCACGTGCTCGGCGCCGCGCGGCGGGGCCGCCGCGTCCCACTTGCCGAGCACCCCGAGCCACCACACGAAGTCCCGGCCGCGGTAGCGCCGCGGCGGGCGGTCGTGCGGGCCGACGGCGAGATACACGGTGCGCCCGGCACGTTGCAGTTCGTCGGCGATCTGCACGCCCGAGGATCCGGCGCCGACCACGAGCACCGCGCCGTCGGGCAGCTGCCGCGGGTTGCGGTACTGGCTGGAGTGCAACTGGTGGATCCCGGCCCGCTCCGGCACCACCGGCGGGATGACCGGGTTCTGGAACGCGCCGGTGGCGGCGACCACGTACCGGGCGTCGATGATCCCGTCGCTGGTCTGCACCCGGAAGCCGGGGCGGTGCTCGTTGCGGCGCACCGAGCGCACCTCGACCCCGGTGCGGATGGGGGCGTCGACCTTCTCGGCGTAGGCGACGAGGTAGTCGACCACCTGGTCCTTGGTGGCGAAGGCGTCCGGGGCGGTGTCGAACTCCAGGTTGGGGAACCGGTCGTGCCAGGCGGGCCCGTTGGCCACCAGCGAGTCCCACCGGCAGGTCCGCCACCGTTCGGCGATGCGGTCGCGTTCGACCACCAGGTGGGGCACCTCGTGAGAGGAGAGATGCTCGCTCATCGCGATGCCGGCCTGGCCGCCACCGACGACGAGCACCTCGACACTCTCGTTCGGCATCTGACCTCCACTGCGCCTCGACGAACTCCTGCCGTCCATGATTGGGGCCGAAAGTTCATCTGTACAGCGCATATATTCGATGCACTACATCTGCAAACACGATGAGTGGCGTGGCCCGCCTTCCCCCGCGAGCAGTCGCGTACACCCCCTTTTCCGGCCCGCGGCGAGGGTGTTTGCGTCTGCTCGCGGGAGCACGGGGCGGGGGCATAGGCTGCGCGGCATGGCTGAACCGGTCCTGATGCGGGTGCAAGACCGCGTCGCTGTCATCACCGTCAACGACCCGGACCGCCGCAACGCGGTGACGTTCGAGATGTCGGCCGCGCTGCGCGGCGCCGTCGAGGCGGCCGAGGCCGATCCCGGGGTGCACGCCGTCGTCGTCACCGGGGCGGGGCGGGCGTTCTGTGCGGGTGCGGACCTGACCGCACTCGGCGCGGCCACCGCCGACGGGCTGCGCCGCATCTACGACGGGTTCCTGGCGGTGGCCAACTGCACGCTGCCGACGATCGCGGCGGTCAACGGCGCGGCGGTGGGCGCCGGGCTGAACCTGGCGCTGGCCGCCGACGTGCGCATCGCCGGGCCGGCCGCGCTGTTCGACGCCCGGTTCCAGCAGCTCGGGATCCACCCCGGCGGCGGGGCGACCTGGATGCTGCAGCGCGCGGTGGGGCCGCAGGTGGCGCGGGCGGCGCTGCTGTTCGGGATGCGGTTCGACGCCGAGGAGGCGGTGCGGTACGGGCTGGCGCTGCGGGTGGCCGAGGATCCGGTGGCCGACGCGCTGGCGCTGGCGGCCGGCCCGGCGCAGGCGCCGCGCGAGGTGGTGCTGGCCACCAAGGCGTCGATGCGGGCCACCGCCAACCCGGGGGTGCTCGACACCGAGCAGCACCGGCTGGCGGTGGAGACCGAGATCGGTCCGCAGGCGGCGTCGATCGAGTCGCCGGAGTTCGCCCGCCGGCTCACCGCCGCGAAGCGGCGCTAGCAGTCCAG
>NZ_CALDGS010000052.1 GCF_937941905.1 uncultured Mycolicibacterium sp. | reverse complement strand
ACGCGTCGGCGGACGCATCCGCTGGGGCGGTCGCCGTGCGCCGGCGCTCGCGCAGCGCCCGCAGCACCGAGAAGATCGCCGGCAGCAGCGAGACGAACACGATGCCCAGGATCACCAGCTCCAGGTAGTCCTTCACGAACGGCACGTTGCCCAGGAAGTAGCCGGCCAGCGTCACGCCGCCGCCCCACAGCAGCCCGCCGATGATGTCGAAGCCCAGAAACAGCGGGTAGCGCATGTAGGACACCCCGGCCAGCACCGGCGTGAAGGTGCGCGCGATCGGCACGAACCGGGCCAGGATGATCGTGAACGGCCCGTACTTCTCGAAGAACTCGTGCGACTCGGTGACGTAGCGCTTCTTGAAGAACCGCGAGTCCTCCTTGTCGAACAGCGCCGGGCCGATGCGGCGGCCGATGAAGTAGGCGGTCTGGTCGCCGAGGATCGCGGTGGCCGCCACCGCCGGGACGAGCACCCAGATGTTCATCGTGCCGCCGGCGGCCAGCAGCCCCCCGGTGAACAGCAGCGAGTCACCCGGCAGCAGCGGGAACAGCAGCCCGGTCTCGATGAAGACGATCACCAGGATCGCCGGCAGCACCGCCGCCGCGAACAGGCCCTCGGGCCCGATCCAGAACATCGGGTCCAGGATGGCGGGCATGGCGGTCAGGGTGGTGCTCATGCTGCCCGACGATACCGGCTCGGCGCCGCCGGGCCGGTCAGCGCCGCCCGGGGGAGCGGTTCACGGCCTCAGTTCACGGGGGCCTGGCAGATCTTCCACTGGTCGTCCCGGTACTCCAGGTCGAAGCTACGGGTGGAGCGGATCTGCGGGGCGTAGGCGATGAACGCGGTGACGTTGGCCTCGGCGTGGTCGCCGTTGACCACCACCTCGTCGATGCTGGCGACGACCGGGTACTGCTTGGCGGCCACCACCCGCCGGTGGGTCTCGGCCCAGTCCTTGTCGTCGTAGGCGACGTAGGAGTCGCGCTGCTCGCCGCAGGTGATGCTGCGCAGGGTGGCCAGGTCGCCGGTCTGGATCGCGGTGTCGAAGGTGCGGATTGTCTCGCGCACCCGCTCCTCCTGCGACACCCCGCCCCCGCCGTCGCGGGTCAGCAGCACGGTGCCGAGGATGGCCAGGGTCACCAGCGCGGCGATCACCAGCACCAGCGCGATCACCCAGCCCCAGCTGCGGCGCTGGGTGGCCGGGGTCTCCTCGCGCGGCGGGATGACCTGCGGGCCGACCGGCCGCGGGGCGATCGGCTCGGTGGCGATGATCTCGGTGGCCGGGTCCTGCGGCGGGTCGATCCGCTGGGTCTCGCCGGCGTCGAAGTTCGACGGCGCGGTGAACCGGCGCTCGGCCGGCGCCGGCCCGATCACCTCGGTGACCGGCTCGTGTTCGGGTTCGGGCGCGGTCTGCTCCGCGGCACCGGCGCCGGTGTCGTCGGGGGTGTCGGCCGCGGCCGGCTCGTCCCCGGCGGGACGACCGCCCGCGGGTGTGCCTTCGTCAGGCCCAGATGGCTGTGACATGTTTTGCTGCAGTCCTCCCGTACACGCTCGTTGCGAGCTTATCCATCCCCCGGCCCGCATCGCCGTCGACCGAACACCGCGCGTGGCGGGCACCACTGCACGGCACAATAGGGCCCATGACGCCGATGGGTGACCTGTTGCGACCCGACCCGATCCTGCTGCCGGGGGATCCCGTGGCCGAGGCGGAACTGGCGAACAACGAGAACCCCGCGATCGTCGCCGCCGCGCACCCGGCCGCCTCGGTGGCATGGGCGGCGCTCGCCGAGCGAGCCCTGGCGGAGGAGCAGGCCGTCACCGCCTACGCCTACGCCCGCACCGGCTACCACCGCGGGCTGGACCAGCTGCGCCGGCACGGCTGGAAGGGCTACGGGCCGGTGCCCTACAGCCACGAGCCCAACCGCGGGTTCCTGCGCTGCGTGGCCGCCCTGGCCCGGGCGGCGGAGGCGATCGGCGAGACCGACGAGCAGGCCCGCTGCCTGGACCTGCTCGACGACTGCGACCCGGCCGCCCGCGCCGAACTCGGCCTGGCCTGAGTCAGTCCGTGCAGGGCCGGCAGCCGCCCGCCCCGGTGGCCGGCTCCACCTGCACCGTGGCGTGGTCGAGGCCGCGGGCGGTGAGCACCGCCCGGGCATCGGTGAGCACCCGCGCCGCGTCGGCGTCGGCGATCAGGTGCGCGGTCACCATGTCCTTGCCCGGCACCAGCGTCCACACGTGCAGGTCGTGCACCTCGGTGACCCCGTCCACGGCGCACAGCGCGGCCCGCAGCTCGTCGACGTCGATGTGCCGGGGGGAGGCCTCCGACAGGATCCGCAGCGCGGCCCGGGCCAGCGACAGCGCCCGCGGCAGCACCCACAGCGCCACCGCCACCGCCACCACCACGTCGGCGTAGCGCCAGCCGGTGGTCACCGTGACCACGCCGGCCAGCAGCACCCCGATGCTGCTCACCGCGTCGGCCAGCACCTCCAGGTAGGCGCCCCGCACGGCCAGGCTGTGCTCGGACTGGGAGTGCAGCAGCAGCATCACCGCCACGTTGGCCAGCAGGCCCAGCGCGGCGACGACGATCAGCGGCACGCCGGGCACCTCGGGGGCGTGCCCGAGCCGCTCCACCGCCTCGTAGAGGATGTAGCCCGCCACCCCGAGCAGCAGCGCGGCATTGGCCAGCGCGGTGAACACCTCGGCGCGGTGCCAGCCGTAGGTGCGGGACGGCGAGGCCGGGCCGTAGCGCGCCAGCAGCACCGCCACCAGGCCCATGAACAGCGCGACCAGGTCGGTGAGCATGTGTCCGGCGTCGGCCAGCAGCGCGATCGAGTCGATCAGCAGCGCCGTGACGAGTTCGACGACGAAGAACGCGGTCAGGATGCCCGCCGCGAGCAGCATCCGGCTCACCCGGGCATCAGCGTGGCCGTGCTGATGGTGGTGGTCGTGCCCCGCACCCATGCCCAGAATCTATGCGCAACGATGCATATGTCGCAAGGGTTCCGCCCCGGTGGCCGACCTTGGTCCCTTCCGGCGCTACAGCCAGGCCGACCAGAACCGGGTGAGCCGGGAGCCGACCGACACCAGCGCGCCGGGCACCCCGGACAGGTCGAAGCACCAGAACACCACCGAGAAGAACCAGTGGTTGACGGCGGGGCTGAGCAGCAGCACCACCAGCACCACGAAGCCCCACTGCTTGACCGGCTCCAGGGTGCGCCGGACGTCGGCGCCCAGGTGCGGCTCCAGCGCCCCGTAGCCGTCCAGTCCAGGCACCGGCAGCAGGTTCAACACCAGCGCGGTGACCTGCAGGAACCCCAGGAACGCCACCCCGGCCCAGAACACCGCGTGGCCGGGTTCGGCGCCCAGCCCGGCGACGGTGAGCAACAGCACCGCCAGCACCAGGTTGGTGGCCGGGCCGGCGAGGCTGACCAGGCTCTGCCGGCGCGGCGGCATGCCCGCGGTCCGCACGTACACCGCCCCGCCCGGCAGGCCGATGCCGCCGAAGGCGATGAACAGCAGCGGCAGCCCCAGCGACAGCAGCGGGCTGGTGTAGCGCAGCGGGTTGAGCGTGAGGTAGCCGCGCACCGCCACCCCGTGGTCGCCGAACCGCCAGGCGGTGAACGCGTGCGCGAACTCGTGCAGGCACACCGAGACCACCCAGCCGGCCAGCACGAACACGCACACCCCGGCGTAGGCCAGCGGGCCGACCTGCGCCGCGGCCGCCCACGCCATCGCCCCGCCGGCCGCGGTGACGGCGACGAGCAGCAGGAACACCGGGCTGGGCCGCACCGGCCGGTGCAACGGGCGGATGGTCACGGCCCCGACGCTAACCGACCTTCAGCCAGCCCTCGATGTGGCGGTAGAACGTGGACCGGCGCGCGGTGCGCGGGGCGGCGACCCCGTCGCGCACCACCTGCACCCCGGTGGTGCCCAGCTGCGCGGCCCGGCCGGTGATCCAGCGGCCCGGCCGCCCGCTCGCCGACAGCACCGCCGCGCGCAGCCCGGGCATCGACTCGGTCGGCTCCACCCGCACGCCCGGCACCTCGCCGTCGAACAGCTGCTCGTCGTCGACGACGGCCTCGCCGTACAGCGGCGCGCCCTCGGCCGGGCCGCGCCACTCGGCGGCGCCGACGATCACCGCGCCGGTCTCGTCCCGGATCAGCGGGACCCGGCGGGCGGTGCCGCGCAGCGCCTTCATCGCGGTGAACCAGCCGGTGGCGCGGGCCACCTCGATGTCGAGCCGCTCGGCCTTCATCAGCCGCGCGAGCACCGCGGCGAGGTCGGACTCGCTGCCGACGACGATCACCCGCCGGTGCTCGGTCACCTCGTCGAGGGTGCATTCCGGCAGTCCGGCCAGCGGCCGCGGCAGCCGCCGTTCCCCGCACTTGAGCACCACGACATCTGCCACAGTCATCAGGTCAGATAAGGTAGCTCACCGGCTGCATCACAAACAGCAGGAGAAATTCCATGCCGGCAATCGTGCTCATCGGCGCTCAGTGGGGCGACGAGGGCAAAGGAAAGGCCACCGACCTGCTCGGGGGCCGTGTCCAGTGGGTGGTTCGTTACCAGGGCGGCAACAACGCCGGTCACACGGTGGTGCTGCCGACGGGGGAGAACTTCGCACTGCACCTCATCCCGTCCGGCATCCTCACCCCGGGTGTGACCAACGTCATCGGCAACGGCGTCGTCGTCGACCCCGGGGTGCTGCTGACCGAGCTGGCCGGGCTCGAGGAGCGCGGCGTCGACACCGAGCGGCTGCTGCTGTCCGCCGACGCGCACCTGCTCATGCCCTACCACGTCGCCATCGACAAGGTGGTGGAGCGCTGGGCCGGCAACAAGAAGATCGGTACCACCGGCCGCGGCATCGGGCCCTGCTACCAGGACAAGATCGCCCGGATCGGGATCCGGGTCGCCGATGTGCTCGACGAGCAGGTGCTCGCCGAAAAGATCGAGGCGGCACTGGAATTCAAGAACCAGGTGCTGGTCAAGATCTACAACCGCAAGGCGCTGGAGCCGGCCGAGGTGCTCGACTACGTGCTGCGCCAGGCCGAGGGCTTCAAACACCGCATCGCCGACACCCGGCTGCTGCTCAACCAGGCGCTGGACCGCGGTGAGACGGTGCTGTTGGAGGGTTCGCAGGGCACCCTGCTCGACGTCGACCACGGCACGTATCCGTATGTGACGTCGTCGAATCCGACCGCCGGCGGGGCCGCGGTGGGCTCCGGGATCGGGCCCGGGCGGATCACCACGGTGCTGGGCATCCTGAAGGCCTACACCACCCGGGTCGGCTCCGGGCCGTTCCCGACCGAGTTGTTCGACGCGTCCGGCGAGTACCTGGCCAAGACCGGCGGCGAGGTGGGCGTGACCACCGGGCGGGCCCGCCGCTGCGGCTGGTTCGACGCGGTGATCGCCCGCTACGCCACCCGGGTCAACGGGATCACCGACTACTTCCTGACCAAGCTCGACGTGCTGTCGAGCCTGCAGACCGTGCCGGTGTGCGTGGGTTACCGAATCGACGGCAAACGTACCGACGAGATGCCGATGACCCAGAGCGACTTCGCCCGCGCCGAGCCGATCTACGAGGAACTGCCCGGCTGGTGGGAGGACATCTCCGGGGCCCGCGAGTTCGACGACCTGCCGGCCCGCGCGCGCGACTACGTGCTGCGGCTGGAAGAGCTTGCCGGGGCGCCGATCTCGTGCATCGGCGTGGGGCCGGGCCGGGATCAGACGATCGTGCGCCGCGACGTGCTGGCGACCGGGGACCGATGACCGACGATCCGCGGCTGGTCGACCCCGACTACGACAAGCACGGTGGCTTCCCGAACTTCCAGATCATCGAGCCCCCGGCGGAGTTCGGCCGGTTCCTGACCGCGATGCGGCGGGCCCAGGACCTGGCCGTCTCGGCCGCGCCGGACGCCGCCACCTGGGGCCGGGCCGCCGAGTTGGCCGAGGAGCTCGTCGCGCTGCTGGCGCCGCACGAGGCGCCGGAGGGCGTGGGGCCGGCGAACCGCTCGCCGAGCCTGCCCGGGGCCGGCAGCCTGCTGGCCCCGCCGTGGCGGATCCTCGGCATGGACCCGGACGGCACCGTGGAGCTGACGGTGCGGTTCAGCCGCTACCACGTGGGCGGCAACTCGGCCGTGCACGGCGGGGTGCTGCCGCTGCTGTTCGACAACGTCTTCGGGATGGTCATCCACGCCGCGGGCCGGCCCATCAGCCGCACCGCCTACCTGCACGTCGACTACCGCCGGGTGACCCCGATCGACGTCGATCTGACCGCCCGCGGCCGGCTGGACCGCACCGAGGGCCGCAAGGCGTTCGTCGGTGCCGAACTGCGCGACCCGCAGGGCAACCTGCTGGCCGAGGCCAACGGCCTGATGATCCGGCTGCTGCCCGGTCAGCCCTAGCCGGCGCGGTTCAGCGCCGGCCACCAGATGCGCGGGCCGATCAGGGTGAACAGCGCCGGGATGATCACCGTGCGCACCACGAAGGTGTCCAGCAGGATGCCCAGGCCGACGATGATGCCCAGCTGGGTCAGCACGATCAGCGGCAGCACCCCCAGCACGCAGAACACCGCCGCCAGCACGATGCCCGCGCTGGTGATCACCGCACCGGTGGCCGACACCGCGCGCACGATGCCGTCGCGCACCCCGTGCGCCGGCGTCTCCTCGCGGGCCCGGGTGACCAGGAAGATCGTGTAGTCCACGCCGAGGGCCACCAGGAACAGCAGCGCGAACAGCGGGGTGGAGTAGTCCAGCGCCGGGAAGCCGAACAGGTGCACGCTCACCCAGCCGCCCAGGCCGAGCGCGGCCAGCGCGCTCAGCAGCGTCACGGCGACCAGGACGAGCGGCGCCAGCGCGGCCCGCAG
Organism: uncultured Mycolicibacterium sp.; assembly: GCF_937941905.1. Taxonomy (GTDB): domain Bacteria; phylum Actinomycetota; class Actinomycetes; order Mycobacteriales; family Mycobacteriaceae; genus Mycobacterium. Next base: position 14,882 of record NZ_CALDGS010000052.1, on the reverse strand, counting down.
CAGCAGGTACAGCACCGCCAGCACCACCGCCAGGATGGCCGGGATGGCCACCCACCGGTCGCGGGTGGCCGCCGCGCTCGCGTCGCGGGCCGTCGCGTCCGAGCCGCCCACCAGGGCGTCGGAGTCCACGGCGTGCACCGCCTCGCGCAGCGCGTCGACGGTGGCGAACGCCTGCGCCGAGGCCGGATCGGCGTCGAGCACCACCGACCACTGCACCAGCCCGGACGGCGACCGCCCGGCCTCCGTCACCGACACCACCCCGGGTGTGTCGGCGATGGCGCGGGCCAGCGCGTCGGCCCGGTCGGCCGCCCCCACCACGATCGCCGGGTCGGTCATCCCGCGAGGGAAGTGCGCCGCCAGCGTCTTGTAGCCGGCCACCGACTCGGCCTGCACCCGGAACTGCTCGGTCTGCGACAGCCCGATGTGGGTGCCCAGCAGGCCCGCGCACAGCACCACCAGTGCGGTGATCGCCACCGCGGCCACCCGGCCGGGCCGGTGCGCCACCCAGTCGGCGATGCGGTGCCACACCCCGGAGTCGGTCAGCGGCCGGGCCCCGACCCGCGGGATGAACGGCCAGAACAGCCGCCGACCGTACAGCGCCAGCAGTGGCGGCAGCACCAGCAGCACGAACAGCGCGGCCATCACCAGCCCGGAGGCGGCCTGCAGCCCGAGGCTGCGGGTGCTCGGCACCACCGCGAACAGCAGCGTGAGCAGGGCCAGCACCACGGTGGCGTTGCTGGCCAGGATGGCCGGGCCGGCGTGCCGGACGGCCGTCGCGAGCGCGACCCGGTGGTCGGCGGTGCGGCCGAGTTCCTCGCGGTAGCGCGAGATGAGCAGCAGGGCGTAGTTCGTGCCGGCCCCGAACACCAGCACGCTGGTGATGCCCGCGGTGGACCCGTCGGCGGTGAGTCCGGCGGCGGCGGTGATCGCCCCGCCCACCACCGCGGCGACCCGGTCGGCCAGCCCGATGACCAGCAGCGGGATCCAGAACAGCACCGGTGAGCGGTAGGTGACGATCAACAGCAGCGCCACCACCAGCGCGGTCACCGCCAGCAGGGTGACGTTGGCGCCGGAGAACGAGTCGGCGATGTCGGCGCCGAACGCGGGTCCGCCGGTGACCTGGGCGCGCAGCGTGTCCGGCAGTCCGTCGCCGGCCGCGGCCCGCAGCGCCTCGACCGCATCGGTCAGCCCGAAGCCGGACAGCTCGGCCGACACCGGCACGACGGCCAGCGCCGCGGCACCGTCCTCGGCGACCAGCACCGGCGGCCCGGGCGGGGCGGCGGTGCCGGCCGCGGCGAGCATGCGCCCGCGGGCGGCGGCCGCCGCGGCGAGGTCGGTGGGGTCCAGTGCCGCCCCGTCGGCGCGGGTGACGACCAGCAGCGTCGGCGCTTGGTCGCCGCCGGGGAACTCGGCGCGCACGGCGTCGAGCCGGGCCGACTCGGCGGTCGCGGGCACGACGACCGGGGCCGACTCGGCGGATTCGTCGGCGCTGGTCAGGCCCAGCAGGGCGGCGGCGGCGACGATCAGCAGCAGGGCGGGCACCCAGGACCGCCGCCCGGTGACGAGCCGGGCCAGCGACTCCCAGAACGGTGCACGCGGGGCACGGTGCTTCACACCGCCAACTATTTCAATTTTTGAACTATTAAGCAAGTGAATAATCCCTTACGCTGTTGGCCGTGCCCGGAATCGACCCGAACGGAGACCGTCAAACCCTCGAGCGGCGCATCGCCGGCGACCTGCGCGCCCTGACCGTCGAGTCGGAGCGCATCGCCCAGGCCTTCGCCACAGCGAACAACTTGTCGGCCAACGACTTCCGCGCACTGCTGTACGTCCTGGTGGCCGAGGAGTCGGGGACGCCGCTGACCCCGGGGCAGCTCGGCCGCCAGCTCGGCCTGTCCGCGGCGGCGATCACCTACCTGGTGGAGCGGATGATCTCCTCCGGGCATCTGCGCCGCGAACCGCACCCCACCGACCGGCGCAAGGTGATCCTGCGCTACGCCGACCACGGCATGCGCGTCGCGGAGGCCTTCTTCACCCCGCTGGCCGAGCACACCGGCGTCGCGCTGTCCGGGCTCTCCGACACCGACCTGGTCGCCGCGCACCGCACCCTCGTCGCCCTGGCCGGGGCGATGCGCGCCTTCGGGACCGAACTGGGCGGCTCGGCCGCGGGGGCCGCACCGGGCCGCCCCCGGCACCGAACGGATTCTGGCAGGCTGGACGGGCGATGACCGAACCCAGTGGGGCCGGCCGGCCGACGGTGATGGTGCTGGGCGCGGGGGAGTACGGCCGTGAGCTGATCCCCGCGTTCCAGCGGCTCGGCGCCGTCGTGGTGGCCGCCGACCCGGATCCCGACGCGCCCGCGCTCGGCGTCGCCGACCGGTCGGCCACGGTGGCGCTCGACGACGCCGACGCCCTCGCCGCGCTCATCGCGGCCGAGGCGCCGCGCTACGTGGTGGTGCAGACCGCCGCTGCGGCGGCCGAGGCGCTGATCGGGGCCGCCGCGGGCGGGACGGTCGAGGTGTTCCCGACCCCGCGCGCCGCCCGGCTCGCGCTGGACCGGGAGGGGCTGCGCCGGCTGGCCGCCGACGAACTCGGCCTGCCCACCGTCCCGTTCTGGTTCGCCGGATCGGTCGAGGAACTCGCGGCGGTGGCCGGGCGGGCCGGGTTCCCGCTGGTGGTCGGCCCGACCGTGGCCGCGCCCGGCGAGGGCCGGTCGGTGCTGCTGCGGCCCGCCGACATCGCCCCCGCCTGGCAGCGGGCGGTGGCCGCCGGCCGGCTGCCGCAGCTGCGGGTGCTCGTCGAGAGCCTGGTCGAGTTCGACCACGAGGTGCTGCTGCCCACCGTGCGCACCGTCGGCCCGGCCGGGCCGGTGCTGCACTTCGGCGAGCCGATCGGCCACTGCCCCGGCGAGGACGGCGCGCTGACGGCCTGGCAGCCGCAGCCGCTGCTGCCGGCCGCGCTGGAGGCCGCCCGGTCGGTGGCGGCCCGCATCGTCACCTCGCTCGGCGGGCGCGGCGTGTTCGGGGTCGAGCTGCTCGTCCGCGGTGACGAGGTGTACTTCGCCGGGGTGCGGGTCGGGCCGTCCGACGCCGGGCTGATCACGCTGCGCTCCCAGCGGTTGTCGCAGTTCGAACTGCACGCCCGGGCCGTGCTCGGGCTGGCGGTGGACACCGTGATGATCTCGCCGGCCGCCGCCGAGGTGCACTACCGGCCGGTCGGCGCCGACCCGGCCGCCGCGCTGCGCGTCGCGGAGAGCGACGTGCGGCTGTACCCGCGGGCCGGCACCGGCGAGCCCACCGCGGTCGTGCTGGCCACCGCGCCCGATCCGGCCACCGCCCGGCAGCGCGCCCGGCGGATCTCGACCGCGCTCACCGACCCCGGACCGGGGGCCGGCGCGCCCGAGTTCGGCTCGGCGTGATCGCAATCCGTGCGCGCCGTCACACGAGGGGTTCCCGCAGATCACATCGGCAAGGGCTGCTCGTGCGGGTGCCGGGGGCTGTGGGACACTCAGCACCGTGAGCTATGCGGGAGATATCACGCCCGAGGAAGCCTGGAAGATCCTGACGGAGCACCCGTCGGCGGTCCTCGTGGATGTGCGCACCGACGCCGAATGGCGGTTCGTCGGCGTTCCCGACCTGTCCTCCCTGCAGCGCGAGGTCGTGTTCGTCGAGTGGAACCGGGTCGACGGCAGCCGCAACGAGCGGTTCGTCGACGAGCTGCTGGCCGCCGGGGTCCGTCCCGGCAGCGGCCCGGTGATCTTCCTGTGTCGCTCCGGCAACCGCTCCATCGGTGCCGCCGAGGCCGCCACCGCGGCCGGGATCGAGCCGTCCTACAACGTGCTCGACGGCTTCGAGGGGCAGCTCGACGAGCATCAGCACCGCGGCGGCACCGGCTGGAAGGCCGTCGGACTGCCCTGGAAGCAGTCATGAGCGAGCCGCACGACGTGCCCTCGGTGCGGCGCCCGGCGCCGCTGCCCGACGGGGTCCGCCCGGCCACCATCGGGGTGCGCGGCGGCCTGCTGCGCTCCGGGTTCGAGGAGACCGCCGAGGCGGTCTACCTCAACTCCGGCTACGTCTACGCCGGCGCGGCCGACGCGGAGAAGGCGTTCACCGGCGAGATCGACCGCTACGTCTACTCCCGCTACGGCAACCCCACCATCACGATGTTCGAGGAGCGGCTGCGCCTGATCGAGGGCGCGGAGGCCTGCTTCGCCACCGCCACCGGCATGTCGGCGGTGTTCACCGCGCTCGGCGCGCTGCTGGCCGCCGGCGACCGGCTGGTCGCCGCGCGCAGCCTGTTCGGCTCCTGCTTCGTGGTGTGCAACGAGATCCTGCCGCGCTGGGGCGTGCAGACGGTGTTCGTCGACGGCGAGGACCTGTCGCAGTGGGAACGGGCGCTGTCCGAACCCACCACCGCGGTGTTCTTCGAGACCCCGTCCAACCCGATGCAGACCCTGGTCGACATCGCCGCCGTGTCCGAGCTGGCGCACGCCGCCGGCGCGAAGGTGGTGCTGGACAACGTGTTCGCCACCCCGCTGTTGCAGCACGGCTTCGAGCTGGGCGCGGACGTGGTGGTGTACTCGGGTACCAAGCACATCGACGGCCAGGGCCGGGTGCTCGGCGGCGCGATCCTCGGCGCCAAGGACTACATCGACGGCCCGGTGCAGACGCTGATGCGCCACACCGGCCCGGCGATCAGCCCGTTCAACGCCTGGGTGCTGCTGAAAGGCCTTGAGACGCTTTCGGTTCGGGTGAACTACGCGAACAGCTCGGCGCAGCGGGTGGCCGAGTTCCTCGAGGCGCACCCGGCGGTGCGCTGGGTGCGCTACCCGTACCTGCCGTCGCACCCGCAGTACGACCTGGCCAAGCGGCAGATGTCCGGCGGCGGCACCGTCGTCACCTTCGAACTCGACGCCCCCGAGGGCCGGGCCAAGGAGCGCGCCTTCGAGGTGCTGGACCGGTTGCGGGTCATCGACATCTCCAACAACCTCGGCGACGCCAAGACGCTGATCACCCACCCGGCCACCACCACCCACCGGGCGATGGGGCCGGAGGGCCGCGCCGCGATCGGGCTCGGCGACGGGGTGGTGCGGATCTCGATCGGCCTGGAGGACACCGAGGACCTCATCGCCGATCTCGACCAGGCGCTGCGGTAGGCGTCGGGCGCGACGGTGTCCAGGCGGTCCGAGGCGAAGGCGGCGCGCCGGCGCAAGCGCCGGGCGGCGCGGGAGACGGTGCGAATCCCCAAGTGGCTCTTCGACATCGGGGCGCGCGCCGAGCGGTTCGACAAGGTGCTGCTGGAGCGCGGCTGGACCTTCGACGAGGTGCACAGCGACGACGGGCTGGCCGCCTGGTACTTCGAGCCGTCCGGGGTGGCCGACCTCGACGACGAGGACGCCGAGACCGTCACCCGGGTGTGGTTCACCTACACCGTCGACGGTGAGCCCGGTCCGGAGGACTTCCCCGACGCGGTGCACCTGATCCTGGTCGGCTCAGCCGAGGACCTCCGGTTCACCGACGTCGACCTGCTCGACGCCCTCGACGTCGTCGAGGCGCACCGCGCCGGCGACCCGGTGCCGACGTTCTGAAGGCGGCGTCAGCCGCCGCTGCTGTCGACCACGCCCAGCGAGTGCTGCGCGCGCTGCTCGTAGGCCCGGCGGGCCTCGGTGTCGAACGTCAGGAACACCGAGTCCAGGCCGAGCCGGCGGTTGAGCCAGCGCCGCCCGCGCGGGCCGAGCAGCTGCGCGGCCTGGGCCACGAACCGCATCGGTGCGGGCACCGACACGTGCGTCTTGGGCTTGTCCAGGGTGCGCACCACCGCGGCCGCGATGTCCTCCGGCTCAACGGGTCTGGTGGCGAAGTTCGCCCGGGTGCCGGCGATGAGCTCGGTGCGGGTGAACGGCGGCATCACCACCGACACCTCCACCCCGTACGGGGCCACCTCGTCGGCCAGTGCGGCCGACAGCCCCACCACGCCGAACTTGGAGGCGTTGTAGACCACCTGGCCGGGCACCGGGATCAGGCCCGACATCGAGGAGATGTTGACGATGTGGCCGCTGCGGCGGCGCACCATCTCCGGCAGCGCGAGCCGGCAGCCGATGAGCACGCCGTAGAGGTTGACCTCGATCGCGGCGCGGACGGCCTGCTCGGTCTGTTCGAGGAACGGGCCGATCGGCATCACGCCGGCGTTGTTGATGAGCACGTCGATGTGCCCGCCGCCGTCGGTGCGGGCCTTGTCCAGGAACGTCGCGAACGACTCGCGGTCGGTGACGTCGAGCGGGTAGCCCGACACCGGGCCGAGCCGGGTCAGCTCGGCCACCGCGGACTCCTGCAGCGCGACATCGCGGTCGCCGATCACCACCCGGGCCCCGCGGGCCAGCAGCGCCTTCGCGGTGGCGTAGCCGATGCCGCGGGCGGCACCGGTGATCGCGACGGTCCGGCCCCTGATGTTGTCCATGGCGCGAACCTACCGGTGTCCTCCCGGGCCCGGAAGGGCTTCACCTTCCCCGCGCGCGGACGCGGACACCCCCTCGCGGGCCCGCGATCGGGGGGTTCACGACCGCTCGCGGGAGACGGCGGGGGCGGCGAGCGCGGCGGCCTCGCGGACGGGCCCGCGCCAGATCGGCCCGTGCCCGGGCAGCAGCACCTCGGTGTCGAGCAGCCCGAGCGCGGCCAGGCTGCGCTCGCAGGCGCGCTGGTCGTGGTTGAATACCGCCGGCAGCAACTGCGGCCCGCGCCGCGGCGTCACCGGGTGCGCGGTCACCAGCGCGTCCCCGGCCACCAGCACCCCGTCGACGAGGTAGGAGCAGTGCCCGCCGGTGTGGCCCGGGCTCGGCACCGCGGTGGGCCGGCCGGGCAGTTCGGCGGCCACCTCCGCGGTGAGCGGCTGTGCCGACGGGACCCCGTCGCGCACCAGCCCGCCCCGCCGGGCGGCGGCCAGCGACCAGGCCAGCCAGCGCGGCCGCCACATCTGCGCGGCCAGCGCGGCCGGCGAAACCTGTTCCAGATACTCGCGTTTGACGTGCCCCACCTCTGCGGCGTGGCAGTACACCGGGGTGCCGAACGTGGCGGCGAACCAGATGGCGGTGCCCAGGTGGTCGACGTGGGCGTGGGTGAGCAGGACCGCCCGGACGTCCTCGGGCCGGTGGCCCAGCCGGCGCAGGCATTCCAGCACCTCGGCGCGCTGGCCCGGGTAGCCGGCGTCGATGAGCACGACGCCCGCCGAACCGGTCACCAGCGTCCAGTTGACCAGCTCGGTACGGGCGAAGTGGACGTGGTCGGTGACGGCCTCCAGTGTGACCTGCATCTCGCGAGTGTAAGGAACGGGTGTACAAAGGGACCCGTGGCTGAGCTGAAGTTGGGGTACAAGGCGTCGGCGGAGCAGTTCGCGCCGCGCGAGCTGGTGGAGTTGGCCGTGGCCGCCGAGGAGCACGGCATGGACAGTGCGACGGTCAGCGACCATTTCCAGCCGTGGCGGCACCGGGGCGGGCACGCGCCGTTCTCGCTGGCGTGGATGACCGCGGTGGGGGAGCGCACCAAGCGGATCACGCTGGGCACCTCGGTGCTGACCCCGACGTTCCGCTACAACCCGGCGGTGGTGGCGCAGGCCTTCGCGACCATGGCCTGTCTGTACCCGGGCCGGGTCTTCCTCGGGGTGGGCACCGGGGAGGCGCTCAACGAGATCGCCACCGGATTCGTCGGCGAATGGCCGGAGTTCAAGGAGCGGTTCGCCCGGCTGCGCGAGTCGGTGCGGCTGATGCGCGAGCTGTGGGGCGGCGGCCGGGTGGACTTCGAGGGCGAGTACTACCGCACCAAGGGGGCGTCGATCTACGACGTGCCGGCCGAGGGCGTGCCGGTCTACATCGCCGCCGGCGGGCCGGTGGTGGCCAAGTACGCCGGGCGCGCCGGTGACGGGTTCATCTGCACCTCCGGCAAGGGCGAGGAGCTCTACAAGGACAAGCTCATTCCCGCCGTCGCCGAGGGCGCGGCCGCGGCCGGCCGGAGCCTCGACGACATCGACCGGATGATCGAGATCAAGATCTCCTACGACCCGGATCCGGAACTGGCGCTGAACAACACCCGGTTCTGGGCGCCGCTGTCGCTGACCGCCGAGCAGAAGCACTCCATCGACGACCCGATCGAGATGGAGCAGGCCGCCGACGCGCTGCCGATCGAGCAGATCGCCAAGCGCTGGATCGTCGCCTCCGACCCGGACGAGGCGGTCGAGCAGGTCGCACAGTACGTCGACTGGGGCCTGAACCACCTGGTGTTCCACGCCCCCGGGCACGACCAGATGCGGTTCCTGCGGCTGTTCAAGACCGACCTGGAGCCGCGGCTGCGCCGCCTGGGCTGACCCCCGGTTCGTCGAGCCCGATCAGCGGCCGGCCGATCACCCGGTACACCCGGAACATTTCGTCGGCGGTGGTGCCCACGGTGCTGTACACCAGCTCGGCGATCCCGGCCCCGTCGTCCCACATGCTCGGGTAGCGGCGGTTGATCGCGTCCGGCACGTTGATGTTCGGATTCGTCGCGATGACGTAGCGGATGCCGTGGTCCCACGGCCGGTTCAGCGCCGCGGCGAAGTCGTAGTCGCTGGTGACGACGAATTGGCGCGGGTTGTCCGAGGACAGCCAGATACCCCAGGTCAGGAAGGTGTCCATGAGCACCGACCCGTCCGGCAGGTGCTGTCGGTCCAGCCACTGCGCGAGCAGTCGCTCGCTGATCAGCCGGCGCCGTGACGGCTCCTCCTGAGGCGGGTGCGTGTGCGGGTCGACCATGGAGACGAACGACTGCTCGAGCTGGCCGTGGGCGATGTCCGGGTCGACGATCAGCGGGGTGGTCACCGGGACGGCCACCACCAGCGCCGCGGCGAGCAGCACCGCGGCGGCCGTGTTGCGCGCGGCCGCGCGGGCCGGGCCCCAGCAGGCCAGTGCGACGCAGACGACCATCGGGATGGCCGCCAGGTAGAACCGGAACCAGCCGAAGGTGATCGACAGGTGGTGCGCGGCCACCGAGAACAGCAGCGTCGAACCGAAGACGAGCACCGGCACCAGCGGAGTGATCCGCCGGCGCAGGGCGGCGATCAGCACCGCCACCGCCACCGAGACGAGCACCAGCGGCTGCATGCCGAACAGCCGGGCGACGATCACCGGCCAGCTCGCGCCGGCGTCGCGGCCGGCCAGCGCGGCCAGCCGGCCGGCGTTCTGGCTGCTGTTGCCGTAGTGCGACGACAGCGTGGCGAAGAACTCGTCGTTGATGATCCAGCCGGTCACGCCCCAGGCCAGGAAGGCGGTGACGGCCGGGAACAGCACGATCGCGACATTGAGCACCACGGTGGAGCGGCGCAGCCGGCCCGGCTCGGTGTGCAGCCAGCTCACCGCGGCCACCAGCACCGCCACCCCGATCGCGGCGGGCAGCACCTCGTAGCGGGCCAGATATCCCACCCCGAGCGCGACCCCGGCCCAGGCCAGGTCCCGGATGGCGCCGGCCTCGCACCACCGCATCAGGTAGCGGCAGCACCACACCAGGCAGCACAGCATCGCCGCCTCGCTCATCCCGGACGCGCCGTACAGCACGATCATCGGGTGCAGTGCGAAGGCGGCGACGGCCAGCCGCCGCCACCAGGTGCCCAGGCCGCGGTCCAGCGCGATGCCGCGCACCAGCAGCGCCGCAGCCGCCATGAACGCCGCGCTCTGCAGCACCCCGGCCAGCCCGGCGTACTTCAGCGACGGCAGCCACTGGCTCAGCCACACCAGCGGGATCTCGGCCATGGAGGGCAACGGGTTCCACACGAACCCGATCGCCGACAGGTGCGGGTCGCGGGTGAACAGCGCGAACCCGGCGTTGGCCACCCGGTTCGGCGCGTCCGGCTCGAAGATGTTGTAGCGCAGCACCAGCACCGTGCCGATGACGAAGTAGGCCAGCGTCAGCGAGCCGAACAGCGCCCAGGTGCGCCACCGCGGCAGCACCGGCGAGACGGCCGGATCCGGGGCCGGCGGTGCCGGGGCCGGCGCCGGTGCGGCGACGGGCGGGGCCGCCGCCACGGTCAGTCCTTCGCCGTCCGGCGGCGCTGCAGCAGCACCGCGCCGGCGGCCACCACCGCGGCCGCGGTCAGGCCCGCCGACAGCCACGCCCAGCGCTGCCAGCCGGGACCCGGGTTGGGCTGGTGCGCCATGGTGCCGCCCTCCACCACCGCCAGATTCACCGTCTGCCCGGCGATCCCGGTGGCCAGCACGTCACCGGTCAGCGAGGCCCAGCGGTCCGGCAGCCGCCGGATGTAGTCGAAGTCGGCGTCGACCAGCGTCCAGTCGCCGGAGCCGGTGATCGCCAGCACCGAGCGCCGGTGGTCGGTGAACGCCTGCACCAGCCCCAGCGGCCCGGCCAGATCCACCGTGGTCTGCACCGGTCCGTTGATATCGGAGGTCTCGGGACTCTCCGGCAGCACCGGCGGGGCCAGGTCGGTGCCGCGCAGGGTGTCCGGGTCGGCGACGAGCAGCAGCCCGGTCTCGGAGGCGACCGCCTCGTCCAGGGGGCGCACCCGCGGGCGCAGCGTGACGGTGGTCTGCTGGCCCAGCAGGTTGACCGCCTGTGCGGCGAACCGGATCCGGTCGGGCTGGTCGACGGCGACCGCGAAGTCGGGTGCGAAGCCCATCGGCAACGCCGGGAAACCGCCCCGGTTCACCGTGCCCGGGGTGACGTCGACGGTCGAGGTGGGGTCGACGACGAACGTCATCCGGTCGGCGTACGGCGAGCACTGCTGACGCGGAATGTAGCGCAGCTCCAAGGCGATTCCGACGTTGGACGTGATCGCCTCGGCGGGGACGTCGAAGGTCAGGTCGACGGTGCCGGACTCGCCGAGCGGCTGCGAGGCCAGCACCGAGGAGCCGACCCGTACCAACAGCGACGCCTCGCCGCCGACCACCGGGGTGTGGTTGGCCAGCAGATGCACCTTCGCGCCGCTGATCGGGCCGACGCCGAAGGCCGCGACGTCGAAACCGGTGTAGAGCACGTGGGTGCCCAGCACCGACGCCTGCCCGCCGATGCCCAGTTCGCCGAAGCGCTTCAGCGTCGAGGTCACCACCGGCGCATCGGCAGCGGAAAGTGTTGTCGCCCAATGGTTCTGGGCCATCTTGTAGCGGCGGTCGGCGAACAGCCGGACCTGCTCGACCAACCGCGGACCGGGGCCGGAGATCACCAGTGTGGCGTTCTCGGTCCCGGGCTGCTCCAGCACGATCCCGGGCCGGTCGGCCACCCGCAGATCGATCACCCGGCGGGTCAGGCCGAAGGGGGCCGGCTCCGGCCAGCCGGTGACCACGCCGATGCGCACCGGGATGGGCCGGTAGATGCGGGTCAGCTCGGCCACCAGGTCCAGCGCCGCCTGCTGCTGGTCCACCGTGGGCTCCGGGCCGACGTGGATCAGGATCTCGTCGAGGTAGCCGGGCAGGAACTCGGCGACGTTCACCGGGGCGGGCACCCCGCCGGAGAAGCGGGTGGCCAGCTGGCTGAGCGTCAGCACCCCCGGCGGGTTGCAGACGTCGCCGGGTTGTGCCCAGTCTCGCAGCACGAAGGTGAGTTTCGCCTGTCCGTCGACGACGGCGGCGGCCGAGAGGTCGATCTCGAACGGCAGGGCCGGCACGTCGGTGGGCACCGGGATGCTGCCCAGCACCACGCCGCGGCCGTCGAGCACGTCGACCCGGCCCGCGCCGATGTTGGCCACCGAGCCGATCTGCCCGGTCAGCAGCGTCGGCTGCACGCCGTTGGGCACCGGGACGACCTGGTCGACCGGGATGTTCGCGCCGATGATGTCGAACCGGTCCGACATGCCCAGCAGCGACCAGCCGATGGACGGCGGGATCGCCGGATCGACCTCGGCGATCACCGGATCGGGCTGCGCGGCGGCCGGCGGCAGTGCCGCGGGCGTCGCGACGGCGAAGAGCGGGGCGGCCACCAGCGCGGCGGCGACTCTACGCGTCAACGAGCTCATCACGACCTCCGGGGGACGGTGTGGGATCGGGCGACGCGGCCAGTCCGTGCACCGTCTTCTCCCAGAAGAACGGTCGGAACAGCAGCTGGTACAGCGCCTTCACCGCGGCGATCGACTGGAGCGCCCAGTACAGCGGGCTGAGCAGCACCGCCCACCACAGCCACGGTTTGCCCAGTGACTGGGTGACCACCAGGCCGACGAACACCGAGACCGGCGCACCGATCAGGAACAGCGTCAGACAGATGTAGTAGGTGATCGGCGGGAACAGCGCCTCGATCTGGTAGGGCCGGCCGACCAGCCACACCAGCAGGGTCAGCGCGAAGACCAGATTGGTGGCGCCGGCCAGCGGCACCCCGCCGGTCAGGTTGATCAGCCGCAGCACCGCCTTGGTGCCGATCTCGCGCCGCAGCCGCAGCGGGTGGCGCAGATGCACCAGCATGGTCTGCAGATAGCCCTTGTACCAGCGGGACCGCTGCCGAATCCAGTTCACGACGTCGGAGTTGGCCTCCTCCAACGTGGTCGAGTCGAGGATGACGGTGCGGTAGCCGTGCCGGGCCAGCCGCACCCCGAGGTCGGCGTCCTCGGTGACGTTGAACTCGTCCCACCCGCCGACGTCGCGCCACACCCGGGTGGGCATGTGGTTGGACGTGCCGCCCAGCGGCACCACGCACCCGGACTCCTGCACCGCCGGCAGCATCACGCCGAACCACTGGTCGTACTCCAGCGAGAACCAGCGGGTGAGCAGGTTCTGTGACTCGTTGAAGTAGCCGAGCCGGGCCTGGATGCAGCCGATGTCGTCGGGGAGCCGGCGGAAGGCGGCCGCCGCGCGGCGCAGCTGCAGCGGGTCGGGGATGTCCTCGGCGTCGTAGATCGTCATCAGGCCGTCGGTGAGGATCGGCAGCGACATCCCGTGGTTGCACGCCTTGGGCTTGGTCTTGGGCATGCTGTGCGGCACGATCACGACGTGCACCGACTCCAGCTCCATGTCGGCCAGGGCGAGCTGGGTGGCGGTGTCGTCCTCCTCGACCAGCAGCAGCACGTCGAGCTTGTCGCGCGGGTAGTCGAGCTTGCACACGCCGTTGACCAGGTTGGCCACGATGGCCGGCTCGTCGTAGACCGGGAGCAGCACGGTGTAGTGCGGCAGCTCCTCGTCCGGGATGGACAGCGCCTCCTCGGCGCTCACCCGGACCATGGCGTTCATGTGAATGCCCTTGAGCAACAGGTAGTTCCGGTCGATGGTGGAGGCCAGGTAGAGCAGCGCGAGCAGCCCGGCCGCCACCGGTAGCACCACCCGCGGGAACACCATCGCCGCCGCGGCGAGCAGGGCCACGATGAGCGCCAGCCGGGCCAGCCCGGAACGGCGCAGCACGGTCCGGGCCGACAGGTGCGGCGGCAGGTGCGGCCGGTGCAGGTGCAGATGCCAGTGCGGGTGCCAGTGCCAGTGCGGGGGCCAGTGCGGGCGCCGGTGGTGGCGTTGGCTACTCACCGCTCACCGCCCGCACGACCTCGGCGGCGCGCTGCAGCACCGTCTCGTCGACGCGGCCGGTCTCGTCGGGCTGCTGGCGGGCGACCCAGAGCGTGGGGCGCAGCGACACGTCATGGACGGTGAACGGCCGCGGCGCCGGCGGGGTCTGCTGGCCGTCGATCGACTGGCTGACGATCACGGTGACCCGCTGCATCCCGGAGGGCAGCCGCCAGTCCCAGGTGACCGCGTACCAGTCCTGTCCGGTGTGCTCGGTGGTGGCATCGGCGTTGGTGTAGGCGATGCGGGCCCCGGGCGGAGCGCCCAGCGCCGGGTCGGCGGGGTGAAAGCTCACCGGATCCGGGCTCGGGTACCACACCGCATCGCGGAAGTCGTCGAGCGCGGCGGGGTTGTCGGTGGTGATCACGTCCACCGCGGCGGCGGGCATCCCCGCAGCCGGGCTGACGGCGTAGCGCTGCAGCGTCGCGCCGGGGCCCAGATAGCGGGTGATGAAGGGGTAGCTGCGGGGTGCGGACAGCACGGCCGCGCGGGCCCAGTCGGTCGGTGCCGGGGCCGGCTCCGGGGGGTGCGCGGCCGGCCGGTACACCAGCGGCAGCGCGGCCGCGACGACGAGCAGGGCGGCCAGCGCGGTCGCGGACACGTTGGGCATCGAGTCGGCCGGTGCGCGCAGCGCCGTCGGCACCGGCCCGTGGGCGTGCCGCATCAGCACCACGATGAGCACCGGGAACACCCCGCTGACCACGACGATCGCGACGAACAGGCTCGGGGCGCCGAACAACATGACGAACCCGGCGGCCAGGGCCAGGCACGCCGCCGCCCCGCTGCCCCGGTGCAGCCGGGGCAGCGACGGGGTGGCCAGGTAGACCGCGACCGCCCCGACCGTGGCGGCCACCGCGGTGGCGGCGGTGTCGGATCCGCCGAGGGCAGCGGTGGCGAGCAGGAACGGCAGTGGGGTGCCGCACACCAGCGAGAACACCCACAGTGGCCACATCTGCACGACGTGGCGCACCCCGACCAGCACCGTCATCAGGCAGGCCAGCCAGATCGGCGCGCCCAGCAGCCGCAGCTGCCACAGCCCGGTGAGGGTGGGAATCCGGTCGCAGAGCAGTTCGATGCCGCCGAAGCAGACCAGTCCGGCGATGATCGCCAGGATCCAGTTCGACTCGTCGTCGGTGACGCCGCGGGGCGCCGTGTGGTACCCCGAGGCGATCAGCGCCGCCAGCACCGGCACGGTGACCATGATCGCGGTCCGCGACCCGTCCAGCGCCGCCCGGACGACATCGAGGTACATGAGGGCGAACGCGATCCCCATCAGCGCGATGAGGACCGCGACGCGGGGGGTGAGGCCGCCTGCGAGCCGGACCTGGCGGGCCGCTTCGGTCACCGCCGACGGCACGCCCGCGAGCAGGGGGCCGCG
>NZ_CALDGS010000051.1 GCF_937941905.1 uncultured Mycolicibacterium sp. | reverse complement strand
CCGCTACGACTTCGTCGTAGCCCCGGCATCCCGCTACGACTTCGTCGTAGCCAAAGCATCCAGGAAGCTGCGCGCCCAGCGGTCCACGTCGTGGGCGAGCACCTGGCGGCGCAGCGCCCGCATGCGGCGGCGGCCCTCCTCGGGGTCCTGGTTGATCGCCGCCTCCAGCATGTCCTTGACGTTCTCGAGGTGGTGCGGGTTGACCAGGTAGGCCTGGCGCAGCTCGGAGGCCGCACCGGTGAACTCGGAGAGCACCAGCGCCCCGCCCAGGTCGCTGCGGCAGGCCACGTACTCCTTGGCCACCAGGTTCATCCCGTCGCGCAGCGGGGTGACCAGCATGACGTCGGCGGCGACGAAGAACGCGATCAGTTCCTCGCGGGGGACCGGCCGGTGCAGGTAGTGCACCACCGGGTGGCCCACCTCGCCGTACTCGCCGTTGATGTGGCCGACCTCACGCTCGATCTCGTCGCGCAGCAGCCGGTAGGCCTCCACCCGTTCCCGGCTCGGGGTGGCCAGCTGCACGAACACGGTGTCGTCCCGCTTGATCCGGCCCTCGGCGAGCAGTTCGGAGATCGCGCGCAGCCGGATGTCGAT
This sequence comes from uncultured Mycolicibacterium sp., assembly GCF_937941905.1. Classification (GTDB taxonomy): domain Bacteria; phylum Actinomycetota; class Actinomycetes; order Mycobacteriales; family Mycobacteriaceae; genus Mycobacterium. Next base: position 18,978 of record NZ_CALDGS010000051.1, on the reverse strand, counting down.
GCCCTTGGTGTAGTCCAGCCGGTCCACACCGAGCAGGATCTTGCGCGGATTGCCCAGCTCGGCACGGATCTCCCGGGCTCGGCGCCGGATGCTGCGCTTGCGGGCCTGCTGGTCCAGGGCGGTGGAGTCGATCGAGATCGGGAAGGCGCCCACCTTCACGGTGCGCCGCCCCACGTGCACCTCACCGAACCGGGACCGCACCCCGACCGACGCCCGGGAGGTGTTGGCGCCGACCAGCCGGCGCGCCAGGTACAGGAAGTTCTGCGCCCCGCCGGGCAGATGGAAACCCACCAGGTCCGCGCCCAGCAGCCCGTCGACGATCTCGGTGCGCCAGGGCAGCTGCATGAACAGCTCGACGGGCGGGAACGGGATGTGCAGAAAGAACCCGATGGTCAGGTCCGGTCGCAGCTCGCGCAGCATCTTGGGCACCAGCTGCAGCTGGTAGTCCTGCACCCACACCGTCGCGCCCGGGGCCGCGGTGCGGGCGGTGGCCTCGGCGAACCGCCGGTTGACCTCGACGTAGCGCTCCCACCACGCCCGCTCGTAGCTGGGTTTGACGATCACGTCGTGGTAGAGCGGCCACAACGTGGCGTTGGAGAAGCCCTCGTAGTACTGGGCGATGTCGTCGGCGGACAGCCGCACCGGACACAGGTTCAGCCCGTCCTCGACGATCGGTTCCTCGTCGCTGTCGGGAATCCCCGGCCAGCCGATCCAGGCGCCGCGCCGGCGGCGCAGCAACGGCTCGAGCGCGGTTACCAACCCTCCGGGACTGCGCTTCCACGCCGTGCTGCCGTCGGGCAGTCGCTCCATGTCGATCGGTAGCCGGTTGGCGACGACAACGAAGTCGGAGCCCCCGCTGCCGGCGCCGTTCCCCCGGTCACCGTCGGGAGCCATGTCAGACCTCTGGCTTCCCCGGTCCGATCCCGAGCATCGACAGGAACATCCGGCACTCGTCGGCGTCGTTGGCGTAGGCGGCCACGACGCGACGCGCCTGGTCGGCGGTGCTATCGGTGAGCGGCTCGACGTCGCCGATATCGGCGGGGTCAGATTTGGCAGCCATACCACAACTGTAGGCGACCGCGGGAGACCCGCGGCCGCCTACTCCGTCCTAGTGACCGCCGACGTGCCCGTGGACCGTCGGGCTGCTGCCGACGTGGGAGTCCGGGGTGGCGTGCGCCTGGCCGACCTGCGACTCGGCCAGACCGATGCACTGACCGGTGTTGGCGCCGGTGCACGGGATGATCCCGCCGCCGCCCGGCAACTGCACCGCGGGCAGGTTGGGGCTGCCCGGGATCGGCACGAACGCTCCCGAGGTGTTGGGCACGGTGTGCGGCACGCACACGCCGGTGAAGTTGTCGACCTCCTCGCCGGGCGGGCAGGAGGCCACGGACGAGGCAGGCTCTGCGGCCGAGACCGCGAAGACGGCGAATGCCGGCGCGGCGGCCACAGCGACCGCGAAGCCGCCGGCGAGAAGGAGTCGTCGAGCGGGGAGCTGGAAGGTCGCCATCATCGTGCTTTCTGTAGTTTTCACTGAAACGTCGGAAGGGATTCTAAGCAAGCCGCACAATTCCTGCACTCAAACCACCCTCGGGGCGAAAAACCGACGAATGGCTTGCGCAATTGCCCAAGTTGTGCAACGGGTGGCCGGTGACCGGGTGACCCGCGTCGCCCGGTCCGGCTTCCGCCCGAAACCCCACCGCACCGCCGCGTCGATGTGGTTATGTCAGTGCCGTTTGGAATGCCATTCGGGACGCCGTTCGGCACCGGTCGATCGATGCGGTCTTTGCGACGAATGAGGTGAACAGCTATGGCGAATTCGGACGTTTCGCGGCAGGTCGAGTACGAGACCCTCGACGAGGGGCGGATCGCCCGGATCTGGTTGAACCGGCCCGAGGCGCACAACGCCCAGACCCGCACCCTGCTGGTGCAGCTCGACGAGGCGTTCGCCCGTGCCGAGGCCGACGACGCGGTGCGGGTGGTGATCCTCGGCGCGCGCGGCAGGAACTTCTCGGCCGGGCACGATCTGGGGTCGGAGGCCGCGCTGGCCGAGCGCGCCCCCGGCCCGGACCAGCACCCCACCTTCCGGGGCTACGGCGCCACGGCCGCCGGGGTGGCCGAGCGAACCTATCTGCAGGAGTGGCACTTCTACTTCGAGAACACCCGCCGCTGGCGGGACCTGCGCAAGATCACCATCGCGCAGGTGCAGGGCAACGTCATCTCGGCCGGGCTGATGCTGATGTGGGCCTGCGACCTGATCTGTGCGGCCGACGACGCCCGGTTCTCCGACGTGGTGGCGGTGCGGATGGGCATGCCGGGCGTCGAATACTACGCACATCCCTGGGAATTCGGACCTCGTAAGGCCAAAGAACTGCTGCTGACCGGGGATTCGATCGACGCCGAGGAGGCGTACCGGCTGGGCATGGTGTCCAAGGTGTTCCCGCGCGCCGAACTCGAGGAGCGCACACTGCAGTTCGCGCGCCGCATCGCCGAACGGCCGACGATGGCCGCACTGCTGGTCAAGGACAGCGTCAACGCCGCGGCCGATGCGATGGGCTTCACCGAGGCGCTGCGGCACGCCTTCCACATCCACGAACTCGGGCACGCGCACTGGGCGTCGGCCAACGAGAACCGTTGGCCGGTGGCGATGCCGCCGGACGTGCCGGACTGGCGCACCCTCGGTGCGCCGAAGCCCGCCCGCCGCGATGAGCCCTGAGGTATAACTTGCGAAACTGGTTGGGATTTCGGTGGGAAGGACACTGATGCAGTTGTCTTTGGCGGGGCGCACATATCTGGTCACCGGCGGCGGGAGCGGCATCGGGAAGGGGGTCGCCGCGGCGGTGGTGGCCGCCGGCGGTGACGTGATGCTGTTGGGCCGCAACGCCGACAAACTGGCCGCGGCCGCCGGGGAACTGAGTGCCGGCCGCACCGAGGGGGCCGGCGAGGTGCGCTACCACCCGGCCGACGTCACCAAGGAGGACGAGGTGGCCGCCGCGGTCGACGCCGCCACCGCCTGGCACGGCCGGCTGCACGGCGTGGTGCACAGCGCCGGCGGTTCGGAGACGATCGGTCCGATCACCCAGATCGACTCGGAGGCCTGGCGGCGCACCGTCGACCTCAACGTCAACGGCACCATGTACCTGATCAAGCACGCCGGCCGGGAGTTGGTGCGCGGCGGGGGCGGCTCGTTCGTGGGCATCTCCTCGATCGCATCGAGCAATGTGCACCGCTGGTTCGGCGCCTACGGACCGAGCAAGGCCGCGCTGGACCACCTGCTGCAGCTGGCCGCCGACGAGCTCGGCCCGTCCTGGGTGCGGGTCAACGGGATCCGGCCCGGCCTGACCCGCACCGATCTGGTCGCCCCGATCATGGAGACGCCCGCGGTGGTGGAGGACTACCGGGCCTGCACGCCGCTGCCGCGGTTCGGCGAGGTCGAGGACATCGCCAACCTCGCGGTGTTCCTGCTGTCGGATGCGGCGGGCTGGATCACCGGGCAGATCATCAACGTCGACGGCGGCCACGGGCTGCGCCGCGGCCCGGACATGTCCGGCATGCTCGAGCCCTTGTTCGGCGCCGAGGGCCTGCGCGGCGTCGTCGCCGGCTGACGCCCGGCGCCGGCCGCGGGGCGGTCAGCCCCGGCGGGCCAGCTCCGCGGCGCGGCGCACGGCGTTGATGATGCCCTGATACCCGGTGCACCGGCAGAAGTTGCCGGACAGCCCCTCGCGGATCTGTTCCTCGGTGGGGTCCGGGTTGTCGCGCAGCAGCGCGGTGATCGTGGTGACGAAACCCGGGGTGCAGAACCCGCACTGCAGGCCGTGGCACTCCCGCAGCGCCTGCTGCACCGAGGAGAGCTCGCCGTCCGGGCCGGCGATGCCCTCGACCGTGGTCACCTCCGCGCCCTCGGCCTGCACCGCGAACGTCAGGCAGCCGCGCACCGCGGCACCGTCGACCAGCACGGTGCACGCCCCGCACGCGCCGTGCTCGCAGCCGAGGTGGGTGCCGGTCAGCCCGCAGCGCTCGCGCAGGAAGTCGGCCAGGGTCAGGCGCGGTTCGACGATGGCCTCGACCGGCCGGCCGTTCACGGTCATCGACACCGGTTGTTCATGCATGGCTGTGCTCCTTCGCGGCGGCCTGCGCGACGGCGTCGGAGAAGGCGCGCGCCACCATCACCGCGCCCACCCGCCGCCGGTACGCGGCCGAACCCTGTAGATCGGACGGGACGTCGTCGAGGCCGGTCATGGCCAGCTCGCCGAGCTCGGCCGGATCGACCTCGGTGACCGCGCGGCCGGCGAGCTCCCGCTCGGCAGCCTCGGCCCGGCGCGGCGTGGAGCCGAGCCCGAGCAGCCCGATCGCGCACCGGGCGATGCGGTCGGCGGCGTCGAGCTCGATCCCGAGCACCGCCCCGGCGATCGCGAAATCGCCGTGGCGGCGCGCGAACTCCCGCACCGCGAACCCGCACCGGCCGTCCCACACCGGGAACCGCACCGCGGTGAGCACCTCGTCGGGCTCCAGCACGGTCTCCCACAGCCCGGTGAAGAACTCGCCGGCGTCGATCTCGCGCTGCCCGCGTGGGGAGACCGCCTCGATGCGGGCGTCGAGGGCCAGCGCCACCGTCGGGTACTCGCCGGCCGGGTCGGCGTGCGCGACGGAACCGCCCAGGGTGCCGCGGTTGCGGATCTGGAAGTGGCCGACGTGCGGGGTGACCGCGGTCAGCAGCGGCACCGCGTCGCGCACCTGCGGATCGGCGCCGACGGCGGCGCCGGTGGTGGTCGCCCCGATCCGCAGCCAGCCGGGCTCGCGGGTGATGCCGCGCAGCTCGTCGAGGCCGGCGATGTCGACGAGGTGGTCGAAGAACGCCAACCGCAGCGCCAGCATCGGCACCAGGCTCTGCCCGCCGGCCAGGATCTTCGCCTCGTCGCCGAACTCGGCGAGCATCTCGGCCGCCTCGGCGACCCCGGTGGGGCGGTGGTAGGCGAACGGCGCCGGCTTCACCGCTGCCTCCGGCCCAGCAGGTACCCGGCCGCCAGGCCCACCGTCAGACCGGCGGCGACCGGGGCGACCCGCTTGGCGACCGGCGCGGCCACCAGCGCCAGCACGTTCACCGAGGCGGCGTCGCCGGCGCCGGTCTGCGGCTGCGCCGCGGCCGGTTGCGGTGCGGCGGTTGCGGCGGATTGCTCGTCCCGCGCCGGGGCGGTGCGCAGCTCGCTGAGCACGTCGGCCTCGAGCCGCTCGGCGAACTGGCCGATGAGTTTGCCCGCCACGTCGGCGAGCACCCCCCGGCCGAACTGGGCGGCCTTGCCGGTGATGGTCAGGTCGGTGGTGAGCACGCACAGCGTGGCGTCGCCCTCGTCCTTGAGCTCCGCGGTGACCACCGCGGCGGCGTTGCCCTGGCCGCGGGTCTCCTTGCCGACCGCCCGGATCACCGCGCGGTGGGCGGTGTCGTCCTTCTGCTCGAACGCGGCGGTGCCCTTGTACTGCACGGTGATCGGGCCGACCTTGACCTTCACCGCGCCGGTGAACTCGTCACCGTCGACGCCGAGCAGTTGCGCCCCCGGGATGCACGGGGCGATGCGCTCGACGTCGGTGAGCACCTGCCAGGCCTGGCCGATCGGCACCGGTACCCGAAACTCGTTGATCAGCTCCACTTCTCGGTCCTCACTTGGTGGCTTGTTCCAGCAGTTCGACGATGGCGGCGGGGGTGGCGGGCAGCCGGGTGACGGTCACCCCGAGCGGGGCCAGCGCGTCGTTGATCGCGTTGATCACCGCCGGGGTGGAGCCGATCGCCCCGCCCTCGCCGGCGCCCTTGTATCCGCCCACGCCCGGGCCGGGGACCTCGATGTGGCCGTATTCGATGATCGGGACCTCGGTGGCGGTGGGCAGCAGGTAGTCGACGAAGGTGGTGGCCAGCGGGTTGCCGTCGTCGTCGTAGGCCATGTGCTCCAGCAGCGCGCCGCCGATGCCCTGCACCGTGCCCCCGGCGATCTGGCCCTCCACCACGTTGGGGTTGATCATCGGGCCGACGTCCTCGCTGACGATGTAGCGGCTCAGCCTGACCTGGCCGGTCTCGATGTCGACCTCGCAGGTGCAGGCATGGGTGGCGTTGGCCCAGTGGATGGGAGCCTGGGAGGTGAACCGGGCGGTGGCCTCCAGGGTGGCCGACAGTCCGGGCGGCAGCAGGCCGGGCTCGTAGTAGGCGCGGTAGGCGATCTCGCCGAAACTCACCGAGCGGTCCGGTTCGCCGCGCACGCTCGCCCGGGAGCCGCCGAGTTCGATCGCGTCCGGCTCGGCGTCGAGCAGATGGGCGGCGATCGCGATGATCCGGCGGCGCAGGATGGCGCCGGCCTCGTGCACCGCCCCCGCGGTCATCGGGGCGCTGCGGCTGCCCTGGGTGCCGGCCCCGTACGGGGTGACCGCGGTGTCGCCCTGGATGGTGGCCACGTCGTCGATGTCGGCGCCGAGCACGTCGGCGGTCAACTGCACCACCGTCGTCTCGATGCTGTTCCCGGACGAGCCGCCGTTGACATAGACGTTGATCCGCCCGGTGGACTCCATCCGGATGGTCGCGCCCTCGCCGGCCAGATGCCCGGTGTTGGCGCCGGTCGGCTCGATGTAGGTGGCGAATCCCAGCCCGAGGTAACGGCCTTCGGCCAGCGCCTCGCGCTGCTGTTTGCGGAAGCCCTCGTGGTCGAGGATCTTCACCGCCTGCTCGAAGGTCTCCAGCGGGGCGACGTGGTCGTAGGGCATGCCGTTGGGGTTGAAGTACGGCATCTCGTCGCGGCGCAGCAGGTTGCGCCGGCGCAGCTCCACAGGGTCGATGCCCATCCGGCGGGCGGCGATGTCGAGCAGAACCTCCCGGCTGAGCGTCTCGTACTGCCACGGCCCGCGGTAGGCGGCCAGCCCGGCGGTGTTGGTGAACACCGTCTTGTAGTTGAAGCTGGCCTTGCCCACCCGGTACGGGCCGGGGAAGAACATCCCGATCGCGGCGGTGGTGAGCACCGGGTAGGGGGTGGGGTAGGCGCCGATGTCCTGGATGAAGTCGATGTCGGCGGCCAGGATGTTGCCCTCGGCGTCGAACGCCATCCGCACGTCCCCGGCGACGTGGCGGGCCTGCTGGGCGGCCATCAGGTTCTCCCGGCGGTCCTCGATCCACTTCAGCGGGCCGGGTACCTTGCGCGCGGCCAGCAGCACCGCCATGTCCTCCCGCATCGGGACCACCTTCTGCCCGAACCCGCCGCCGGTGTCGCGCATGATCACCCGCACGTTCTGCGCCGGGATGCCCAGCAGCCGCGCGGCGAACGCCCGCAGCTCGTGCGGGGTCTGGGTGGCCGCCCAGACGGTCAGCTCGCCGGCGTGCCACTCGGCGACGATGCCCCGGCACTCGATCGGCACCGGCACGTAGGCCTGCTGCACGATGTGCTCGGCGACGACATGGGCGGCGTTGGCGAAGGTCTCCTCGTCGGGCGGCGCGCCGGACAGGCCGCCGGCGACGTTGTCCGGGTACTGCTCGTGCACCACGACCTCGTGGCCGACCGCCTTGGTGAAGTCGGCGATCGCCGGCAGCGGCTCGTAGTCGACGTCGACGAGCTCGACGGCGTCCTCGGCGATGTAGCGGCTGTCGGCGACCAGCAGCGCGACCGGGTCGCCGACGAACTTCACCTCGCCCTCGGCCAGCGGCGGGCGCGGGGTGTCCGGCACGTCCTTGCCGGCGACGGCGTGCCAGGCCTCCCTGACCTCGGGATTGAGATCCGCGGCGGTGAACACCGCCCGCACCCCCGGCACGGCCAGCGCGGCCGAGACGTCGATGCCGTTGATCCGGGCGCGGGCGAACGGGCTGCGCACGAAGCAGGCGTGCAGCATGCCGGGCCGGATGATGTCGTCGACGAAGGTGCCGCGGCCGGTGAGCAACCGCACGTCCTCGACCCGCTGCACCCGGGTTCCCGTGTAGCGCGCCGCGACGGTTTCGGTCATGCGTCGTCCCCCTCCGGTGCGATGCTAAGCAGTCGCTCAGCAGACTACCCGAGGGGTGGTGCCGATCACAGTGGGAACCGGAAGGTGGTCGGCGTCACCCCGGGTCAGCCGACCCGGGTGAGGGTGGTGTTGCCGAGGAACACCGCGACGTCGGTGGGCAGGATGTCGACGAACGTCGGCGCATCGCGCACCGGGGCGCCGCCGGCGGTGATGTGCTGCGGATGGTGCGGCGAGCAGGGGAACGCGCTGCACCGCAGCCAGAACCCCGGTGCGCTCTGGAAGGGGGCGAGGCTGGGCGCCTGGTCGGCGCGGTAGCGGCCGGGCGGGATGAAGGTCGTCGCCCAGCCCGGGACGTCATGGCCCGTCACCGCGAACACCCCGTTGCTGCCGTAGCTCGGGTCCGCGGTCGCGGTGGCGGCCGTCGGCGCGGCGGCGAGCAGCAGCACCGCCGGGATCAGCGCGCGCATCAGCACGGGCCCGAGCCTAGTTGCCGGCCGCCGCGCAGTCGGTGGTTCGATCGAATGTGTTGTGGCCCAACGAATCCGGGTGATCGAACGCCGGTCGCCGGGTGGCTGGAGCCCCCTGTCGGGTTCGAACCGACGACCGCTCGCTTACAAGGCGAGTGCTCTACCACTGAGCTAAGGAGGCCTGTCGGTCGACTAGCGTAGCGCGGTCGCCGCCCGGCTCACTCGTCGACGTCGACGATCCGTTGGGAGCGCACCGGCATCGGGGCCCGGCGCACGGGCCGGCGCGGCAGCGGGATGCGGTCGGCGATGTTGCTGAGCGGATTGACCACCTGGCTGAGGGTGTCGACCGCCTCGCGCAGCATCTCGATCGTCGGGTTGAGCGCCTCGAGGCCCGGGGTGAGCCGGTTGAGCGTCTCGGCGACGTCGGCGAGCTGCTCGAGCGGGCCGTCGCGGGCGGTGAGCTTGTCGATCAGCCCGTCCTCGGCGAGCAGCCGGTCGATGATGCCCTCCTCGGCGAGCAGCCGCTCGACCAGGCCGTCTTCGGCGAGCAGTCGCTCGACCAGGCCGTCTTCGGCGAGCAGTCGCTCGACCAGGCCGTCTTCGGCGAGCAGTCGCTCGACCAGGCCGCCCGGGCGCAGTGCGCGCATCAGCGCGCCGTCGTCGTCGGTGAGCCGGTCCAGCGCCCCGCCGGGGGCGGTGAGCCGGTCGACCACGCCGCCCGGGCGCATCAGCCGCTCGATCGGGCCGTCCGGGGCGAGCGCGCGGCCGAGCGGGGCGTCGTCGTCGAGCAGCCGGCCCAGCCGGTTCACCCGCTCGAGCGTCTCGTCCAGGCCGAGCAGCCCGGCCACCGAGCTCGACGCGGCGGTCGCGTCCTCGCCGAGCGCCCGCTGGGCCAGGTCGACGCCCTTGGCGGCGATGCTCAGCCCGGCGTCGGCGGCCGCCAGCCCGATCCGCACCGGGGCGGTGGCGAGCTGGGCGAGCGCTTTCGGCAGTGCCATGGGGCCAGTCTAGGGCGCGGCGGCCCCGCCGGAGCCCGGCTCAGCTGCCCTGTTGCAGTTCGGCCAGGGCGGCCTTGATCCGGGCCTGGGCCTCGTCGAGGGATTCCGGCGACGGGTTGCGGTCGACGTTGGCGAAGCCGAAGTCGGTGAGGTTGCGGGCCGGGAACACGTGCACGTGCAGGTGCGGCACCTCCAGGCCTGCGATGATCAGCCCGGCGCGCTCGGCGTCGAACGCCTTGGTCACCGCCTTGCCGATCAGCTGGGCCACCGACATGACCTTGTTGAACACCGCCGGCTCGACGTGCTGCCAGTGGTCGATCTCGGCGCGCGGCACCACCAGCGTGTGGCCCTGCGTCATCGGCTCGATAGTCAGGAACGCGACCACCTCGTCGTCCTCGTAGACGAACCGGCCGGGCAGCTCACGGTTGATGATCTTGGTGAAGACGGTCGCCATGGCGTCGAGCTTAGTGGCGGGGTCCGGCCCGTCCGGCGGGCGCCTGCGGCCCGGCGAACGGGGAGCGGTCAGGCCCCGGCGATCAGCCCGTGCAGCTCCGCGACGGTCCAGGGCGGCGCGTCGTGGTGGTCGCGGAAGCCGAGGACGGCGGGGGTGGGGCGGGTGAACTCCCCGACGAACCCGCCGGCGGCGACGAAGATCCGCCCGGTGATGTCGGCGGCCAGGTCGCCGGCCAGGTAGGCGTAGGTCGGGGCGACGTACTCCGGCGGCGCGGCGTCGAGGGCGCCGCGCATGGACAGCTCGTCGAGCAGGCCGCGCCGGTGCAGCTCGGCGATGTGCGCCTCGTAGCCCGGCCCGGTCGACAGCCGGGTCCGCGCACCGGGGCAGACCACGTTGGCGCGCACCTTGTGCTCGCGCAGCTCGGCGGCGATCGCCAGCGTCAATCCGTTCACCCCGCCCTTGCCGGCCGGATAGCCGGTGCCGCCGTAATCACCCAGGAACGCAAACGAACTCGTGTTGACGATGGCGCCGCCGCCCTGCCGGACCAGGTGCGGGGCGGCGGCCCGGCAGGTCTCGAACACGGTGCCCAGGTGTACCTCGAGCAGCTCGCGGAACTGCGCGCTGGTGATGTTCAGGATCGACGAGCTGGGCGGCTCGGCGGTGCCGGCGCAGTTGACCAGGCTGTCGATCCGGCCGAACTCGCGCAGACAGGTGCCGATCAGCGCGTCGGCGACCGCCGGGTCGGCCGGTGAGCCGGGGAAACCGACGGCCGCCCCGCCCCCGGCCGCCCGGATGCGGGCCACCGCGGCGGCCACGGCGTCCGGGTCCCGGCCGTTGACCACCACCGCCACGCCGCTCGCGGCGAGCAGCTCGGCGACGGCCCGGCCGATCCCGCGCGAGCCGCCGACGACGACCGCGGCACGATCCGCCGGCACGGCGTTACTCGGCCTGTCCGAACTGCATGGCGTCCATGTTCCAGTAGCCGCGCATGTTCGCGATCCGGCCGTCGGCGTCGGTGCGGTAGGTGAACACCCCGCGCACCGTGCTGGTCACGCCGTTGTCGAACCGGCTGCGCAGCACCAGGATGTGCGCCACCTCGTCGGGGGAGCTCGACGGGAAGGTCTCCTCGCAGGTGATGCGCAGGTCGTTGTTGGCGATGTTGGCGTCGTAGAACGCCGCCACCGCCTCCTTGCCGCGCACCCCGGTCCCGTCCGGGTTGGTGGGGGCGGGCCCGATCGGGTCCTCGATGACGACGTCGTCGGCCATCAGCGCCAGCCAGCCCTCGCGGTCGTGCTCCTGCACGCACCGCCACGAGGCCTGCGAGGCGCGCAGGGCCGGGGTCAGCTCGGGAGTCTGCTGCGACATGGTGATTCCCTTCCGGAAACGAAAGCGGCGCATCCCGCGGGCCGAGCCGACCCGGGGATGCGCCGCCGACCGGTCACCGGTCTTTAACGGTCCTCATCGGTGTAGCGGATGACACCGCGGATGTTCTTGCCGTCGAGCATGTCCTGGTAGCCCTCGTTGATCTGCTCGAGCTTGTACTGGCGGGTGACCATGTCGTCGAGGTTCAGCTTGCCCGCCTTGTACATCGACAGCAGCTGCGGGATGTCGAAGTGCGGGTTCCCGCCGCCGAAGATGGTGCCCTGGATCCGCTTCTGCAGCAGGGTCAGCATCGACAGGTTGAGGTTGACCTCGTTGTCGAGCAGGCTGCCGATCGCGGTGAGCACCGTGGTGCCGCCCTTGGCGGTCAGGTTCACGTAGGCGTCGATGTCCTTGCCCTTGAGCTCGCCGACGGTGACGATCACCTTCTGGGCCATCTTGCCCCAGGTCAGATCGGCGATCGCGGCCATCGCGGTGTCCACGTCCGGGAAGGCGTGGGTGGCGCCGAACTTCAGGGCCTGCTCGCGCTTCCACTCCACCGGGTCGATGGCGAAGATGTACCGCGCACCGGCGTTGACCGCGCCCTGCAGCGCGCCGATGCCCACACCGCCGCAGCCGATGATCGCGACGTCCTCACCGGGGCGGATGTCGCCGCTGCGCACCGCCGAGCCGTAGCCGGTGGTGACACCGCAGCCGACGAGGCAGGCCACCTCGAACGGGATGTCCTTGTCGATCTTCACCACCGAGCTCTTGTGCACCACCATGTACGGCGAGAAGGTGCCCAGCAGCGTCATCGGGTACACGTTCTGGCCGCGCGCCTTGATGCGGAAGGTGCCGTCGGACACCGCCGCACCGTTGAGCAGCCCGGCACCCAGGTCGCACAGGTTGCGCATGCCGGCCTGACACGACGGGCACTGGCCGCACGACGGGATGAACGAGAGCACCACGTGGTCACCCGGCTGGAACTCCTCCACCCCCGGGCCGACCTCGACGACCACACCGGCGCCCTCGTGGCCGCCGAGCACCGGGAAGCCGCCCATCGGGATGCCACCGGTCACCAGGTGGTGGTCCGAGTGGCACATGCCCGAGGCCTCCATCTGGATCTTGACCTCGTCCTTCTGGGGGTCGCCGATCTCGATCTCCTCGACCGACCACGGCTGGTTGAATTCCCAGATCAGAGCGCCTTTGGTCTTCATCAAACCTGCCTTCCTCCGATACCTCTGACCGACAGCTTAAGTTAACTGGGTCACAGCTCAACCACCGGGTTGGTCGGCTGCTGTGACGATCACCATAGAGGCACCGGAGTCTGCCCGATCGGGTAGTACCCCGGTAGCCGTTCCCCGGACAGGCTGCGCTCGATGCGCTTCTGCATTCCCGGGCTCAGATCGCCGGATTCGATGAGCTTGGCGTAGCCCTTGGCGACGTGACCGAAGTCGAAGAAGTCCCGCTGCCACTCGATGAGCAGCTGCTCGTTGAGCCGGAACCAGCTGCCGCCGATGCCGTAGATCTCCGCGGTGGTGCCGTCGGACTTGTTCGCGATCTGCTTCCAGAACCCGACGATCTCGCCCTGCCGGTCGTCGACGAGCACCTTCTGGTACTCGTAGACCCAGTTCTCCAGGCCCTCCATCTCCAGGCCCAGGGCGATGTCGCGGATCTCGTCCTTGCCGACGCACATGACGTCCTCCTTGGGCCCGATGTTCCAGCCGTAGGTGGCGTCATCGGCGTAGAACTCGGCCAGGCCGCGCCAGTCACCCTTGCGCTCGGCCTCCCGGTTGGCCTCCAGCCAGCGCTCGACCCAGTCGTCGAGCCGGTCGCGCGGAATCGGCGGCATGTGTTCTCTCCTTCCCGGACGTCAGTCCTTTTCCCGAATGGACAGCGCCCGCGTCGGGCACATCTCGACGGCGTTCTCGATCTCGGCCCGCGCCTCGTCGGGTGGCTCGGGGTCGAGAATCTGCACCTGGCCCCGCTTGGGCACCCGGAACCAGTCCGGCGCCTCCACCTCGCACATGGCGTGCCCCTGGCACAGGTCCAGGTCGACTTCGATTCGGTAGGAACCCATCTCGCCCTCCTAGGCCTTGATCCGCCGCCGGTACCGGGCCTTGGCCGGTCGCTGCAGCTGGACCACCATCTTGGAGTGGTCGTTACGGTAGCTCTCCGGCGGCTGCGCCATCTCGAACTCGTACTCCCGCAACAACACCGAGAAGATCGCCTTGATCTGCATCTGTGCGAACGCCGCACCCACGCAGCGGTGCCGGCCGGCGCCGAACGGGATCCAGGTCCACCGGTTGACCAGGTCCTCCTGGCGCGGCTTGTCGTAGCGGGCCGGGTCGAAGGCGTCCGGATCCGGGAAGTCCTCCGGGATGCGGCAGGACACCGCCGGCGAGGCCGCGACGAAGTCGCCCTTGTGGATCGGGTAGCCGGAGACCTCGAACTCGCCCTGGGCGACCCGCATCAGGATGATCAGCGGCGGGTGCAGCCGCAGCGTCTCCTTGAGGACGTTCTCCAGCTTCGGGATCTGGCGCAGCGCATGGAAATTCACCGGCTGGCCGTCGGAGTAGAGCTCGTCGAGCTCGGCCTGCACCTGCGCGTAGACCTCCGGGTGCCGCATCAGCTCGATGAGCACCCACGCCGAGGTGCCGGCGCTGGTGTGGTGGCCGGCGAACATCAGCGAGATGAACATGCCGGTGATCTCGTCGGCGGAGAAGCGCGGGTTGCCCTGCTCGTCCTTGATCGACACCAGCACGTCGAGCATGTCGCGGTCGGCCTTGCTCTTCGGCGGGTTGGCCAGCCGCTGGTCGATGATCTCCTGCACCAGCGCGACGAGCTTGACCCGCGCCTCGTCGCGGATGCGGAAGCTCTCGATGGGCAGGTACGGGTCGACGTAGCAGAGTGGATCGGTGCCGCGCTCGAGCAGGTGGTAGTACTCGGCGAAGCGCCGGTCGAGCTGGTTGCGGAACTTCAGCCCGATCAGGCACGCGGTGGAGGTGTAGATGGTCAGCTCGGCGAAGAAGTCCAGCAGGTCGATCTCGCCCTCGTCGCCCCAGTCGGCGATCATCCTGCGGACCTCGCCCTCGATGGTGGTGGCGTGGCCCTTCATGTGCTCGCCGCGCAGTGCGGAGTTGTGCAGCATCTCCTTGCGCCGCTCCGGGCTGGCGTCGAACACCACGCCCTTGCCGAAGATCGGCGTCATGAACGGGTAGGCCTCGGCCTGGTCGAGCTCCTCGTCGGCGGCGCGGAAGAAGAACTCGTTGGGCTCCGCGCCGGTCAGCAGGATCACCTTCTTGTTGGCGAGCTGGAACCAGCCGACGTCGCCGCACTCCCGCCGGACCCGCTGCATCAGCCCGATCGGGTCGGTGCGGAACTCCTCGAGGTGGCCGTGTTCCTCCTCGCCGCCGGATACGCGCGGAATCTCCTTGAGCTGGCTGGTCATTGGTTCTCCGGATACTTGAGTTGGTGCCGTTCGGCCGGGGCGTCGACCAGCGGCGCCTCCGGTTGCAGTTCCATCTGGGCGATGAACCCGCCGCGCGGGGTCTCGGCCACGAACGCGATGGCACGGGCCAGGTCGGATGCGCGCAGGAAGTAGCTGTGCCGGGCCTGGCCCCACTTGGCCCAGTCGTTGAGGGCGGCCTCGATCCGTTCCGGCGGCAGACTCCAGCCCATGCCGGTCTTCGTCGGCCCCGGGTGCACGATCGAGGCGCGCACCCCGGTGCCCTCCAGCTCCATCTGCAGGTTGGTCACCATCGCCACCAGGCCGGCCTTGGCGGCGCCGTAGGCGCCCATGTGCGGGCGCTGGCGCAGCGCCACATCGGAGCCCACGAAGATCAGGTCGCCGCGGCGGCGCTCGAGCATGCCGGGCAGCACCGCGGTGGCCAGCCGGTTGGCCCCGATGAGGTGGATCTGCACCTGGGAGTCGAACTCCTCGGTGCTGATCTCGTAGAGCCGGCCGAAGTAGGTGTCACCGGCCCCCGCGACGAGCACCTCGATGTCGCCGAGCTGCTCGGTGGCCTGGTGGACGAAGGACTTCACCGAGTCCGGATCGGTCACGTCCAGATGCAGGGCGACCGCCTCCCCGCCGTCGGCGCGGATCTGCTCGGCCAACTCCTCGCACTTGTCCACCCGGCGCGCCCCGAGGGCGACCGGGAAGCCGCGGGCGGCCATCTCCACGGCGGTGGCGGCGCCGATCCCGGACGAGGCGCCGGCGATGATCGTCGGGCGCCGCTCGGGGTGCGGATCGAACCGGGGCATTCAGCGGACCTCCACGGTGATGGGCAGGTGGGCGAATCCGCGGACGTTGCTGGAGTGCACCCGCTCGGCGTGGGCCTCGTCGACCTCGTAGCCGCGGATCCGTTTGAACAGTTCGGTCAGTGCCACCCGGGCCTCCATCCGGGCCAGGTGGGCACCCAGGCAGAAGTGCGTACCGCTGCCGAAACTCAGCAGCTTGGGCCCGATCTCGCGACCGATCAGGAACCGGTCCGGGTCGTCGAACACCCGCTCGTCGCGGTGCGCGGAGCCGGGCAGCAGCAGCAGCGTGTCCCCCTCGGGGATCCTGGTGTCGTAGAGCACCAGGTCGCCGACCACGGTGCGGGCCAGGATCTGGCTGGAGGTGTCGTAGCGCAGCGTCTCCTCCACCCACTCCGGGATCCGGTCCAGGTCGTCGTAGAGCGGCCCGATCTGGTCGGGGTTGCGGTGGCCCCAGTACATGGCGTTGGCCAGCAGCTTGGTGGTGGTCTCGTTGCCGGCGATGACCATGAGGAACATGAAGCCGAGGATCTCGTCCTCGGTGAGCCGGTCCCCGTCGATCTCGGCCTCGATCAGCGCGCTGGTCAGGTCGTCGGTCGGGGTGCGGCGCCGCTCGGCCACCATCTGCTGGTAGTAGACGATGAGGTTGATGGAGGCCTCCACCGCCGCGGGCGGCACGTCGGTGACGCCCTCCTCGCGGTGCATCACCGCATCGGCCCAGGCCCGCAGCTGGGCCCGGTCCGGCTCCGGCACCCCCATCAGCTCGGAGATGACGTCCATCGGCAGCTTGCCGGCGAATTCGTCGACGTAGTCGACGGTCTCACCGTCGGCGGCCCGGGCCAGCATGCTGTCGAGGTGCGCCAGCGCGATCTCGGTGACCCGCGGCTCGAGCTCGCGGATGCGGCGCGGGGTGAAGCCCTTGGACACCAGGGTGCGCAGCCGCAGGTGCTCGGGGTCGTCCATGGCCAGAAACGACATCGTCTTGGCCGCGTGCGGGCCGCGGGAGGCCGGGTCCAGCGAGACGCCGTAGCGGGTGGACAGGTTGTCGCTGTTGCGGAATCCCTTGAGCACGTCGGCATGCCGCGACAGCGCCCAGAAGCCGAGGTCCGGGTTGCGGTAGAGCGGCGCCTCGTCGCGCAGCCGCTTGTAGTAGGGGTAGGGGTCCTCGTGGAAGGCGTAGTCGTAGGGGTTGAGGACCACGTCACTGGCCGGAAGGGTCATGAGTCGTTCTCCGCGGACGGGGGTTCTTCTCCGACGATCAGGCCGACCACGTAACCGAGTCGGTCGGCGATCTGGTGGTAGGTCCACACGCCGCTGCCGGCCTGTGCCATGGCGCCGAAGTAGGTCATCTCCAGCGCCGAGAGCATGCGCGGGTCGGCGTCCGGGCCGACCGCCGAGCGGATCCGGCGGTGGATCTCCGCGCCGATGCGGTCGCGCACCCGGCGCACGGCCGGGTCGTTGCCGCCGCCCATCAGCGCGGCCGTGCAGGCGGCCGCCACCTCGGGTTCGTCGGCGACGACCAGGGCCAGCGCGCGCAGCGTCTTGTTCACCCGGGTGGCCAGCGACTCGTTGACGTCGGTGAAGTACGGCACCTGCCGGACCAGGTCGAGGTAGATCTCGGTGATCAGGTGGTTCTTCGACGAGAAGTAGGTGTAGGCGGTCGCCGGCGCGACCTTGGCCCGCGCGGCCACCGCGCGGATCGTCAGGTCGGCGTAGGACGACTCGCGCAGCATCTCCATGCCGGCGGTGAGCACCTTGCGGAAGGTCTCCTCCTGCCGCTTGTTGCGTGGCGGCGCGTCGGGTTCGCCACCGGGTGGTGTGGCGGCGACCACTGCATCGCTGGACACGTGTCCAACGTAGATGACAGGAACGTGTACCGGCAAGCTTTGCCGCAGAAATCGCAGGCTATCGATATCGGATCGACGAATTGCGAGAACTCGTTCTTGCCGCTGCCGACGGCCTGCGACTATGGTTCGGGAGGAAACAGCCGGACACATGTCCAGAACCCTGGAAGAGGGGCCATCCATGTCACTGCTGGCCGACCGCGAGAGCCGACTGCTCATCGACGGCAAGCTGGTCGCCGGTTCCGCCGGAACCTTCCCCACCGTCAACCCGGCCACCGAGGAGGTGCTCGGGGTGGCCGCCGACGCCGACGCCGGCGACCTCGGCCGGGCGATCGAGGCGGCCCGGCGCGCGTTCGACGAGACCGACTGGTCGACCAACACCGCGCTGCGGGTGCGCTGCCTGCGCCAGTTGCAGCAGGCCATGCGCGACCACATCGAACCGTTGCGCGAGCTGACCATCGCCGAGGTGGGCGCACCGCGCATGCTCACCGCCGGCGGTCAGCTGGAGTCGCCGGTGGAGGACCTGTCCTTCGCCGCTGACACCGCCGAGAACTACTCCTGGACAACCGATCTCGGATACGCCACGCCGCAGGGCATCCCGACCGACCGGCGCATCGTGCGGGAGGCGGTCGGCGTCGTCGGGGCCATCACCCCGTGGAACTTCCCGCACCAGATCAACCTGGCCAAGATCGGCCCCGCGCTGGCGGCCGGCAACACGCTGGTGCTCAAGCCGGCTCCGGACACCCCGTGGGCGGCGGCGGTGCTCGGCGAGCTCATCACCGAGCACACCGACTTCCCGCCCGGGGTGATCAACATCGTCACCTCCAGCGACCACGGCATCGGCGCACTGCTCAGCGAGGACCCCCGGGTGGACATGGTGTCGTTCACCGGCTCGACCGCCACCGGGCGGGCGGTGATGACCGCCGCGGCGGCCACCATCAAGAAGGTCTTCCTCGAGCTCGGCGGCAAATCGGCGTTCCTGGTGCTCGACGACGCCGACCTGGCCGGGGCCTGCTCGGTGGCGGCGTTCACCGCGGCCGTGCACGCCGGGCAGGGGTGTGCGATCACCACCCGACTGGTGGTGCCGCGGGCCCGCTACGACGAGGCGGTCGAGGCCGCCGCGGCCACCATGGGGTCGCTGAGACCCGGCGACCCCGATGATCCGCGCACCGTGTGCGGGCCGGTCATCTCGGCCCGCCAGCGCGACCGGGTGCAGGGCTACCTCGATCTCGCGAGCGCCGAGGGCGGCCGGTTCGCCTGCGGCGGCGGCCGGCCCGCCGACCGGGACCGCGGCTTCTTCATCGAGCCGACGGTGATCGCCGGCCTGACCAACGACGCCCGGGTGGCCCGGGAGGAGATCTTCGGCCCGGTGCTCACCGTGATCGCCCACGACGGCGACGACGACGCGGTGCGCATCGCCAACGACTCGCCGTACGGCCTGAGCGGCACCGTGTACTCGGCCGACCCGGAGCGGGCCGACCGGGTCGCGGCCCGGCTGCGGGTGGGCACGGTCAACGTCAACGGCGGGATCTGGTACTCGGCCGACGCCCCGTTCGGCGGCTACAAGCAGTCCGGCATCGGCCGGGAGATGGGCCTGGCCGGGTTCGAGGAGTACACGGAGATCAAGGTGA
>NZ_CALDGS010000050.1 GCF_937941905.1 uncultured Mycolicibacterium sp. | reverse complement strand
AGCGCGTCGACGCCGTCGAGGCCCCCGGCCCGCAGCAGCGGGTCGATCGCGGCCAGCGCCTGCGCCACCCGCGCCGCGCGGTCGCCGCGCACCTCGATCCACGGGGTCGGCCCCGCCGCGAGCAGTTCGCGGTAGCGCTCGTGCATGGCCCGGCGGGCCGCCCCCTCGTGGCGCAGGCCGGTGTTGTCCTGTTCGAACGGCGTGGCCGGATCGCACAGCACGTAGAGGTGGTAGGTCCGCTCGAGGGCGCGCTGCAGCAGCCGGTCGTCGGTGCGGCCCAGATAGGTCTCGTGGAAGACCGCCGTCACCAGCGGGTTGGTGTCGCAGATCAGCACCGGCCCGGCCCAGCGCGCGGTGTCGTCCTCGATGCGCGCCTGCATCTCGGCGATGAGCCGGAAATCCCTGGTCCGCCAGCGGTACCGGGTGGGCACCGGCATCGCCTCGGTGAAGTGCCGCCCGAACTCGGGCACGGCGACGGTGCCGAGGTGCCGTGCCAGATCGGTTGCGAGCGTGGTCTTGCCGGTGGATTCGGCGCCGATGATGCACACCCGCCGCACGAAGTGGGCGCGCACCGGCGGGTCGAGCCGGTGCAGATACGCCAGCGGGGCGGCCCGCACCACGGTGCCGCAGATCCCGTCCGGCTCGCGCCGGGTGCGTTCGTGCACGCAGCCGAGCGCGGCCGCGTAGGCGTCGCCGTAGTCCTCGCCGGTGAACACCACATCCGGTGCGCGGCCGAGCACCTCGACGGTGATGGCCGCCCACCCCACGCTGTCGTCGTCGCTGACCGCGTAGCGGTCGCCGTCGACGGTGTGCACCCGGGCGCGCACCCCGATCTCGGCGCAGATCTCCTCGATCCAGGCCGCGCGCAACGTGACCGGGATGGTGTGCCAGCCGGCGTCGCACACGATCACGTCGAGTTCGTCGACGCGGGCCGCGGCGTACTCGACCAGGGCGCGGTGGCCCTGGTGGAAGGGCAGGAACTTGCCGATGACGAGTCCGCGGGTCACCTCAGCCCGCCCCCGCCCCGGCGGCGAGCGCGCGGCGCCAGTCGACGGCGGCCCTGGCCGCGATCACGAGCAGCACCGCGTACAGCCCCGCCGACAGGTACAGGCCGCGGCCGGTGAACAGCGCGACATAGCCGGCGTCGACGGCGATCCACAGGTACCAGCTCTCCACCCGTTTGCGGATCAGCAGATACAGCGCACCGAGCGAGGCCGCCGTCAGCACGGCGTCCCACAGCGGTGCCGATCCCCCGACCTCGATCAGGAAGGCCCGGATCAGCACCGTGCCGGCGAGGATCGCGCCGAGGACGGCGGCCAGGTGTGCCGCCGCCGTGCGCCGGATGCCGGCGGTGTCGTCGTCGTCGGAGCCGCCGGTGCGCGACCAGGCCAAGAGCCCCCAGATGCTGAACACGATGAAGACGACCTGCAGGCCGGCGTCGGCGTACAGCGCCAGATCCCAGAAGATGTAGAGGTACAGGGCGGTGGCGGCGATGCCGGTCCACCAGGTCCACACCGATTTGCGCGCCGCCAGCCACACCGACAGCGCGTAGAGGACGACCGCGAACACCTCCGGCCAGCCGGCCGGGCCGTACCGCCCAAGCAGCCCGAAGTGGTGCACCGCCGACAACGCTGCGGTCGCACCGACCACCAGCAGGGTCGCCGGGACTGCCGACGAGCGGCCCGGTCTACCCGGGTCGCGGGCGGCGATAGCCGCGTCCTGTTCGGCGGCCGCGTGGTCTACCCCCATTCGCCAATTAAACAACGCGGCGAGATCCGCAGCGGCAACGGACAATCGGGCAGCGCCGCGGGTGGACCGGCTAACCCCGGTTCAGCAGCGGGTTGGTGTTGTTGACCACCCAGCTTCCGCCCGGGGTGATGACGAACCCCGACCCGGTGCGGCTGTCGACGCAGGTGGTGTTGGTGCCGTCGAAACCGCAGCTGATCGTCTGGTAGCTGATCCGGGTGTTGGCGGGCAGCGGCTTGGCCTCACCGACGACGGCGAACACGTCCCCGGCGGTGGTGGCGAATCCGGCCGGGCCGGGCCCGCCGCTGACCAGGTTCGCCCCGCCCGGGGCGTTCGGGATGGGGCCGCTACAGCCGTAGCCGCCGCTGCGCTGCAGCACGCAGGTCAGCCCCTCCGGGGTGCGGAAGGCGTACCAGTGGCCGTCCATCACCGCGTACTCCGGCAGCTTCACCGGCGGCAGCGCGTTGACGTTGGGCAGCGGTTCCGGAGCCGGGTCGGGCTGGGCCGCGGCCACGCCCGCCGCCAGGGTGGCCACCGCGCCGGCCGCGGTGGTCAAGCCGATCAGCAGTCTGCTCAGCATGGGCACACCATATTGTTCGCCGGCACCGGCCGCGGTGTTACCCCGACCGCAGGAAATCCAGGATGTCGGCGTTGATCACCTCGGCGTGCGTGGTGGGCATGCCGTGCGGCAGCCCCTCGTAGGTCTTGAGCGTGCCGTTTGCCAGCAGCGCGGCGGTCTTCGGCCCGGACGCCGCGTACGGCACGATCTGGTCGTCGCGGCTGTGCAGCACCAGCACCGGGATGGTGATCGTCTTGAGGTCCGCGGTGAAATCGGTCTGGGAGAACGCGACGATGCCGTCGTAGTGGGCCACCGCGGCGCCCATCATGCCCTGCCGCCACCAGTTGTCGACCAGCGCCTCGTCCGGCTCGGCACCGGGGCGGTTGAAGCCGTAGAACGGGCCGGCGGCCACCGCGCGGTAGAACGCCGACCGGTTCGCCGCCAGCTGGGCCTGGTAGTCGTCGAACACCTGCTTCGGGGTGCCCTCCGGGTTGGCGTCGGTCCGCACCATCAACGGCGGGACCGCGGCGATGAGCACCGCCTTGGCGGCCCGGTCCTGGCCGTGCCGGGCCAGGTAGCGCACCACCTCCCCGCCGCCGGTCGAGTGGCCGATGTGGATGGCGTCGTGCAGGTCGAGGTGCTCGACGAGCGCGGCCAGGTCGTCGGCGTAGTGGTCCATGTCGTGGCCGTGGCCGACCTGGGCGGAGCGGCCGTGACCGCGCCGGTCGTGCGCGATCACCCGGTAGCCCTGCCGCAGGAAGAACAGCAGCTGGGCGTCCCAGTCGTCGGCCGACAGCGGCCAGCCGTGGCTGAACACGATGGGCTGTCCGCTGCCCCAGTCCTTGTAGAAGATCTCCGTGCCGTCGGAAACGGTGATGGTGGCCATGGTGATCCCCCTGGCTTGTGTCCCCGCCTCGGAACCTACCGCGCCCGCCTGCCCATGTCGCGGCGAATGTGCAACCTGGTCCGCCCGCACCGGCGTGTCGCGGACGAAACCGCACCGTCGGGGCGGTCAGCGAACTGCCAGGCGGCGCATCGGCACCACCGCCGCGGCGCACAGCAGCAGCGAGAGCCCCAGCACCGCCGCGAATGCCGCGGCCGGCGAGACCGGCAACAGCGCGCTCCAGGCCACCCCGCCCACCGCGAGCGTGACCGCCTGGGAGACCGCGTCATTGAGATGGGTGTAGGTGCTGTTGGCGCCGGCGGTGTCCGCGGCCGAGTGGTTCAGGATGGTGACCGCCAGCGTGGGCAGCGTCATGCCCAGGCCGAGCGCACCGATCCCCCACCCGATCAGCACCAGCCACAGCGGGACACCGTCGACGAGCAACAACAGCACCGACGCCAGCCCGGCGGTGCCCAGCGTCAGCCCGATGCGCAGCCGGGCCGGGATGTCGTTGAACAGCCGCGGCCGGGCGCACAGCCAGGCACCGACGAACCACATCACCGACGACACCGTGAGCGCGGTCCCAGCCAGCGTCGGCGGGCAGTGCCGGAACTCGGTGAGCGCCAACGGCATGTACTGCTCGATGCTGAGGAACCCGGCCCCGGCCAGCCCGCGCATGGCCAGGGTGGCCGGCAGACCGGGACGGAACCGCCAGGTGCCGGCCGGCAGCAGCCGCGGCACCGCGGCGATCACCGCCAGCACCGCCGCCGCGAGCAACACCGGCCAGCCCGGCACCGTGCGCGGCCCGGCCGCGCTGAGCGCCAGAATGCCCAGCCCGGCCACCGCCGCCCGGGTCGGCACCGCGCGGTCGAACGGCGCGCTGCTGCGCCCGTCCAGCGACCGCAGCGCCGGCACCAGCAACGCCACCGCCACCGCCGCCAGCACCGGCACGAGCAGGAACACCCAGCGCCAGCCGAAGTGTTCGGCGATCGCGCCGGCCACCGCCGGACCGGCGAGCGCGGCCGTCATGAACGTACTGGTGTACAGCGCGAACATGGCCGGCCGCAGCGGCGGCGGGTAGCACCGCGCCACGATGACGAACATCGCCACCTGCAGCAGCCCGGCACCGAACCCGTAGACGGCCCGGCCGGCCAGGAACACCGCCATGCCCGGCGCCACCCCGCACAGTGCCAGCCCACCGGCGAACAGCACCGCGCCGACGAGCACCGGGACGAACACCCCGCGACGGTCCATCCACGGCCCGGCCAGTGCCAGCGCCAGCACGCTGACCGCCATCGGCGTGGCGAACGCCAGGGCGTACCAACGCATCCCGCCGAGATCGGCGGCCACCACCGGCATCACCGCGGCGATCGCGATGAGTCCGAAGGCGATCAGCACCCCGAGGATGAAGAAGCCCGGGGTGGTGACGCGCCGCGGGCCGGTCCACAGACCGGCCCGCGACAGTTCGGAGGTGGAGGTGGTCAGGACTGCACCACCTGGTCCAGCCGGTTGGCCGGCACCGGCAGCCCGTAGTGCTCACGCAGCGTGCGGCCGGTGTAGTCGGTGCGGAACAGCCCGCGCCGCTGCAGGATCGGGATGACGTGCTCGATGAACAAATCCAGGCTCTCCGGGAACACCGGCGGCATGACGTTGAAGCCGTCGGCCGCACCGTTGGTGAACCACTCCTCGATCGTGTCGGCGATCTGCTCGGGCGTGCCGATCACGGTGAAGTGCCCGCGCGCCCCGCCGAGGTAGGACAGCAGCTGGCGCACGGTGAGCTTCTCCTCGGCGGCGAACTTCAGGATCAGCTCCGCCCGGCTGCGGTCGCCCTCGATGGTGCGCGGCTGGTACAGCTCGGCCGGCAGCGGCTTGTCCAGTTCGAGCTCCTCGACCGGCCACTCCAGGAAGTCGCCGAGCGCCTCCAGCCCGCGCTCGGGCACCCGCAGGTCGTCGAGGTACTGGGCGCGCTCCTGGGCCTCCTGCTCGGTGCTGCCGATGAAGGGCTGCAGCCCCGGCAGCACCTTGACGAACCGCGGATCCCGGCCCGCCGCGGCCACCCGGGCCTTGAAGTCGGCGTAGAACTGCTGGCCGTCCTTGAGCGTCGGCTGGGCGGTGAAGATCGCCTCGCCCCACTTGGCGCCGAAGTTCTTGCCGTTCTCCGAGGAGCCCGCCTGCACCAGCACCGGCCGGCCCTGCGGCGAGCGGGGCACCGTCAACGGCCCCGCCACCGAGTAGAACTCGCCGCGGTGGTTGATCTCGCGGATGTGCCGGTCGTCGGAGTAGCGGCCGGACTCGCGGGACCCGACGATGTAGTCGTCGGTCCAGCTGTCCCACAGCTTGGTGACCACGTCGACGAACTCGTCGGCGCGCCGGTACCGGTCGAGGTGGTCGGGCCGGTCCTCGAGACCGAAGTTGCGGGCGATCTTGCGGTCGGAGGTGGTGACGATGTTCCACCCGGCGCGGCCGCCGCTGATGTGGTCCAGCGAGCCGAACCGGCGGGCCAGGTTGTACGGCGAGTTGTAGGTCGTCGACACCGTCCCGATCAGGCCGATCCGCTCGGTGGCCATCGCGATGGCGGTCAGCAGGATCAGCGGGTCGAGGCTGCCCTGCGGCTGGAAGTCCGAGGAGTTCCAGTGGCCGGGCGCGTCGGCGAAGAAGATCGAGTCGAACTTCGCCGCCTCGGCCTTGCGGGCCAGTCCGACCCAGTACTGCGGGTCGAACTCGGCGTTCAGCGGCGTGCCGGGCACCCGCCAGGCGGCCTCGTGCTGCCCGTAGGGCATCAGAAAGGCGTTCAGGTGAAGCCGGCGCGGCTGGCTCATTGCTGCTCCTCCGGGATCAGGTTGTCGACGATGTCGGCGAACACGACCGGTTCACGGATCGCGCCCACCTCGTAGAAGTTGTCCGCCAGCTCCTGCTCGGCGGCGATGATCTCGGGGGTGACGGGGATGAGCTCGGTTGCGGTGGCCACCACGAGGTCCGCGGCCTCGTCGACGGGGACACCGGTCTTCTTGGCGATGGCCTCGGCCCACACGTCCTGGTGCTCCCAGCCCCAGGCGTAGGTGTCGTTGATGCGGCGCAGCGTATCCGCCACGGCCGCACGGCGCTTCGGATCCTCCAGGCTGCCGGTGTTGGTGACCCACAGGCTCTCGCCGAAGTCGTAGGGATCCTGGCCGGCCTCGACGATCACCGCGTCGTGCTTGGTGATGGCCACCGTGGCGTTGGGTACCCAGATGGCCCAGGCGTCGACCGCGCCGGAGGTGAAGGCCGCCTGCCCCTTGGACGGGTCGAGGAAGACGAACTCCACGTCGTCGGGGCCGAGGCCGGCGCGCTCCACCGCCGAGAGCAGGAAGCCGTGCGCCGAACTCCCCTCGGGCACGGCGACCTTCTTGCCCTTCAGCTCGGCGGTGCTCTTCAGCGGCGATCCCTTCGGGGCCAGGATGTAGTGGTAGGACGCCGCGGTGTCGCGCAGCGTGCCGGCCGCCGAGACACGGAAGTTCAGCTTGTCGGCCGCGGCGGTGATCGGCGGCACGGTGCCGACGGTGCCCACGTCGACGTTGCCGGAGGCGACGGCCTGCACCAGCGGCGGTCCGTATTCGAAGGCGGCCCACTTGATCTCGTAGTCGGCGTCGTCGAACAACCCGGAGGCCTTGACGAGTTCGTCGATGCCGTCGTTCTGGTGGGCGATGGTGATGGTGATCCGGTCGTCGCCGCCGGAGGAGCAGCCGGTGAGCGCGGCGGCGGCCACACCGACGGCGAACAGGGACGCGAACAGCCGTTTCATCGGATTCCTTACGGGTAGAGCGAGATGATTTGCGGGGGAAGATGACTCAGTGCGCGAGGTTGGCCACCCCGAGCGCGTCGAGCAGCCGTACGCGCAGCTCGTCGCGTTCGGCGCCGTGGGTGCGCTCCTCGGCCGGGAGCGCCACGGTGAACTCGTGGCCGATGCGGCCGGCCTGCATCACCAGGATTCGGTCACCGAGCGCGATGGCCTCGTCGACGTCGTGGGTGACCAGCAGCATCGCCGCGTTGTGCCGTGCCCGCAGGTCACGGACCAGGGCGTGCATGCGCAGCCGGGTGATGGCGTCCAGCGCGGCGAACGGCTCGTCGAGCAGCACCAGCGACGGGTCGGCGACCAGCGCGCGGGCCAGCGCGACCCGTTGCGCCTCACCGCCGGAGAGCGTCTTGGGCCAGGCGTCGGCGCGGTCGGCCAGCCCCACCTCGGCGAGCGCGGCCAGCGCGCGCTGCCTGGCGTCGGGGCCCTTGAGCCCGATGGTCACGTTGCGCCAGGCCTTCTCCCAGGGCAGCAGCCGGGCGGCCTGGAACACGATCGCGCGGTCGGCCGGGACCCGGATCTCGCCGGCGTCGGGCCGGTCCAGCCCGGCCAGCAGCCGCAGCAGGGTGCTCTTGCCGCAACCCGACGGCCCCAGCAGCACCACGAATTCCGAACGGGCGATGTCGAGGTCGAGGTGGTCGAGCACCACCCGGTCGCCGAACCGTCGGACGATATCGCGGGCCTGCACGAACGAGGTGAGCAGTCCGGTCATGCCTGCACCCCGGTGTTGCGCCAGCGCAGCAGGGTGCGCTCCAGGACGCGCACGATCTGGTCGGCGGCCAGGCCGAACAGCGCGTAGATGGCCAGGCCCAGGAACACGCCCTCGTGGCGCATGTAGGTCTGTGAGAGCAGGATCATGTGCCCGATGCCCTCCTCGGCGTTGACCGTCTCCGCGGCGACCAGGCCGAGCACGCTGTAGGCCAGCGAGAAGCGCAGGCCGACCAGAAATCCCGGCAGCGCCCCGGGGAACACCACCCGCCGCAGCACGGTCAGCCGGGATGCCCCTGCGGCCCTTGCCATCTCGATGAACTGGTTGTCCACCCCGCGGATCGCGGCGAACAGGTTGAGGTACATCGGCACCGCGGCGCCGATCGAGATGAGCAGCACCTTGGTGAGCTCGTCGATGCCGAACCACACCACCATCAGCGGCAGGATCGCCAGCAGCGGAATGGTGTTGACGATCTGGTAGATCCCGTTGAAGGCCATCTCGCCGGCCCGGAACAGGCCGGCCAGCACGGCGGTGGGGATGGCCACCGCCAGCCCCAGCGCCAGGCCCAGGCCGGCGCGTTCCAGCGAGGTGGCGATGTCGGTGAACAGCGTGCCGGACTCGTTCTGGTAGACCGCCTCGGCCAGCACCGCGGTGGGTGCGGGGGCGATCGCGGGCGGCAGCAGGCCCAGCGCGCTGGTGAGCTGCCAGACCAGCAGGATCAGCAGCGGCGTGGTGTAGATGCCCAGTGGCCAGAACGAGACGATCCGGCGCCACCGGGACGGCCGCCCGGAAGCCGGGGTGATGACGTCGTAGGCGGTCCGGTCGGGGCCGTCGGCGGTGACGGTGGGCGGATGCGGGGCGACGTCGACCGTCGCGGGGAGCGTGGATGTCATGGCGTCCTCGTGTTCGGTGCCGCGGTGCGCGCGGCGCGCGGTTGGCTGGTGCCGGCCTACTCGGGGGATCGGCTATCGCCGGCAACAACACCGCTGACACAGCGCCATGGCGTCCCGCAGCCTCCTCTCCATGAACTGCCCGTCGTTCGCGGGGATGCCATAAGTCTGGCTACGGCACCGGCATCCGGGAACGGTTCGGATCGACGTGAACAAAATGCGCACCGCGCCTAAGGACCGCACAACGGAATCCGCCTCCCCCGAGGCAGCGGAAGGGGGAGGCGGATACGGCGGTGCGGCCCGGATCAGCGGGGCACGTCAGTACGGCGGGTGCCCGTGCCCGTAACCGGCCATCGCCTCGAGCCGGCGGATCCGGTCGGCGATCGGCGGGTGGGTGGAGAACAGCTGGCCGATGCGCTCGCCGGAGCGGAACGGGCTGGCGATCATCAGGTGGGCCTGATCGGCCAGCTTCGGGTCCGGCGGCAACGGCGCGGCCTCCACCCCGCCCGCGATCTTGCGCAGCGCGCTGGCCAGCGCCAGCGGGTCGCCGGTCAGCTCGGCACCGGACTGGTCGGCCTGGTACTCCCGCGACCGGGACACCGCCAGCCGGACGAGCGTCGCCGCGATCGGACCGAGCAGTGAAACGAGCAGCAGCGCAAGAGGATTCGGCCCGTTGTCGCGGTTGCCGCCGAACATGCCGGCGAACATCGCCATGTTGGCCAGCGCGGTGATCACCGAGGCCAGCGCGCCGGCCACGCACGAGATCAGGATGTCGCGGTTGTAGACGTGCGCCAGTTCGTGTCCGAGCACCGCACGCAGCTCCCGCTCGTTGAGCAGGTGCAGGATGCCGGTGGTGCAGCACACCGCGGCGTTGCGCGGGTTGCGCCCGGTGGCGAACGCGTTCGGGTTGGCCGTGTCGCTGATGTACAGCCGCGGCATCGGCTGATGCGCCGTGTTGGCCAGCTCCCGCACGATCCGGTAGAGCACCGGCGCCTGCACCTCGGTCACCGGCTGGGCGTGCATCGCCCGCAGCGCCAGCTTGTCGCTGTTGAAGTACACGTAGGCGTTCATCCCGATGGCGAAGATGAGCGCCAGCACCATCATGTTGCGGCCGAACAGCGAGCCGATGTACACGATCAGCGCCGACATGCCCGCCAACAGCAGAAACGTCTTCAGCCGGTTGGCGTGCGGGTGCCAGGTCATCGCGGCGTCCTCCTCATCAGCATCGGGCTCCTCGGGGGAACTCTGCCGGAATAACGCTTAGCAGACCTTCGTAGGTTCCGTGCCGACGGGGCTCCGCGACGGTCAGCCCTGGCGGCTGATGGTGTACTCGACCAGCGTGGCCAGCGCGTCGCGGCCCGGCCCGGCCGGCAGGTGGGCGATCTCGGCGTGCGCCCGGGCGGCGTACTCGGCGACGGTCTCCTTGGCCCTGGCCATGCCCGGCGAGCGGCGCAGCAGCGCCAGCGCCTCGGCCAGCACGTCGTCGTCCTCCACCGGGCCGTCGGCCAGCAGTTCGCGCAACCGGGCGGCGTCGGCGTCGTCGCCGCGCAGCGCGTACAGCACCGGCAGGGTGTGCACGCCCTCGCGCAGGTCGGTGCCGGGCACCTTGCCGGACTCGTCCGGGTCGCTGTCGATGTCGATGATGTCGTCGGAGATCTGGAACGCGGTGCCGACGATGCCGCCGAGCCGGCTCAGCCGCTCGACCTGCTCGGCGTCGGCGCCGGAGAACGTCGCCCCGAACCGCCCCGAGGCGGCGATCAGGCAGGCGGTCTTCTCGTAGACCACCTTCAGGTAGTGCTCGACCGGGTCGACGCCGTCGGCCGCGCCCCGGGTCTCCCGCATCTGCCCGGTGACCAGCTGGGCGAACGTGTCGGCGATCACCCGCACCGCCTCCGGCCCGAGCCGCGACACCAGCCGCGAGGCGGTGGCGAACAGGTAGTCGCCGGCCAGGATGGCGATGTTGTTGCCCCAGCGGGCGTTGGCGCTCGGCGCGCCGCGGCGCACCTGGGCCTCGTCCATCACGTCGTCGTGGTACAGCGTGGCCAGGTGCACCAGCTCGATCACCGCGCCGGCGACGGTCACCTGCCACGCGTCCGGCTCCGGCCCCAGCTGGGCCGACAGCACGGTGAACAGCGGGCGGAAGCGCTTGCCGCCGGCCTGGAACAGGTGCTGCACCGCCTCGGCCATCAACTCGTCGGCCTTACCGAGCTCGGTGGCGATCAGATCCTCGATACGTGCCACGCCATCGCGGACGTCCGCGGCGAAACCGGCATCGCCGAAGTTCACACCCGCCACCACGGTCGCTGGGGTCCTCACCCTGCCAACATACTGTGAAACGTGAGCAACCCGGTGGGCTGGGCCCACGACCGTGACAATGCCGACCACATCGACCACGCCGACGTGGTGGTCGTCGGCGCCGGCCCCGCCGGATCGGCCGCCGCGGCCTGGGCCGCCCGCGCCGGCCGCGACGTGCTGGTCATCGACGCCGCGCCGTTCCCCCGCGACAAGGCCTGCGGCGACGGGCTGACCCCGCGGGCGGTGGCCGAACTCGAGCGGCTCGGGCTCGGCGGCTGGCTGGACGGGCGGATCCGGCACCGCGGGCTGCGATTGTCGGGCTTCGGCGCCGACGTCGAGGTGCCCTGGCCCGGGCCGTCGTTCCCGGCCACCGGCAGCGCGGTGCCGCGCACCGAACTCGACGACCGGATCCGCGCCGTGGCCGCCGACGACGGCGCCAAGATGCTGCTCGGCGTCAAGGCGGTCGGGGCCACCCACGACCCGGCCGGCCGGGTGGAGTCGGTCACCCTGCAGGACGGCACCAGGGTGCGCTGCCGGGAGCTGATCGTCGCCGACGGGGCGCGCTCCCCGCTGGGCCGGGTGCTGGGCCGGCGCTGGCACCGCGACACCGTCTACGGCGTGGCGATCCGCGGGTACGCGGCCAGCCCGCGCAGCGACGAGCCGTGGATCACCTCGCATCTGGAGCTGCGCTCCCCCGAGGGCCGGGTGCTGCCCGGGTACGGCTGGATCTTCCCGCTGGGCAACGGCGAGGTGAACATCGGCGTCGGCGCGCTGGCCACCGCCAAGCGCCCGGCCGACGCCGCGCTGCGGCCGCTGCTGGACTGCTACGCCGGGCTGCGCCGCGCCGAGTGGGGCTTCACCGGCCCGCCGCGAGCCGGGCTCTCGGCGCTGCTGCCGATGGGCGGGGCGGTGTCCGGGGTGGCCGGGCCGAACTGGA
>NZ_CALDGS010000049.1 GCF_937941905.1 uncultured Mycolicibacterium sp. | reverse complement strand
CCACCCCAGTCCGGCAACGCCAACGCCTCGAACAACCGATCGAACACATGTTCGAGCCTATATCCCGGGTACGACACTCAACTTCCACCGAACCCGCGCCGTTCCGGCGAGACTGGACCACGTGGCAGACGTGTGCGTGGTTGGTGCGGGCTTCGCGGGGCTGACCACGGCCCGCGAACTCGATCGGCTGGGATACGACGTCGTCGTACTGGACGGCCGGAACCGGGTGGGCGGCCGGTCGGCCACCGCAACGCTCGCCGGCGTTCCGGTCGACCTGGGTGCGACGTTCGTCGGCCCCACCCAGGATGCGGTGCTCGAGCTTGCGGCCGAACTCGGCCTGCCGACCGTGCCGACCTACCACCGCGGCAAGAACCTCATCCGCTGGCGCGGGCGGGTGCGCGCGTACCGCAGCACGATCCCGAACCTGTCGGTACTGGAACTGCTCGACGTCTCACGCATCCAGTGGCGCTTCGAGCGGCTGTGCCGCCAGGTGCCGGTGGACCGGCCGTGGACCGCACCGGATGCCGCGCGGCTCGACGCCGTGACCCTCGACCGCTGGCTGCGGTCGGTGCACGCCGGCGCCTCCACCCGTGAACTCATGGCGATCATGTCCCGGGTCACCTGGGGCGCCGAACCCGACGAGGTGTCGCTGCTGCACGCGGTGCGCTACGTCAAGGCCGCCGGCGGGCTGGGCCGCATGCTCGACGTGGAGGGCGGGGCCCAGCAGGACCGCTTCGACGGCGGCACCCAGCGGATCGCGCTGCGGATGGCCGACGAACTCGGTCCGCGGGTGCGGCTCGGCGCTCCGGTGCGGCGCATCACCCGCACCGGCGACAGCTACACCGTGTCCACCGGTGGCGACGACGTCGCCGCGCGTGCGGTCGTCGTCGCCGTACCGCCCGCGCACCGGGCCGCGATCGAGTTCGATCCCGCCCTGCCCGAGGACTACACCGCGCTGGCGCGAAACTGGCCGCAGGGCAGGCTGAGCAAGGCCTACGCCGCCTACGACACCCCGTTCTGGCGCACCGACGGGCATTCCGGCGAGGCACTGTCCGACGAGGGGCCGGTGTTCATCACCTTCGACGTCAGCCCCACCGACGGCGGCCCCGGGATCCTGCTCGGGTTCACCGACGCGAGACGGTTCGACCAGCTCCCACCCGACGAGCGACGCCGGTTGGCGCTCAACGGATTCGCCACGCTGTTCGGGCCGGAGGCGTTCAGCCCGATCGACTATCTCGACCACTGCTGGGGCACCGAGGATTTCGCCCCCGGCGGCCCCACCGCCGCCGTGCCGCCCGGGTCGTGGACCCGTTACGGCAGGGCACTCCGCCGTCCGGTCGACGGGATCTTCTGGGCCGGAACGGAGACCGCCGACGCGTGGACCGGTTTCCTCGACGGCGCGGTGCGGTCCGGGCAGCGCGCGGCGGCCGAGGTGCACGCGCACCTGCGGGCTTAGCAGAACACCGTCTTCGACAGCGCCCGCAGGTGCCGGTTGACCTCGTCCGGATACTCCAGGATGGAACAGTGCCCACCCGGCATCTGGACGAAATCGGCCAGGTTGGGCGCATGTTCGGCGATCCGCTGCGACGACGGCAGCGGCAGGATGCGGTCCTGGCGGGCGCCGATGACCAGCGCCGGAACGGTCAGGTTCTGCACCCCGATGTAGCGCTCTCCGATGGAATCGACGAGGGCACGGGCCCAGCCGCCCCGCCCGGCCGGCGGGGTCTGGCAGAACAGCTCGAAGACGAACCGGGCGATCGCCGGATCGGCGTCGGGCCCCACGGCCATCATCGACACCAGCCGGGCGTTGGCCCGGTCCAGGCCGGGGAACAGCGGGATCCCGCCGAAGGCGCGCAGCGCCTGCGCGGCCGCCCGCGCCCGCGCCGCGGCGAACTGCTCCGGGACCGTCAGCAACTGCACCCCGCGCAGCAGGTCGCCGGTGGTGGTGTTGACCAGCGCCACCGCCGCGGCCCGCTCGGGCACCCGGTGCGGGTACCACTCGGCCCACGAGCTGATCGCGATGCCACCCATGGAGTGGCCGGCGATCAGCGCCTTCTCCCCCGGCGCCAGCGTGGCCTCGAGCACCGAGTCGAGGTCGCCGGCCAGATGGGCCAGGCTGTAGCGGTGCCGCGCGCGGGGCACGCCGCTGCGGCCGTGGCCGCGGTGGTCGTAGGCGATGACCCGGTGATCCTTGGCCAGCTCGGCGATCTGGTAGGCCCACACCCGGATCGCGCAGGTGATGCCGTGCGCCAGCACCACCGGCGGGGCGTCGTCGGGGCCGAACACCTCGACGTGCAGCCGGACACCGTCCTTGCTCCGCACGCTGACCTCCCGGCCGGGCGGCATGGCCTGCACCGCCGGGAATCGGCTGTCGAACACGCGTCCACGTCGTGCCATCGTCACCTTCCTCGCCGAACACCGCCGGTACCCGGCGGGCCGATCGCATTCGGGCATGTTAAATGGTGGCGATGCGCGCGATACAGATATCCCGGCTGGACGGTCCGGACGCGGTACGACTGGTCGAGATCGACGACCCGGCGGCCGGCGACGCGGTGCTGATCGAGGTGCACGCGGCCGGGGTGGCATTCCCCGACGCGCTGCTCACCCGCGGCCTCTACCAGTACAAACCCGAGCTGCCGTTCGTCCCCGGCGCGGAGGTGGCCGGCGTGGTGCGCAGCGCCCCGGCCGGCGCCCACGTCGCCCCCGGCGACCGGGTGGCCGGGCTGACCATGCTCACCGGCGGGATGGCCGAGCTCGTCGCGCTGCCCCCGGACCGGGTGTTCCGGCTGCCCGACACGGTGTCGTTCACCGCCGGCGCCGGCCTGCTGTTCAACGACATGACGATGCACTGCGCGCTGCGCACCCGCGGCCGGCTGGCCCCGGGCGAGACGGTGCTGGTGCACGGCGCGGCGGGCGGCATCGGCACCTCGGCGCTGCGGCTGGCCCCGGCCTTCGGCGCGGCGCGCACCATCGCGGTGGTCAGCACCCCGGCCAAGGCCGAGGTGGCCCGGGCCGCCGGCGCCACCGAGGTGGTGTTCGCCGAGGGCTTCCGCGATGCGGTCAAGGACCTCACCGGCGGACGCGGGGTGGACATCGTCGTCGACCCGGTCGGCGGGGACCGGGTGACCGATTCGCTGCGCTGCCTGGCCCCGGGCGGACGGCTGCTGGTGCTCGGGTTCACCGGCGGCGAGATCCCCACCATCAAGGTGAACCGCCTGCTGCTCAACAACGTCGACGCCGTCGGCGTCGGCTGGGGCGCCTGGACCTTCAGCCATCCCGGCTATCCGGCCGAGCAGTGGGCCGAGCTCGAACCGCTGCTGGCCTCGGGTGCGGTGCCGCCGCCGCAGCCGACGGTCTACCCGTTCGAGCGGGCCGCGGAGGCGATCGCCGCACTGGAGAACCGCACCGCCCTGGGCAAGGTCGTGCTGCAGGTCCGCTGATTCGCGTAGTCGGCTACGCACGAGCCGGCCGAACGCCGGCCGGACCATCGGGATGTCCCAACCCAGCACCGGGAGGTGTCCCATGGTCATCGACGAACGCACGCTCCTTGCCGATCCGACCGACGACGCGTGGTACCAGCAGGCGCAGGCGGCCGCGCGCCGATATGCCGACACCGCCCGCGAACGGCGCCGGATCGCGGACGAACGGGCGCTGTCGGGCAACCTGATCGTCGACACCCCCGAACAGATCAACGCCCGGGCCGAGCGGCTGCTGCGATCCGGACAGGTGCCGGTTGAGGCGTTGGTGGCGGTGGGCGGCGCGGGCCGACTGAACGCGCTGCACACCCAGGAACGCGTCATCGGCCTGGCCAACCAGCTGCAGAGCGTCAACTTTCTGTCCCGGGGAATCCGGGCGGCGGCCACTGTGGCACGAATCTCGTTGCACGCCAACGGCCGTGTCCATCCCTGCGGCACCGGATCGCTGGTCTCGTCGCAACTGCTGCTGACCAACAACCACGTCCTGCCCGATATCGCCACGGCCCGGCAGACCGTCGTCGAGTTCGGTGCCGAGCGCGACGCCGACGACCGGGAGGCCACCCCGGAGGTGTTCCGCCTCGACCCCGACGCCTTCTTCGTCACCGACCCGTACCTGGACTACACCCTCGTGCTGGTGGCGCCCCGCGACGGCCGCCGCGCCGTCGACGTGGCCGGCGGTTGGAACCGGCTCATCCGCCGACAGGGCAAGATCGTCATCGGCGAGTACATGAACATCGTCGGCCATCCGCAGGGACGGCCCAAGGAGGTCGCCGTCCGGGACAACCGACTCGAACAGCAGCTGCCCGAATTCCTGCACTACACAACCGATACCGAACCCGGGAACTCGGGTTCGCCGGTGTTCAACGACCAGTGGGAGATTGTCGCGCTGCACCATTCCGGGGTGCCGCGCACCGACGAGCAGGGCCGGTGGCTGCGCCGTGACGGCACGCCGTGGCACCCGACCGACGGCGACGCCGCGGTCCACTGGGTGGCCAACGAGGGGGTGCGGGTCAGTACCCTGCTGGACCACCTCGCCTCGCTGCGCCTCGACGCTCGCGGCAAGGACCTGCTCGACGAACTCGGCCCCGAGGCCGGCTTCGCCGGAACCGACGCCGCCCCGGTCCCGTTCGCCGTGCCGACCGAGCGGATCACCACCGTGCCACGGCTGGTGTTCGTGCACGGCCGGCGCCAGGAGGGCCGCGACCCCGAACAGCTGCGCCGGGAGTGGACCGGGGGACTCAACCGGGGTCTGGCCCCGGCCGGGCTGGATCCGGTCGACGCGACCGAGGTGTGCTTCCCGTTCTACGGCGACGTCCTGGTGCCCCCGTTCGAATCCCTGGAGGCGGCCACCGCCGGGCCCGGCGCACTCTACGCACGGCTGATCGGCGACGCCGCGGTCGAACTCGGCATGCCGCCGAACGCCGACGAGTCCGCCCTGCTGGACCGGCTGCGCGATCCGTTGAGCTGGATCGCCGACCGCACCGGCATGGACGAGCTGGTCATCGCCCGCTTCTTCCAGGACGTGGCGGCCTACCTCGAGCGGCCCCGGATCCGTGACCGGGTGCCGACACGGTGCGCGCCGCCCTGCCCGAGACCGGCCCACTGGTGATCGTCGCGCACAGCCTGGGCAGCGTGGTGGCGATGGATCTGCTCGCCCGGCTGCCGGAGCGGGTCGAGGTCGACCTGCTGGTGACCGCCGGCAGCCCGCTGGGCCTCGACGCCGTCCGGACCAGCCTGTGGGCCCGCGGGGTGAACCGGCCGCACCGCACCGGCCGCTGGGTGAACACCTACTACGCCGGCGATCCGGTCGCCATCGGCTGCCCGCTGGCCGGGCGGTGGCCCGGGGTGAACGACGAGTTCCGGGTGCACAACCCGCGGGACCGCGCCCACGACATCGCCGAGTACCTCGGCCACGAGGTGGTGGCACGGGCGGTCGGAGAGCGGTTGCGATAATCGGCGGGTGGACAGCGCAACCGGCCGCAGACCGGCACACCGGCCGGCGATCGGGCCGGGGGATCTGGCGCAGGCCGCGGTCTTCGCGGCACTGATCGGCGCCCTGGGGCTGCCGGGCACCATCACGCTCGGCTCCACCGGGGTGCCGATCACGCTGCAGACCCTCGGGGTGATGCTGGCCGGCTCGATCCTCGGACCGCGCAAGGGGGCGCTGGCGGTGGTGTTGTTCGCGCTGCTGGCCATCGCCGGGCTGCCCATCCTGGCCGGCGGACGGACCGGGTTGGTGTCGCTGTCCTCCCCCACCGGCGGGTTCTTCGTCGGGTGGCTGCCGGCGGTGCTCGTCATCGGCGCGCTCACCGCGGCGATGATGCCGCGCTACCGCGTCGGGTGGGGCATCCTCATCAACGTCGTCGGCGGCATGGCGGTCATCTACGCCTTCGGCACCGCCGGACTGGTGCTCCGCACCGACCTGTCCTGGGGCGCGGCGCTGGCCGCCAACGGCGTCTACCTGCCCGGGGACCTGGCCAAGGCGGTGGCCGCCGCCCTGGTCGCCGCCCAGGTGCACCGCACCCGCCCCGGCCTGATCACCCCGTGGCGACGCCGCGCCGATGGGTGAGGAAATCGTCTTCGACGGCGTCTCGCACGCCTACGGCGACCGCCCCGTGCTGACCGGCATCTCGCTGCGGCTGACCGAGCGGCGCATCGGCATCATCGGCGCCAACGGCTCCGGCAAATCCACGCTGGCCCGGATGATCAACGGGCTGGTGCGGCCCGACCGCGGCACGGTGCGGGTGTGCGGGCTCGACACCGCGCGGTCGGTGCGGGCGGTGCGCCGGCTGGTCGGGTTCGTGTTCACCGATCCGGACCGGCAGATCCTGATGCCGACGGTGGCCGAGGACATCGAGCTCTCGCTGTCGCGGCACCGGTTGCCGAGGGCCGAACGCACCCGCCGGGTCCGGCACGTGCTGGAGCGGTTCGGCCTGGCCGGCCACGCCGACCACCCCGCCCACCTGCTCTCCGGCGGGCAGAAACAGCTGCTCGCGCTGGCCGCGGTGCTGGTCACCGAGCCGCGCATCGTGGTCGCCGACGAACCCACCACACTGCTGGACCTGCGCAACGCGCGGATGCTGCGGGACGCGTTCGCGGCGCTGGAGCACCAGCTCGTGGTGGTGACCCACGACCTGGAGCTCGTCGACGACTTCGACCGGGTGATCGTGCTCGACGAGGGGCGGGTGTGCGCCGACGACGAGCCGGCGGCGGCGATCGCGGCCTACCGGCGGTTGATGGCGTGAACGGGTTCGGCTCCTACCTGCCCGGCGACTCGCCGCTGCACCGGCTGCCGGCGGGGGTCAAGCTGTTCGGCCTGGGCGCGGTGATCGCGGCGATGGCGGTGCTGGTCACCACCCCGGCCCGGCTGGGGATCGCCGCGCTGGCGGCCGCGGGCCTGGTGGCGGGTGCACGGATCCGGCCCCGCCTGCTGGCCGTCCAGCTGCGCCCGGTGCTGTGGGCGGTGGCGGTGATCTTCGCCTTCCAGCTGCTGTTGACCGACGGGCGGCGCGCCGTGGTGGTGTGCGGGGTGCTGCTGCTGTCGGTGCTGGCCGCCGCGGTGGTGTCGGCGACCACCCGGGTGACCGACATGCTCGACGCGCTCACCCGGGCGCTGGGACCGCTGCGGCGGGTGCGGGTGCCGGTGGACCAGATCGCCCTGGCGCTGGCGCTGGCGATCCGCGCCATCCCGTTGATGATCGACACGGTGCGCCAGGTCGAGGAGGCCCGCCGGGCCCGCGGCCTGCGCTGGATGCCGCGGATCGCGGTGGCACCGGTGATCGTGGCCGCGCTGCGTATCGCCGACGGCTTCGCCGAGGCGCTCGTCGCGCGCGGACTGGACGAACCACCGCCGACGAGGAACACATGACCCCTGCCCGTTTCACCCCTGCCTGCTTCACGACGGCCTACTTCACCGCCGACCGGGACGGCTACACCCCCACCGAACTGGCCCGCGGACCCTGGGGCGCCAGTGTCAGCGGCACGGTCGTCGGCGGGCTGCTCGGCCATGTCGCCGAGTGCGCAGTCGCCGATCCCGGGCTGCTGCCGGCGCGGCTGACCGTGGACCTGCTGCGCCCGGTGGCGCTCGCCCCCGTCACCGCCGCCGCCGCGATCCGTCGCGACGGCCGGCGGATCCGGGCCGCCGATGTCGAACTGCACCAGGGCGGGCAGTTGGCGGCCCGGGCGACGGTGCTGTTCGCC
Organism: uncultured Mycolicibacterium sp.; assembly: GCF_937941905.1. Taxonomy (GTDB): domain Bacteria; phylum Actinomycetota; class Actinomycetes; order Mycobacteriales; family Mycobacteriaceae; genus Mycobacterium. Next base: position 2,132 of record NZ_CALDGS010000049.1, on the reverse strand, counting down.
CGGCCCGGCGCGGCGCCACCGGGCCGGGTCTGGACGCCGCGACAGGCCATGCCGCCGCTGCCGCACCACGGCTGGGACCGCACCGATCCCCCGTTCGAGATGTGGGCCTGTCACGCCGGCGGCGCGTGCGGCCGGGAGACCGAGTGGGAGCAGGACGAGTTCCGAAAGTTCGGCTGGATCAGGGAGATTCACCCGCTCGTCGAGGGGGTGCCGTTGACCCCGTTCGTCCGGGCGGCGATGGCGGCCGATGTGACCAGCGCGGTGACGAACTGGGGAACGGCCGGATTGCGGTTCATCAACGCCGATTTCACGCTGTCGCTGGTGCGGCTGCCGGCCGGCGAGTACATCGGGCTGGCCTCCGACGGCCACATCGGCCATGCCGGCCTGGCCTCCGGTTCGGCCACGATGTTCGACGAGCAGGGGCCGATCGGCCACACCGTGGTCACCGCGCTGGCGCAGCCGGGGATGGCGTTCCGGCCGGAGCGGAGCTGACCGGCACCGGTCAGAACCGCACCCGCAGGTTGTGGTCGACCAGCCGGCGTACCCCCCAGAAGTAGGTGAGCAGCGGCATCGTGCACCACAACACGTTGATGAGTACGAACTTCACCCACATCTCCACCGGCGAGGACATGCTCTGCAGGTTGTTGGCGATCTCGGTGCCGAAATACACCGCCGGCAGGGTGACCTCGACGATCATCCCGGCCATGATGAGCGACAACTGGTTGGCGGTGAACCGCCGGCCGTTGCGGAAGAACTGGAACAGCGCATAGGCCTCGAAGATCCCGGCGAACAGCGCGATCCACTCCATGCACACGATGAGCGTGTCGCCGGTGAGGTAGCGCGCGTCACCGCCGAGCAGGATCGGCGACCACATGTAGGTCCACAGCGATCCGCTCTCGACCCCGGCCACGATCCGGTCGAAGAACAGCAGCCACGGCAGTTCCCAGACGAACCTCGGGATGAGGGCGATGAAGACCCACACGATGATCATCGCCCCGAGGCAGTCGGCGCGGGTCCAGTCCCGGCGCTCCCCCACCCGGATCCAGGGCAGCGCGAGCGCGGTCGCGAAACAGCCGACCACCACGATCACCATGACCGTCGAGACCACCGGTTGGGCGATGCCCACGCGGGTCTCGAGGTACCAGAACACCGGGTGGATCGCGAAGAAGAACGCGAGCACACCGAACAGCGATTTCTGCAGCGAGGAGAATCCCCGCCGGGTGCCGGTGCGGTCGATCGTCTCGGTCATCGGCGCTGCCCTTCTGCCGCGTCGCCCGTCTCCGACATTTCATGACATGTGTGATGTCATCACGGATGCGATTTTTTCGGACCCGTCCGCCCCGACGAGGAACCATCGACCCATGCCGACCCGATCAGCCCGCCGCACCGCCCCGCGACGCAATGCCGTCCGGAGCCAGGAACGCGCCGACCGCACCCGCGAACTCGTCATCGCCGAGACCATCCGGTGCATCCGGGAGGAGGGTTTCGCCGCGGCCAGCACCCGCCACATCATCGAGCGGGCCGGCGTGAGCACCGGGGTGATCCAGTACCACTTCGGCGACCGGGCGGGCCTGCTCACCGCGGTCATCGACCACGCGGTGACGAAGTTGGCCGCCGCGATCGACGACCTCGCCGACCGGGTCGCCGCGATCGACGATCCCGAGGCCCGGATGCGGACGCTGGCCGACGCCGCCTGGGAGGTCTTCCTGGACCCCGCCAGCCTCGCCGCGATGGAGATCCTCATCGCCACCCGATCGCTGCGCGCCAAGCTCGGCACCGGCCACCTCGCGGCGCTGGAGCCCGGACTGCGCCGCATCGCCGGGCTGATCGGCACGCCGTCGCCCGACGCCCGCGCCCTCGCCGACCTGCTGTGGGCGGCACCGCTGGGCCTCATGGTCGGTCAGATGGTCACCGACGTCCCCGTCCCGACCCAACCGCTGCGGCAGGCCATGGCCGCGCTGCTGGTCGACCACCTGCGCGCGAGCCGGGAGTAGAAAAAACAAGCCGCAGACCGATGTTCCGGCCTGCGGCTTGCCCCGATGCCTTGCGGCATCTCCTCGTAGCGGGGACAGGATTCGAACCTGCGACCTCTGGGTTATGAGCCCAGCGAGCTACCGAGCTGCTCCACCCCG
>NZ_CALDGS010000048.1 GCF_937941905.1 uncultured Mycolicibacterium sp. | reverse complement strand
CGGACAGGTGGTCGGCGGTGGTGGCGAACTTGGCCAGCACGCCGGGCTGCCACAGCCCCGGGTGCACGGCGGCGATGACCTTGAGCCGCTCGGTGGCCAGCAGCAGCGCGAGGCTGAAGCTGGTGGACTCGTGCTGGTACTCCGCGCCGTAGCTGGCCTCGTAGCGCACCTGGGTCAGTGCGTACTCGAAGCCGTTGCGCTCCGCGGTCCGGGCGAGCTCGACGTTGTAGTCGTAGCCCCAGTCGGTGCGCTGCTCGATGTCGCTGGTGACCAGGCCGCCGCTGACGTTGGGCACCCAGTAGGCGAAGGTGACGTGGTCCGCGATCCGTTCGGTCGTCATGACGGCCATGACAGCAACGGCGCCGCCCCACTGTCGTGGGTATCACTCGCCGTGAATCTAACGCCGGTGCAGAAACTGCCCGGGCACCCTTGCCACCGCGTACTGAAACACGTTCTAATTCGGGGATGGACTTCGGGATTGTTCTGTTCACCAGCGATCGTGGCATCACGCCGGCCAAGGCGGCCAAGCTCGCCGAGGACCACGGCTTCTCCACCTTCTACGTGCCGGAGCACACCCACATCCCGGTCAAGCGCGAGGCCGCCCACCCCACCACCGGGGACGCCTCGCTGCCCGACGACCGCTACATGCGCACCCTGGATCCGTGGGTGGCGCTGGGCACCGCCTGCGCGGTGACCGAGCGGATCCGGCTGTCGACCGCGGTGGCCCTGCCGGTGGAGCACGACCCGATCACGCTGGCCAAGTCCATCGCCACGCTGGACCACCTGTCCGGCGGGCGCGTCACGCTGGGCGTCGGATTCGGTTGGAACACCGACGAACTCGCCGATCACGGGGTGCCGGCCGGGCGGCGCCGCACCATGCTGCGGGAGTACCTGGAGGCGATGCGCGCGCTGTGGACCGAAGAGGAGGCGTCCTACGACGGCGAGTTCGTGTCGTTCGGGCCGAGCTGGGCCTGGCCCAAGCCGGTGCAGCCGAAACTGCCGGTGCTGGTGGGCGCGGCGGGCACCGAGAAGAACTTCAAGTGGATCGCCCGCAGCGCCGACGGCTGGATCACCACGCCCCGCGACTTCGACATCGACGAACCGGTCAAGCTGCTGCAGGACGTCTGGGCCGGCGCCGGCCGCGACGGCGCGCCGACCATCGTCGCGCTGGACATCAAGCCCGATCCGGACAAGCTCGCGCACTGGCGTGAGCTCGGCGTGACCGAGGTGCTCTACGGCCTGCCGGACCGCTCCGACGACGAGATCGCCGCCTATGTGGAGCGGCTGGCCGGCAAGCTCGACGCGACCGGGTTGCGCTGACCGTCAGGCGAGCGCCGCCCGGTTGCTCTTCTCGGTGGGCCACACCTTGATTCGCGCACCGATCGGCTCGCCCTCGGCGAGCAGCGCGACGAGGTCCTCGTCCTTGGTCTTGGCCAGGAACCGGCTGCCGTCGTCGAGCCGGCCGATGACGATGCCGGTGCGCGGATTCCAGTCGTAGCGCACGGTGTAGGTCTCGATGGTCGCCTCGCCCTCGGGGCGCTCGGCCAGCGGCACCGTCGGCAGCTCGGCGACCCGGCGCGCCAGCGCCTCCGGGTCGGCGGGCCGCCACGGCACCGGCGTGGTCGAGTAGATGCCCACCGAGGTCTTGCTCATGATCCCGCCGTTGGCCGTGATCAGGCCGAACTCCCCTGGGCGCCGCCGCATTTCGTTGACGGTCTCGGCGATGCCGTGCATCGAGTAGTTGTTGCCCGGCCCGCCGAAGTAGGGCAGGCCGCCGGTGAGGGTGAGCCCGCGCGGGTCGTCGGTCGCCAGCCCGATGCCGTCGCAGATGTTGAACACCGGGATCGGGAAGCAGCTGTACAGGTCGAAGGTGGCGATGTCGTCGAGGCCGAGTCCGGCGGTGCGCAAAGCGGTTTCGACGGCGAACACGGCGGCCGGGCTGGCCCCGAGGTCGGCGCGGTCGACGAGCTTGTGTTCCACCGCGTCGGCGTGGCCGTGCAGGAACACCCACTTGTCCTGCGGCACCCCGTGCCGGCGGGCCGCCTCCACCGACATCAGCAGCACCGCCGCACCCTGGTTGACCTGGTCGCGCGCCACCAGCAGCCGCGGGTACGGGTCGCAGATCATCCGGTTGGACTCGGTGACGGTGGCCAGTTCCTCGGCGCTGCGGCGCACCGGCGAGGACGAGTACGGGTTCTTCGCGGCCACCTCGGTGAACGGCGCGAACAGCTCCGCCATCGCTCGGCGGTAGTCGGCGACCGAGAGCCCGAGCCGGGCCCGGCGGGCGTTCTCCATCAGCCCGTACTGGGCCGGCGCGCCGATCAGCCCGTGGGCGACGGTGTAGCCGTCGATGATGCCCTCGTAGCCCAGGCCGCGGTCCTCGAGCTGGCCCCCGACCTGCTCGGTGAAGTCGGGCTTTTCCTCCTGCTTGGCGAAATACCGCAGGGTGGAGGTGTTCTCGGAGCCGAACAGCAGCACCACGTCGGCCTTGCCGGCAGCGATCGCACCACCGAACTCGGTGACCAGGTGCTGCGGGCCCTGTCCGCCGATCTTCTCCAGCACCGCCCGGGCCGGGTCGGCGCCGATCCGGTTGGCCACCGAGCGCGGGTAGTTGTCGGAGGCGCCGAACGGCGGCGGGGACGGCATGGACAGCTCGAACGGCCGCACCCCGGCGACGGTGTCGATGGCCGCGGCCACCCCCTGGCCGCCGCAGTCCTCCAGCGCGGCGCGGGCGGCCTCGGCGGCCAGCTCGACCGCCGACATACCGCGGTAGTCGTCCCCGAGGTGTTCGGTGAACTGCCCGACTCCGACGATCACAGGCGTACGCGAATCAACCATGCACATCCCCTAAATACGCGGAATAGCATTCCCGGTCCTGCGATCGCGCGGATCGCGACCGGGAATGCTATTCCGGTGAAACGGTCAGAGGTTCTTCAGGATCTCGCGGGCGATCGCGGCGGTCTCCGACGGCGTCTTGCCGACCTTGACCCCGGCGGCCTCCAGCGCTTCCTTCTTGGCCTGGGCGGTGCCCGACGAGCCGGACACGATGGCGCCGGCGTGGCCCATCGTCTTGCCCTCCGGCGCGGTGAAGC